>NZ_JBSFNF010000004.1:0-80758 GCF_053586955.1 Nocardia sp. NPDC003726 | reverse complement strand
ATGCCCAGGCGCGGGCGTTCGTGAGTGTCGAGGTGGAAACCGACAATGTCATCACCTGGGTGACGTTGTGGGGACAACCGTTCAGCCTCGGCTGAGCGCCGGATCCACACACGATCACGCGAACGGGCTCGTCACCGACGGGCCCGTTTTCGCTTGCGGCACGGTCGGAATCAGAATTCGTGCCTGCCGCCCGAGCTGGTCTGGCCCTCGGCGAGCAGGTCGCGGATCTGGATCAGCACCTCCGAATCGGTGAGCGTGGTGTCGTCGGGCCGGAAGCGCTTCTTCAGGCGGGCGGCGGGCAGCACGAGCACGAAGAACAGCACCGTGGCGATGAGCAGGAAATTGATCACGGCCGTGATGATGGGACCGACCTGCACGAAGGTCGCCGGTTTGTCGGCGACCAACCGGAACCCGAGGCCGATGTCGCCCGGCCCGCCGATGACGGCGAGCAGCGGATTGATGATGCCGTTGGAGATCGCGGTGATGATCGCGACGAACGCGGTACCGATGACCACGGCGACGGCCAGGTCGATCACGTTCCCGCGGAACAGAAAGTCTCTGAACTCTTTGAGCATGGCCGGTGTCTCCTCTGTTTCGTGGAGCTGGGCAGTCGTGCTCGGCGGTACCCGCGCGCCGGTAGGCCCGATGCTAACGAGCCACCGGCGAATATCCGCCGAAGCAGGATCGGCGGGTCAGTGGAAGACGACGGTGAGCGCGGTACGCAGCGACGCGCCCGCCACGGCGGTGGCGTGCTCGGCGTCCATCGCGACCAGGACCACTCGTTCCGCGGCTGCGCGGCCGGTTCCACCGCCGGAGACGAGGACGACGGCGGCGTCGGTGGCGAGGGTACGGGCCGGCCGGGCGCCGGCGCCGCCCGCGTCTTCGGCGCCTATCACGTCGACGCGATCGCCCGCGCGCAGGATGTCGGCGACCGCGGTATCGGCGAGGCGGACCGGCACGATCCGCGCCTCGCGGGCGCCGGCCGCCGCCGCGGCCAGGCGCGGCCCGACGACGCGCAGGTCGGTGAACATCTCGCCGCGGCGCATCGCGCCGGCCAGCGTCGCGCCGACGATCACGGCGGGGTCGGTGACGGCGCCCGCGGGTAGCGTGCCCGCTTCGCGCGGGGCGGCGCGCAGGTCACCCGATTCGAGGAGTCTTCCTGGCGCGAGGTCGCGTGCCGCGACGAGCACCGTCGTGCGTTCGGTGCCGGGATCGCCACGAAGGAAGAGGAACGCCGCGAGCGCGGTGAGAGCTGCGGCGAGCAGTCGTCGGAGGAGGACGGCGTCGGCCCAGGGCGGGCGCTGCCACCCGGCGGGATTCCAGCCGCCGCGGCCGAGATCGGCGAGTGCGCGAGTCATGGCCGCAGCCTATGGCCGGGCTCGCGCCGACCCGGCCGGGATCACGGCGGGTTGTGGATAGGTGACCGGCTGTGGAAAACCGGGGAATCAGCTGGCTACGGCCGTGCTGGTGGACGCGGTCGACCCGCTCGACGAGCCGGAGTCGGACGCGGAGGACGAAGACGAACTCGAGCCGCTGTCGGACTTGGCGGGCTCGCTGGCGGTGGAGGAGCCACCGCGGCTGTCGGTGCGGTAGAAACCGCTGCCCTTGAACACGATGCCGACCGAGTTGAACAGCTTGCGCAGCTTCCCCGAGCACTCCGAGCACACGGTCAGCGCTTCGTCGGTGAACGACTGAACGATGTCGAAGCGGTTGTCACACTGGGTGCACGCATACGAGTAAGTAGGCACAGGATCCTCCGCGGTGTTCGTCGATCTGGCACTCTACAGCCGACAGTGCCAACACCGCCAATCGGTGTTTCATTCCCCAGGGTAATCGCCGCCCAGTCGGCGCAGTCCGCCGCGCGGCGTCAGCGCCCAACCCATGCGCAGGTCGTGCGTCTCCTCCGGCAGCCGGTCGACCAGTTCATCGTCGCGGACCACCGCCACCAAGCGCGCGTCCGGCCGCGCGGCGGGCAGCGTGCGGTCGTAGTAGCCGGCGCCGCGGCCGAGCCGTACACCGCGCAGATCCACCGCGAGAGCCGGGACGAGAATCAGGTCGGCGCGGGTGATCGCCTCCGGGGGCAGCGCCGCGCCGGTGGGTTCCAGCAATCCGTAGCGGGCCCGGCGCATGGCGCCGGCGCCGGTGTACTCGGCCCAGCTCAGCGGTCCCGGCGGCCCCGTGACCGGAACCAGCACCCGCGCCCCACCGCCGCGCAGCGCGTCCAGCATCGCGGTGGAGCCCGGTTCGCCCGCCACCGGCACATACGCGCAGACCCACCCGCGGACTCCCATCGTGCCGACCGTCGTGGCCAGGGCGAACGCTTCCTTTTCCCGCTCCGTGGCAGGCATCACAGCCCGGCGGGCGAGTAGTTCCGTGCGCCATGCATGTTTATCGCGCTCGCCGGGCATGTTCACAGTGATCACCATAGGCTCACCCCGGGACCGGGTCGGCGACGCCGATCCGGCGGCGTGATGGATGGATAGGGTATGCGTATGACAGCAAAGGCCGGACAGCCCGGTGACGCCGCGGAGGTGTCGTGCTTCCGCACGGCCGTGGTGCCCGCGGCCGGGCTCGGAACACGGTTCCTGCCCGCGACCAAGACGGTGCCCAAGGAACTTCTTCCTGTGGTGGACACACCCGGCATCGAGCTGGTCGCCGCCGAGGCGGCCGGCTCCGGCGCCGAGCGGCTGGTGATCGTCACCTCACCCGGCAAGGACGGCGTGGTCGCGCACTTCGTCGAGGACTTGGTGCTGGAGAGCACGCTGGAGGAGCGCGGCAAGTTCAAGCTGCTGGAGAAGGTGCGCAAGGCGCCGGGACTGCTCGATGTCACCTCCGTGGTGCAGGAGGAGCCACTCGGGCTCGGGCACGCCGTGGCCCAGGCCGAGCAGGCCCTCGACGACGACGAGGATGTCATCGCCGTCCTGCTGCCCGACGACCTCGTGCTGCCCCGCGGTGTGCTCGACGTGATGTGCCGGGTGCGCCGCAAGCGCGGCGGAACGGTGCTGTGCGCCATCGACGTCCCCAAGGACGAGGTCAGCGCCTACGGCGTGTTCGACGTCGCGCCGGTGCCCGACGCGGTGAATCCGAATGTCCTGCGCGTCAAGGGGATGGTGGAGAAGCCCGCGCTCGCCGACGCGCCGTCGACGTTCGCCGCCGCGGGCCGGTACCTGCTCGATCGCGCGATCTTCGACGCGCTGCGCCGCATCGAGCCCGGCGCGGGCGGCGAATTGCAACTCACCGACGCCATCGCACTGCTGATCGCCGAAGGACATCCGGTTCATGTGGTGGTGCACCGTGGGTCGCGCCACGATTTGGGCAACCCGGGCGGTTATCTTCGTGCTGCGGTCGATTTCGCACTGGAACGAGAGGAATACGGCCCCGCTCTGCGGGAGTGGCTGCAGCATCGGCTGAGCCCGGACTGGGATCCGCAGCTGACGACCGGCGACTGACGGACCCGGCCGGGGTTTCGCCGAGAGTGGACCGTCGGGTACGAATGATGGTTCACCGCGGTGCGCGCGCGAATGCGCTTGCGCCGCGGCGGGATCGCGCGCCCGTGCGGGCGAGCCGGATGGAGTGCGGAGAGGATCAGGAAGGGCTGGATGCGCTCGGTTGAGGATCAGCAGATCAAGGTGACCGCCGCGGCGGTC
The DNA here is from genome assembly GCF_053586955.1 of Nocardia sp. NPDC003726. Taxonomy (NCBI): domain Bacteria; kingdom Bacillati; phylum Actinomycetota; class Actinomycetes; order Mycobacteriales; family Nocardiaceae; genus Nocardia; species Nocardia sp. NPDC003726. Next base: position 77,111 of record NZ_JBSFNF010000004.1, on the reverse strand, counting down.
GCGCCCCGGCCGGTCCGGGTCGCGATCTCCGAGGCCCAGGGCCTGCTGTGCGCCGAGGATGTCGTGACCGAACGGCCGCTGCCCGGCTTCGACCAGGCCGCCATCGACGGCTACGCCGTGCGCAGCGTGGACGTGGCCTCCGCCGGGGCCGACATCAGGGACGAACAAGGCGAACTCGTCGACCTGACCCTTCCTGTGGTCGGCGAGGTGGTCGCCGGTTCCCGGCAGCCGATTCGCTTGCAACCCCGCCAGACCGTCCGGGTGGACACCGGCGCGCCGATGCCGACGCTCGCCGACGCGGTGCTCCCCCTGGACTTCACCGACGGCGGGCGAGCCAGGATCAAGGTGTACGAGCCGGTGCGCTCCGGCGACTACGTGCGGCGGATCGGTGACGATGTGCAGCCGGGCGATGTGGCGGTGCGCGCGGGGACCATCATCGGCCCCGCGCAGGTCGGCCTGCTCGCCGCGGTCGGTCAGGACAAAGTGCTGGTGCACCCGCGTCCGCGACTGTCGGTGCTGTCCGTGGGCGGCGAGCTGATCGATATCGACCGCACGCCGGGCCCAGGCCAGGTCTACGACGTGAACTCCTACGCGCTCGCCGCGGCCGCGCGGGACGCGGGCGCGGACGTCAACCGCGTTGGCATCGTCAGTTCCGATCCGCGCCTGCTGCGCGACGTGGTCGAGGGACAGTTGGTGCGCTCCGAGGTGGTCGTCATCGCGGGCGCGGTGGGCGGCTGGGCCTCCGAGCAGGTCCGGGAGGCGCTGGAAGGGCTCGGCGAACTCGAGATCACCCGCGTCGCCATGCATCCCGGCTCGGTGCAGGGTTTCGGGCGGCTCGGCCGCGACGAGGTGCCGACGTTCCTGCTGCCGTCCAACCCGGTGGGCGCGCTGGTGGTGTTCGAAGTGATGGTGCGGCCCTTGATCCGGATCGCCTTGGGGCGCAGGCATCCCATGCGCCGGATCATCAGCGCGCGGACCATCACGCCGATCAGTTCCATGGAGGGGCGCAAGGGCTACCTGCGCGCGCAGCTCATGCGTGACGAAGCCACCGGGGAGTATCTCGTGCAGCCGCTCGGCAACGGCAATTCGTCCTCGCACCTGCTCGCCACGCTCGCCGAGGCCAACAGCCTGATCGTGATCGACCCCGACGACACCGACATTCGCACCGGTGACGAAGTCCAGGTCGCCTTCCTCGCACAGCGCGGCTGAGACGTGGAAGCCATGAACGTCTTCCGGGCGACGCAGCATCCGGGATGGCCCGCGCGACTGGGTCCGGTCCGGGTCGCCGCCGGACAGGTGACCTTGCGTCCGGTGCGGTTGCGCGACGCGGCGGCCTGGAGCCGGATCCGGTTGCGGGACAGAGCGCATCTCGAGCCGTGGGAGCCGACCGGCCGTGGGTCGTGGGAAGCGCGCAACCACGCCTCCAACTGGCCCTCGCTGTGGTCGAGCCTGAAGGCCGAGGCCAGGCGCGGTGCGATGATCCCGTTGGTGATCGAAGTCGACGGCACGTTCAGCGGGCAGCTGACCGTGGGCAATATCGTGCGCGGCGCACTGCGTTCGGCCTGGATCGGGTATTGGGTGGCCAAGGATCTCAGCGGGCAAGGCGTCGCGACGGCGGCCTTGGCGCTCGGCCTCGACCACTGCTTCGGGCCGGTGGGCCTGCATCGGGTGGAAGCGACCGTCCGGCCCGAGAATCTGGCCAGTCAAGCGGTATTGCGCAATGTCGGTTTCCGGGAGGAGGGGCTGCTGCGGCGCTACCTCGACGTGGACGGCGCCTGGCGGGATCACCTGCTGGTCGGCATCACCGTCGAGGAAGTGGCCGGAACGGCCCTGGACCGGCTGGTGCGAGAGGGGCGCGTCACCCTGCTGTAGAACCGGCCACCGGAGCGCGGTGACATTGGTGGGAATGTGACAGGTGTGGCGGATGTGCACGGCGCGCCTGCCGGAACTTGGTGCTACCCGGAATTAGCCTACGGACGTCGATGGTGCGTCTTGCGCCATCGGCAGTGAGCCTGCGAGGGGATCGGCGTCCGCGCCGTCGCGTCGGACGGGGGCCGACCGAGCGCGGGGCGTGTGACGCGCCGCTGGCGGGCCGAGCCGGAGGAAACCCAGGCGGGACGGAGGTGCTGACGCGATGCCGAATTCGATCCTGTGGATCGGTTTGGTCGTGCTCTGGGTCTTCGTCCTGTTCCCGATCCTCGCCGACCGTCACCCCAGAATCCGCCGCACCACCGACGCCGCGCTGGCCACCAGAGTCCTGCACCGCGGCGGAGGCAAGCGACGTCTCAAGAAGGGCCCGGCTGCCGGGCACGAAACCGATCCGAACTGGCGGCCCCGTGGGCGACCCGATGGACGCCGCGTACCGAGAGAGTATTCCCACAGCGATGATGCGGAGGACCGGATGACGACACCGGCCGACGAGCCCGCCACCGAGACCGACGAGGACAGCACACCCGCGGCCGACGACGCCGTGGCGTCCGACATCGCTGACGCCGGAACGGACGACCTCGAGGACAGCGAATTCACCTCCGCCGCACCGGAGGACGAAGCCGACGACGAGACGCGCCACGACGTGCCGGACGACGAGACGGGCCACGACGTGCCGGACGCCGACGAAGGCGCCGAAGTCGCTGCGAAGATCGACGCGGAGACCGATGATGACCGCGTGGGCGCACACCACCCCGAGCCGGTCGCGGCCAGAATCCCGCCTGCGCGCTCCACCGCGCCCGCCCTCGTGGACTACGACGAGTACGACGACTACGACGACGCGGGCCACGACGAGCAGGATTTCGTCCCCAGCCGCCGTGGCCGCGGCGGTTACGACCCCGAGGCCGACGCCATTGCCCGCGCGGCCCGCTACACCTTCCGTCAGCGTGCCGTGCTCGGCCTGCTGCTCACCGCCATCCTCTTCGGCGCCGTCGCGCTCGTGCTCACCCCCCTGTTGTGGTGGGGTTGCGGGCTCGCCGTCACGGTGCTGGTGACCTATCTGGCCTACCTGCGCAAGCAGGTGCGGATGGAGGAGGAGATCCGCCGCAGGCGCGCCGCCCGCCTCAACCGCGGCCACCAGGCCGAAGCCGACCCGCGTGCGCGCCGGGGCCGCGCCCCCCGCGGCGCGATGGACCGCGACACCGCGCGCGCGATCCGCCGCCGCTCCACCTTGGTCGACCCCGACGACGAAGACCCCATGTTCGCCCACCTCGACCCCTTCGACCCCGCGACCGCCCGCGCCCTGCGCACCCGCGCCGGCCGCGACATGCGCCGCGCGGCCGGCGCATGACCCGCCCGCATCTTCGCAGGTCAGGGTACCGATTCGGAGACTAGGGGGATGGCCTGATACAGTGTCACAGCGCGGTTCCCCGGAGCCGCACGGGGCTATAGCGCAGTTGGTAGCGCGTCTCGTTCGCATCGAGAAGGTCAGGGGTTCGATTCCCCTTAGCTCCACAAAACGGCGAAGCCGCAGGTCAACGACCTGCGGCTTCGCTATTGCGTGACATTGCGCGAACACATCGCGGTGATTCGGCGCCGCTTGTTTCGAGCCAGGGCCTTCAAGGCCCGACACACTCGGGCAGTTGGGGTAACGCTCGCTCAGCCGTCTGCCCATTCTGGGGGACGGTCAGAGTGCGTCGGCACCATCTCCGCAGTCGACTCAGGTTTGGGGTGGATCACCTCACCGAGTCGCGGCAGGACGAGTTGTCTCCAACTGCGCTCCGTAGCGTTGCGCGCCATCTTCTGTCGACGATCTTCGATATCGAACCTGTCTGCGTCAGCAGCAGTCGTGTGCCACGACCCTGCGGCTGCAGCGTCCAGTCGACAGTGCACCGGGCGCGATGCTCAGGCTGCGGGTACATCCAGCTGTACGTCAACTGCTTGCACGGCGGGGCCGCTAGCACCTCGCAAATGATCTCGTTGCGTCGGGGATTTTCTAGAAGTACGGCAACGCCCATATTCGGTGCGGCGTCGACCTGTGACTCGAAACGGGAGGAGGCGGGCCGAGTAGGCACCGGCCTGTAGTCCGGCCACGCTCATCGATCGGTACTTCCGGCTCGCATCGACGATATCGGCGTTCCCGCGGAAACGCTCGGCTGGGATACCCCAGCCGAGCGCCCGGCCGAGTTCGTGTGCACTGTCGACCGGCAGCGGTGTCGCGCCCGGAAGCCCTTTGGCGACTGGTGGGGAACTACGCGGCGATGGTGGTGATGCGCAGGTGGGCCTCGATGTCGGTGGGTGAGCCGGTGTAGTGGAGAGTGCGCAGGCCGAGGGTTGCGGCGGCTCGGCAGTTGTCGGCGCGGTCGTCGATGAACAGGACGCGGGTGGGGTCGCTGGCTCCGGTGGCGGCGAGTGCGTTTCGGTAGGTGTCGGGGTGGGGTTTGTTCATGCCGAGGCGGGCGGAGTAGAGGGCGTCGGTCATCAGTGTGCGCCAGTCGGAGGCGTCGAGGGCATCGCTGACGGGGTGGGGGGCGTTGGACAGCAGCACCATCGGGAGAGCGGACCGGCGGGCATGGTGCAGCAGTGCGACGACGCGGTCGTCGGTCCGGGTCCACAGCGAGGTGTCGACGGCGCGCAACTGGGTGAGCAGTTCCGGGGCCGGGCGGTGGCCGAGCACGGCGGTCCAGAAATCCGCGTCGTCGAGTTCGCCGGAATCGTAGGGTTCGCGGGCGCTCCAGAACGCGTTCTGGAAGGGGCCGAGCTGGTCTGTGGGCCATCCGGCGAGTTCGGCGAGCCTGCTCCACATCGGAATGGTGGGCTGCAGGCCGATGACGCCGTTGTAGTCGAAGATGACCGCGTCGAGTTCCGCGGGCTGGTGAGGTAGGGCGATTGTCACCGGATCTCCAAGGCTTGATGGGCAGGACAGCCACGCCTGCGGCGAGCAGGGCGGGCGACATGGGGGGGCGGACGGCGGCGATAAGTCGCGCGCGTTCCGAATTCGGCGCGATGGTGCGTGTGGAAAAGCTCATGCGCCATGGATTTCACCGTCGAGAACGAAATCGGCTGCGTGGGTGTGACGATTCCCGCCTGTTCCATGACGAAGCAGGCGCACAAATGTGGATCGAAGGAACGTTTCGCGTGTCGAAGACTGAAGGTGCGGCGCGACGCTGCGCGAACAAGCCGAAACCTACCAAGGGGTACGGCGCGTCACCACTCGGAACGGGCGTTGGTGATCCGCTCCACAAAGTGCGGCTCCAAGGTCTCACCGGCGTCGTAGCCGAGATCGCCCGCCGAGGTCGGGCGGCGCGGACCGCCAGGCAGCCTCGCCGTATGACTCGGCACAGCTCGGCATTCGCCTGGCGCAGGAGAAGCACTGCTGCTCAAAGAGTTACGCTGGTCGGTCGTCCCGTTGATCCGGCGGAAACTGCTGTCGGGTGATCTACTTCGCGCGGTGTCGCGGGTAGTCCGCCGCCGGATCGGTCTGCCGAGAAGCGGTGAAGCCGCAGGGTGCCCGCCGCGGACTACACTGACCTCGCCGTCGTGGCGGGCGCATGTTTCATCAGCCGAGCAACAGAACGGCCGGGCGCTGTCACGTTGCCGCGCACTGTCCTGTCGTCGCCGACGCGGCCGTCCGGTCCGGACACACATAAATGCCCATGACATGCATCAATGCGTCTTTCCGCCTCGCATGTGATTGCCATCAGGCGTGCAGTCGGCCTAGGTTCGCCTTATCGGAAATTTGGATCGAGCGAGGGTATCTCGGTTCGCGGGAAGAGTACTGGGTGGCGGAAAGGCGATTGTCTAGCCTGCGGATTTATGAACGCGTAGTTCGGGGGGCGGTATTCGGCGTGGTAGTCGCCTATTCGCGCGGATCGGAATAGTCCGACCGGGCGGAGCGTCACGGAGTGATCCCACTTCGACTTCGACGAAGACTTCTCCGGTGGAACCGGATTCGCGTGTAGTCGATGGGATGGGCAGGGATCGCTAGCCGATTTCGCAGTCATATCTGGCTTTCGGCATCCGGGGATCATATCGAGGACGAGATAGTCCAGTTCAAGAAAGGCTTTGGGGGGTCACATGATCCTGACTGGCAGTGAAATCGAGTCACAGGTGGCGCAGGGTCGGATCATCATCGACCCCTTCCAGCCCGAGCAACTGAACCCGAACAGTTACAACTTCCGTCTCGGAAACGTTCTGAAGGTCTACAGCGAGTCCGTGCTCGATGTACGCAAGCCGAATCCGGTGCAGACAGTGTATCTTCCGGAGGACGGTATGGTCCTACAGCCTGATCGCATCTACCTCGGCTCCACCGTGGAAGTGATGGGCAGTGACCACTATGTCCCCATCATCCGCGCTCGATCGGGTGTGGCGCGGCTCGGGCTTTTCATCCACATCACGGCCGACCTCATCGACATCGGATCCGTGAACCAATGGACGCTCCAACTGCACGCGGTTCAACCGCTGCGGATCTACCCGGGGATGCTGCTCGGTCAAGTCACCTTCTGGCGTACCGAGGGCCCCGTGACTCTTTACTCCGGCAAGTACCAGGGCAGTATGGGGCCGCAGGAATCCGCTATTCATCTGGACTTCGACAAGTCTCCCCGCGAAGCGATGGCGGGGCTTTGAAATGGCGAAGCAAGTGCGATTGGCACTGTTCGGAGCATCCGGCGCGGGCAAGTCGACGACGTGCCGACTGATCTTGGACGCCGTCCAGCGGCAGGGACGCACCGGTGCCGTAGTGAAACTGGCGGAGCCACTGTACGACCTGCAACGCCTCATCTACTCGTTGTGCGGCCAGCCGATCGCCGAACCGTACCGGCAGGACGGCATGCTGCTGAGTTCGCTGGCAGACAATTTCCGGCGAATCGATCCCGAATCGCTGACCCGTCTGTTCGCGGCACGTGTCGCCGACGCCGAGAACTCGAATGCCGAGGTCGTCATCTGTGACGACGTACGTCGGCCGGACTACGAGGCCCTGCGGAAGATGGGGTTCCGGTTCGTACGGATTTCCGCACCTGACGAACTGCGAATCCGCAGGCGGGCGGAGCGCGGTGATCTCGCACCGGTCTCCGATCAGCATGTCGCAGAGGTTCCCATATCCCTGGCGCCGGACTTCGAGGTGCTCAACGACTCCACCATCGAGCACCTCGCCAGACAGGTTCAGGCCCTGACCGACGTCGTCGCAGGCACTTGGCAATCGGGGCTGGTCGCCGAGTCTCCCACCACGGCCGGTTCGATCGCGGGCGGCGCGCAGTGACCACAGCCGACCAGGTCCGCACCGGCTCGTCGCACGCCGGCCTCGGCCGCGGACCTTCCACGGATGCCTCCGGAGGCGGTGCTGGCGAACACGGAAGCAATTTGCCCACCACCGTCGGCCAGGCCGTGACCGACGCGCTGGCACGTCTGCTGGAAGGCGGTCAGCTGGTCCAGACATCGGGCGGCAAAGCATGGCGAGAGTTGCTGGGGTTCAGTACGGGAATGAGCCGGCCGCGCTGCCGAATCTTCATACCGGCCACGGGAAGTTTCGACCTCATCGGTGCGGTCAGCAGGTTTGTCTGGATGATGCGCGGTGACGAGGCCACTTCGACCATCGCCTACTACGTGCCTCCGGCCGCGAACTATTCGCCCGACGGGTTGACGCTGCCCGGCTCGAATTATGGGCACCGGTTGCGCCGGAGCCTGCCCGGCGTCGACCAGATAGACGGCGTCATCGCGAGATTGCGGGAATCGCCGCAGACGCGTCAGGCGGGCACGGTGATCTGGAACCCGATGGATGCCGTCCGCGAGGCGATCGACGTTCCGTGTGCGATGGGCACCTTGTATCACGCGCGTGTCGACGGCCTGATCGCGACGACGATGATGCGATCGAACAAGCCGCTGACCCTCATGCCGTTCAACTTCTTCGAATTCTCGATGCTGGGGGAAATGATCGCGGCCGAGACCGGAACTCCGTTCGACTCGTATCGACATTGGATCGCGGCGATGCAACTGCCCGAGCCGGATGTCGCGAGAGCCGGAGCGCTTCTCGGCGGCGAATCCTACAGCGTCGAGATGCCGGTGATGCCGACCGATCCGGCGCCGCTGCAGCAGGTCCGGCAATTGTGCCTTGCGGAAGAGCAAGTACGGACCGCTTCGTCGTTGTCCGAAATGATGACGTGCCTGGCACGCGCGGAGGACCTCTTGCACCCGTACTGGATGGCGCTGCTCGGCGTGCTGTCCGTGCGTTGGCTCGACAGACACGGCGAACACCAGCACGCCCAGCGGGTACTGAGCGGGCTACCGAACCATTTCGGTGACCCGCTCACGGTCGCACGCGCTCGGAGGCTGTTGGCCGATGCGGGAAAGGCGGGACGATGATCCGCGAGGACGCGAGCGCGCTCGAGGAGGTCGCCCGCTCCCTGATCGCGCGGGCCGATCAGCTCATTCGACGACACTATCTCGAAGAGCGCCACCAGATCGGCGCCGTGGTACTCGATCCGGACGGCCACTATCACGACGGAATCCATCTCGAAGCGATGATCGGCCGTGCTTCGACATGTGCAGAAGCATGCGCCCTGGCGAATGCGATCATGGCGGGCGCCCGCGGTCTGTCGATGGTCGTGGCGGTCCGGCATCCGAAGCCGTCGGAACCGGAACAGGCACCGAAGATCGTGCCGCCGTGCGGCCTTTGTCGCGAACTCTTGCTCGACTACGCGCCGGACATCCTCGTTGTACTCCCTGACGCGCAAGCATTTCAGATCGTATCCCTCGGCGAAATGCTGCCGCACAAATACATCGGGACCAAGTGGAAGCACGAAGGTGCGACTACTGGGTTGCGGCGGTCCGACGCACGAGCTGTGCCCGCAGGGAGGGGCGCATGAGTGCGGAGGTCGGTGGCCGATGGTGGGAAGACGCGCTCACTCATGTGCGCCGGGTCTGCGGGTTGGCCGACCATGAGGTTCGCATGGCCGAGATCGGTCATTGCGCGAGCTTCGCGGTGCCCGATCGCGCATTGTTCGTTCGTATCGGCCGAGTGGGCAGCGAGGCCCAGGCCATCAATGCCGTTCGGTTCGCGAAGACGTGCTCGGATATCCCCGGAATCATCGAGCCGGCGGCAATGGCCTTCGAGCAGCCGTTATCGACCCCGAGCGGCCCGGTCACCTTCTGGCCGTTGTTGGATTCGGTCGGAGGCGACATCGATTACGCGTGGTTCGGCGCCACCCTACGCGGCATTCACGACCGGGACGACGCGCCGATAGTGAACGAGCACCGACAAACAAACCCGAACCTTGCGGCCGCGCGGTTGCAACGATTGCGGCGGGCATCGTATGCCGGCGACGAAGTCGTCGCGCACTGCGCCGACATGATGGCGCGGATCCAAACACTGCGAGAGCGGCTCCTGCCTGGTCTGCGCACCGGGCTGATCCACGGTGACGCATACGCGGCCAACGTGGTCAACACGCCGCACTGCCCGTTCCTGGTCGACTATGACACTGCCGGGCGCGGACCGCTGTACTGGGATCTTGCCCCGATCGTGGTCTCGCATCGCCGCTTCGGCACTCCTGCGGCGGCTGTGGACGAGATGTTTGCCGCGTACGGCCGAGACCCTCGCAGCGATCCGGCGTTCTGGGACGTCGTGCGCGTTCGTGAGTGGGGTGCGATCACCTACCTCATCGACCTCGCGGCGGCCGACGAGAGCTACTACCGCGAGCTCGTGCGGCGACTACGGACCGGCGACGGAACCGGGGTCTGGCGAGGCCTCGACGAACTTCGCGCCGAGCGCACTCTGCCCGCAGGCATCAGATAAGGAGAAACCGCATGACCAGCTTCGGCGACCCGCACTTGGACAAACTAGCTGAAAAAGTCATCCCGACAACGCATTTCGAATTCGATCCCGCACTTCTTCGTGACTCCATCTTCAATACCGACCGGATGCTCGTCGTCAAACAGCGGATCTTCGAGCAGTACCGCGTCTCCGGTACGCCGCTGGCCGAGCACCTCCTGTCCTGCCTCCAGTTGACCGGCGACGAGGCACTACTGGATCTCGGCTGCGGTAACGGGGTGCAGTTGGAGATGGTCGGGCGACACCTGTTGAGCGGACGCATCGTTGGCTTGGATATCGCGCGGGGAGTGCTGGCCGCCGCCCATGCGCGCCTGTCACGGATCGGGTTGGATTGCGAGCTCATCGAATCCAGCGCAGACAACTTGACGATGTTCGCTACCGACAGTTTCGACCGCGTCATGGCCAACTATATGCTGCATTACGTGCCGGACCTCGGGCACTGCATCGCCGAGGTGCGCCGCATTCTGCGTCGCGGCGGCAGGTTCGTAGTGACCACGAACAGCACGCGTTCGATGGTCGAAATGTACGACTTGCACTTCGAGGCACTGCGTCGTATCGGCGCGCCGGAGTATTTGTTCAAGGCCAGCCCGAAAGGCCGGATATCCCTGGAGAATGGCGAAGACATGTTGTCGGCGCAGTTCGATCGGGTGGAGTTGCGCCGCCGACCGGACATTCTGGAATTCCGAACTGTCGATCCGTTCCTGGAATTCTATGCGATCGGCCACAACTATTGCTCGGCGGCGTCGCGACCGGATCCGATGCTGGACGAGGCCTTCTTCGCCCGGTTGCACGGCGAGATCCGATACCTGGCCGAGCGCACGATCAGGACCGAAGGACGGCTCACGATCACGAAACTCACCGGCAGTTTCGTCTGCGAGTGACATGCACACCACTTTTCCGTCCGCAGTGCTGTTCGACCTCTACGGCACGCTGATTCCTGCGCCGGATCCACGTCTGCGACTCCGACGGCGCCGGGAACTCGCTCATCGTCTCGATTGCGACGCGGAGGCCTTCGTGGACGCGTACGCGTCCACGAAGGAGACGCGGTTGGCAGGGAGATTCGGCTCGGTCCGCGAGGCGCTCGGCGCGATCGCGGAACTCGCCGGCGGCCGCCCAGCCGATACGGCCCTGTCCGAAGCCGAATGCGAGTTGCTGCGGTGGACGCGTTCGGATCTGTCGCTGGGGCCCGCGCACAGTCGATTCCTCGCCGGTCTGCGATCGTCGGGGATGCGGCTCGGCTTGGTCAGCGACTGCGAGGCCGAGGTCGCCACGGTGTTGTTCGACCTGCCGCTGGCCCGCTACTTCGACGCGGTGACGTTGTCCTGCACGACCGGTGTCCGTAAACCGGCGGCCACCCAGTACGAGCATTGTGCTGTCCAGTTGGGCGTCGAGGTGGCGCAATGCGTGTTCATCGGTGACGGAGGCAGCCGCGAACTATGGGGTGCCGAGCGTGCGGGAGCGACGCCGATCCACTTCTGCGACGACGGACTGAACCCGTCGATGGGCCGGGGGGAGTGGCCCGGCCTCTGGGCGGACTCGCTGGACGCCCTTTCGACGACGATCAAATTGTGTTCGATGGGAGCGCCATAAATGGGGAGAAAGACGAAAAGTTTGTGGGGACCCGCCCCCGCGCGGTATTACGCACTCCTACGCCGCGTCGCGCGGACGGTGCACGGCAGGCCGCCCACCGCCGCGATTCTCGGCTGCGCCGACGGCAAGTTCGTGCTGCCCGCCGCGCGGCGTGGATTCGACGTCGTCGCGGTCGATATCGATGAGGTCGCGCTCTACGGTGGCATGACGAAAGCGGCGGACGGCACGCCGATCGAGATGCCCGGACTGCAATGGCGGCTCGAGACCGAGCAGCTCGAACAGCGCGTGACCATTGTCCGCGGTGACCTCGCGTCGGTGCGGATCGCGCCCTGCGACTTCGTGTTCATCAGTGGGGCGCTGCAGTATTCTTACAACCTCAAGCACCGGCTTGTGGACACTATGTCGCACGTGCGATCCCTCGTTGCGCCGGGCGGTTTGGTCGCTATCGAGTACATGCTGCCGGTTACCGAGGCTCATTCGATGCTGGACACACATCCGAGCGCCGACCATTGGCCGTCGTTCTTTCCCACGCCCGAGTGGACCGTGCTCGCCAACCGGGTGGCCGATCCGGGGCCCGAACGCAGGCCAGGGGCGAGTGTCCTGGGCACACACCAATTTTTGCAGTGGGGCTACATCACGGCCCAGAAAGGGGGGTTCGTCGCATGAAGGTGGCGGCCGCAAGCATCTTCTTCCCGCGTGGAGGCTCCGCGCAGGTTCTGCGGTATCTGGCGCCGCGTCTGCGAGACCTCGGTGTGGATTACTCACTCACCGCCGGTTCGACCAGCGCGGTCGCGAACGGCGACGCCGTCGCGTTCTACGGGCAGCATGTCCGGCACGTCGTCGACTACGACGATGCTTTCGATGCGTACGTACGGGGCGTCGATCCCATGCTGGTCGCGCAGCCGGTTCACCCCTCCTACGAGGACAAGGATGGCGTCCCCGATCGCTCCTTCGGTCGTGTCTCACCGCAGGCGACCGCTCATCTGGAGGCCTGCTGGTCCGAGCGGTTTCGCGAATTCCATTTCGGCTCCGCCGATGTCGTGCATCTGAATCACCTCACTCCGATGCAGGGAGGGATGGCCCTCGCGTACCCCGACATACCCGTCGTCGCGACGATGCACGGCACCGAGATCAAGTTCTGGCTGAGCCTCCTGGCCGAAGCGGATGACAACCCGGCGGCCGGGCGTCTCGAGTACGCGAAGTTCTGGCGGGACGCGATGGCCGGCTACGCCAAGCTGTGCGAGCGAATCGTCGTCATCTCGAGTGTCGACAAGGCCACCATGACCGATCGCTTCGGCGTCGACAGTGCCAAGGTGCGCTACATTCCACACGGCGTCGATACCGTGCGCTTCAAGCCTGCCGAGTTCACTCCGGCCGACGATGCCGCGCTGTGGCAAGAACTTCTCGTCGACGACTGCCGCGCCGCGGAGGTGGGGGGCGAACCGGGTTCACTCTCCTACCGCCACGCCGACTTGGCACGACTGCATTTCTCTGACCGGAGCAAGAGCATCCGCCTGATGTGGTTGGGCCGCTTTCTTACACAGAAACGGCTCAACCAGCTGTTGCACGCGTTCGAGCGGCTGACGCGACAGCGGACGGAAGATGTCAGCCTCGTCGTCTGGGGCGGTTTCCCCGGCGAACACGAGGGCGTCCACCCGCTGGAGCTGGTACGGGAACTCCGAGTGGATGACCGTGTGTTCTTCGTGGGTTGGCGTGGACACGATGATCTCGCCAGGGCACTGCCCGCCGTGGACGCCTTGGTGGTCCCTGCCGTGAATGAGTCGTTCGGCCTGATGTACCTCGAGGCGATGGCTAGTGGCATCCCGGTACTCGCGACCGAGACCGGCGGCCCGCTCGATTTCGTCGTGCCCGCGGGGGACGATGCCAACGGATGGCTGGTGCCGCCTGACGACGACGATGCCCTCCTGGCAAGGTTGACCGAGATCGTCGCGAATCCGGTGGAACGGCGCAGGCGCGGCAGGAATGCGCTCGAACGCGCGGTGAACGACTTCGCCTGGAGTTCGGTAGCGCGGCGCTATCGAGAGCTGTTCGCCGAGGTGCGAGCTCCACAGGTCGCTCGGGTCCGGTCCACCGCTGGGAGCGACCGATGACCGACCGACCTCATGTCATCTCCGTAGGCTTCTCCCAGGCGCACCGGGCTTCGTACGACTTCGATCGGTATCGGATCAGCGTGCTCGTGCACGAGAAAGCGGTACCGGGTCTGCCGTCGGATCTGCTGTCGCAGTTCGCGGATCTCGCGATCATCGACGCGAGCGGTCCGAGCAGTGCCGATCTGGCCGGATACGACCGAGCCGCCGATCAGATCCTGGCTTCCTGCGAGGATCTGGTCGCACGGCACGGGGTCCCCGCCGGTGTTCTCGGGCTCTTCGAGAACTCGGTGATTCCCGCCGCCATGATCAGGGATCGGTGGCGCGTCCCCGGCGTGAACGCGGCGACCGCCCGCCGGTTCCGTGACAAGATCACCATGAAGGAGGCGCTGCGCGGCACGGGCATTCGACTGCCGCGTTTCTGGAAGGTCGGCCCGGAAACCCCGTCGGAACTCATCGATGACATCGTGGCCACTCTGCCGGGCAAGGTCGTGATGAAGCCGATCGACCAGGCCGCGAGCGTCGGGGTGCAAATCTTCGCCGATGGCGCGGAGTTCGCCCGGTATGTCCGTGCGGAGGGGCTGGCCGAGGATGTCGACGTGGAGGAGTTCATCGAAGGACAGATCTGCATGTTCGACGGTGTCGTCCGCGACGGCGTGATTCGCTTCTTCAGCGCTTCCAAATACCTCAACAGCGTCTTCGACTACCGAACTGCCAGCGCGCCGGTCGCGGTGGTGACGCTCGACGATCCGGACGTGATCGAGCGATCCATGAGCTTCACCCACCGGGTGTTGAGTGCTCTTGGCCTTCGCGACAGCTCGTTCCACCTGGAGGCGTTTGTCACCGACGACGACGAATTCGTCTTTCTCGAGGTGGCATGCAGGTTCGGCGGCGCCGGCATCAGCGCCCAACTGAAATCCGTATACGGCGTCGATATCGTGGATGAATCGATCCGTGCCTGCCTCGGCGAACCCTCGCAGCTGACGGGGCCGCCGACAATGCTCGATAAGGCGGGTGTCGGAGCATCCGGTTTCATCTGGTTGGCGCTGGCCGAGCAACGTCCCTGCGTGGTCAAGCGGATACGGGGATTGGATACGTGCCCGGACAGTGTGCTCAGCTCGGAGATTCCCAACATAGGTCAGATGCTGAACGGAAGCCTCGGAGTCTGGCCGTCATCCGGCAAGTTCATGCTCGCCGGACCGAGCACGTCCGCAGTGGAGGCCGACATGATCACGATTGCGGACTCCTACCGCCTCGACTTGGCTATCACTTAGCCGCTTCGGGCACGTCACTCGGTCGGTCGGCTGTCACTGGGTACAGGGAAGGCGCTTGCCGGGTTCACAGTGCTGGACTATCACCATGCTGGGTGTCATCGGTGGCGCGATATCGCCGTCGATGACACCGGCCGACCACGGCATGTAGTGCGACAACAAAACGTCAACGGCTCAAACACGTTGAGCGGAAACCTTTCTTGTGATTTGCCGTCCGATGCTGCTGGTGCAAGAGTGAAGCCGAGCATTGGACACGTCGAACCGACGAAACCGCCGGCCGCTTCCGCATCGAGTCGCCAAGCGCTAGCCTGAGACCGCTTACGCTGACCTGGTGTGAAAGTGATCCGCAACCTCAGCCGATAGGTTCATCCACCAAGGAGCACGCCGACTCATGACCGTTCGCAAGGCAGTCATCGCAGCCGCTGGATTGGGTACACGCATGTACCCGATCACGAAGACGATCGACAAGGCGATGTTGCCCCTTGGTCGTCGGCCGGCGATCGACTACATGATCCGCGAGTGCGCGCGGGCTGGTGTCGAGCAGATCGCCATCGTTGTCCGCGAGGGAAGCACTCAGATCCAGCACTACTACGGGTGCGACAGCGATCTCAGGGAGTTGCTTGCCTTGCGCGGCTGGGAAGACAAGGCGACGGCGCTCGACGAGACGGCGAGCGTGCCCGAGTTGGTTTTCCTCGAGCAGTCGCTGAAAGAAGGATACGGCACGGCCATTCCCGTGTTGCTGGCTCGCGAATTCGTCGGCGACGACAGCTTCTTCTACCTGTCCAGCGACGACCTCCTCGCCGACGAATCAGGTGCGTCGACCCTCGCTTCCCTCGCCGAGACTGCAGGCGATTCCTACGGGATCGTCGGCCAACCGGCGACGCCCGAGAATCTGGGCCGGTACGGTCTGCTTGCGACCGAAGAGATCGGTGGAGCGCTGTACCTGCGTGGCATAGCGGAGAAGGCGAAGGAGGTTCCGGACGACGGACGACCGTTGCTGATCAATATCAGCCGCTACGTCTTTCCGGCGACGTTCTTCGCGACGCTGGCGTCGGTCGAAACGGACCCGGGTTCCGGCGAGATCTACCTCACCGACGGCCTTGCGGCGGTCTCGAGTGCGGATCCGGAAGCGGTTCGCGTGCAGCGTTCACACGGCGACTATTTCGACCTCGGCAGCGTGGACGGGCTTGTCGCCGCCGTCAACTACTTCTCGACAGCCGAGCGCGAGGCCGAGAATTCCTCGATGTTGAGCCCGGTGTAAGGCCTCGATCAGTCCGGGACGACCTCGACCACGTGCGGGCTGCACGTGGTCGGGTTCAGTAGCACCGTTCATCCCGGGACGACAGGGGCGGGTAGCTGCCGTCAGGGCGGCCCCGGAGCCTTCCCTCGCGCCGCGGTGGTCAGTTCAGCTGGCCGGGGCGGGGCAGGACCGCCTCGGAGTAGCTGCCGAAGTATCCCTCGTAGGTGGTCGTCCGGTCGCCCGTAGGCATCCAGAACGAAACCTGACCGACCGTCATACCGGCGTACAGACGGACAGGCTGGCACACGACGATCTCCAACGTCCACTGGTGGACAACGCCCAGGTTGCCGAGATCCGCCGATATCTGCAGGAACACTCCCAGCCGACCCATCGACGATCGGCCGATCAGCGAGGGGACGTACCTGTCGCTTCCGATGACCTCGACAGTCGTACCGAGGTAGACCCGTCCTGGTTGCAGCACCAATCCTTCATCCGGTATCGGATGCTCCGCGTATTCGGTCTTCCCGCGGGCGTCCACGACCTCGGACTCGAGGGTGCGTAGCGTTGCGCCGAGACGGTAGTTATAGCTGTTCGGATTCACCGCGGCTTCATCGAAGGGATTGATTACTATTTCCCCCTTGCGAACAGCTTCGATGATTTTCCGGCCCGTCAGCACCATGCGATTTTCCTCCCCGAATCGAAATCTTGCAGCACTCGGCGTCGACGAGTCTTCTGTCGCGAAACGGCGTCATTCAAAGTGTGTCCGTCGACAGCTGCCATCCGGCGGCACGGTCGGTGACAATGCTGCGCCAGAACGCGGTCGAGTATAGCTCTGTGCTCGGCAAAAGTGCCAGCGGTGTATTTCTACCGGCTATGCGGCACCGATCCGGCGTCCGGTCCGGACAAGATTATCCTGCCGGTGACATGCGCCTATGTCTCCGTGGAGTCCGGGCGCCATTGCAGATCAATGATCGATCGACATAGTGTTCAGATGCGCGATATCGCCTCCAGGGGTACTCGCAAGCGAAACGATCAGAGGGGGAATCATCAACGCTGATATGCCAACGGGGGTTGTGCTCTGACTGGCAGGCGATGATGTCGCACCATCGAGCAGGTGCGTGAACCGACGTACACAGTTTTACGTCGATAACGCTCCGGGTAGCGATGTCCAAGCCTTGTGTCCGAATGAGGTCATGAATGCGATAGCGCCGTGGCCGAACATTGTGCGCGTGCGGTTCGAGCAGGCGGAATCAATCAACCGCCTGCGTCGTGAAGAAATCACACTCGTGCGCACGTCGCACTCCCAAGGTCTTCGCGAAAAGATCGCGGAGTTAAATGAAGAGGAGTATCACATGAAGACCGAGACGAAGCAGAAGGCCGCCGTTGCGCTGATCGCCGGCGCTGCCACCGTCATGATCGGCGGTCAGGTCGCGCAAGCGGCCACGCTGCACAGCGAGCGTTCTGCTTCCGACACTGCGGTGGTCGCCGTGTCGGATCAGGTGGTCCGCCCCGGCGTTGCTCTGTGGTGACAGCTGAACCGCTGGCCTAGGGACCCGGGCTTGGGGCAGGTGCGGCCTGCCCCAAGCCCGGACACAGAATAGGAGGGTTTCGTGTCTCGGGACCACGAAGCGTCGGCCGCTGCGATGAAAACGCGAGTCGTGATCTTCGGCGACACGCCCAGCGTCGTGCGCGAGTTCTTGCACGATCATGCCGATATTTTCGATCCGATGGTCTTCGATTCGGTCGGTGACATAGCGAACCGACCCGCCGAAGTAGCTGGGGCAGTGATCGCCCCACCAGCGTACTTGGATTTCGATCGTTTCAGTGATGTCGTCTTCGCGTGCGCCGAAGCGGAGTCGGAGATCGGATTCATCGCGACCTGGATGGGTGAGACGACCACCCGTGCCCAGTTGTCGAAGTTGCTCCAGGACAGCCCGGTAGCTCATCCGATGAGACCTGCTCTCATATCGAGCCAGTTCGGCTTTTCGCAGTTTCCGCTGCAATCGACAGATCGGGTGGAGGTGATCGAGTTCGGGTCCGCGGCCCTCCTCGAGGCTGTCGGCGCCGCTCGTGACATCGTCGCCGTCGTCAGTCATGCCAACGGTATGAACGCGCCACTCGGCGGCGCCGTCCTGTGTTCCACCCTGGATCAGGACTACCATTCGGAAGGCCCCGGGTCATTGCCGTGCGCTGACGGCGGACCTTGTGCCCGCGGGGTCAGGACTGAAAAGGCGCATGTACCGCCTACCCGAAGTCGGCCGGATATCTTTCATGCGGAAATTCTCATCTGGCAGGTCTGTAACGGCAGCATGGCTTCGAATGGCATGTTCTCACCGAAGGTTTCGCTCGGCCAGCGTCTTCTAGCCTCTGATTCGTTGCGTAACCTGCTGACGACGTACGAGCCGCTCATCGGTGACGACAGGGTCGCTCTGCGTGGTGTCGGACTGTTGATGGCTGGAGAATCGCTCGGTCGGACAGCCGTGGAACTGAACAGGTTGTCCTTGCGTGAGTTCGGTGCGGCTCCATGGGTGCTCTACGGACTACCCGGACGTCGTATTCGTGCAGCTGCGGAGTCAGGGGCGCCTACGAACTCGAACGCGTGGGAGGTTCCCGCCGGGGAGATCAGATCGTTCGAGGTCGATCTGGACGGGAGGGATCTTCGATACTTCCGATTCGACTCGGATAATTGCGTGGGATCGGTGCACTCCAAAGGTGGCGTGGTCACCGTGTTCAACCATGGCACCGAGCCGATTCGGGAACCCGTACTGTTCTATGAGCCGCCTGACGTGCCACCGCAGGTCACGGAAGTGGTCGATTACTGGCAGAGCGCGCCGAGTCTCGGCTTCACCAGGATGATGCTCGACACGGTCGTGAAACATGTGGCGGGCACTGATCCCGGAGCGCTGGACGAACCGCTTGCCCTGTATCAATCCGTGGTCGACGAGATCGCCCGTATCACCGGGCTGCTGGAGAACTCGGGCGCTGATCGTGCGATTCCTCTGCCGGGCAGTCTGTCGCGACTGGCGGATATCGCGGCGGACGAGACAGCGCGGTGGCAAGCGATGAGTAAATCGATCGCGGAGGTGTTCTACAAGGCGATGGCGGCAGGACCTCGGAGGATGACCCATGTCGATGTCGGCGGGGTGCGGGTCCGAGAGTACTACAGGAATCGTGATAATCGTTGTCCCTATTGCGGGTCGGTGCTGAATTCTGCCCGCTGCACATATTGGCTGTCCGAAGTGACGCGAATCGACCGGACATGCCATCGCTGTGGGACGATCTACGACGTCGGTCATCCGGTAACTGCACTGTCCATCGCGGGGCCGGACAGCGTCGCCCGTGGAGCCTCCGTCCGCTATACAACAGAAGTCTCCATAGACAAAGAGAACCAGAGCACAGTGTTTCTTGCCGGCATGGTGCATCTGGAATGGCAGCCCTGGGATACAGGGGCCGCGACCGAAGTGCGCTACCTCGCCGCGCAAAGTCATACTTCGGAGGCATCCTTGGTCAACGGGATGTTGCATATACCGGAGAACTTACCCCGCGGCAGGCACAGCCTGAGGGCGATTGTTGTTGTGAACGGATGTCCGTGGTTTGCGACAAGGCCGATAGACATCACATGAGTCAGCAGGAACATAGCTGTCGCCACCACTGCATCTTTCAGTCGTGCGGCCCGGAAGGGCGAGGGGCCGCCGAGCTGCTGTAGTAGCTGCATTGCGCCCGCTGTGACGGCCCTGCCTGACGCTCTGCCCGCCCATACCTACCGGGCAGTCCCCTCATACCCTGCTCCGGTAGTCGGCACCGCCGCTGCCTCCGACCGACGAATTCCCAGTCCCGGCGAGGCGGCGGCGGTCGCCGTGTCGGTATCCGAAGGTTTTCCCGCGCGTGGATTCACGCGCGCGGAGGTGCGGTTTCGGATTGTCCGGACCGGTCACCTCGTAACCCTTTCCGACCTGGTGAAATACAGAAAATCATCGGTTCGCCATTGTGATCGGCGGCGGTGCCGACTCATACTCGATAGCGGCCGAAAAGGTCTGATAATAAACGACAAGCAGACAGGAGATCTGTTATGTTTCTGGTGAATATTTTCCGCCCTGGCCCCGATCATAGCCTGTGCGACATCCTGGTTCCTCCTCCGTTCTACTGCCCGTCGCTGTAGCCGAGGATTTATCGGCGCCAACAGACACCGGCGTGGCTATCTGTCAGCCGTTCGTCCGACTCGATTCGCGGATCAACGTGGCGCCTTGCGTCTCTGAAATCGGCCGTTTCGTAGAACCGCCCGCGGGCGGTTCGAGGGCGAGTCGGTCGAACGGCGGACACCGGAACGCTGCCCGTTGTGACGATTCATGCCGAGTCTTGCCGAGGTGGCCGCCGCGTCGATTTGGGAGAGAGGGATGACCTCGCTGGGACCGATGTCGGAGTTCCTTGTGGGCCTCGCGCGGTCGCATCCGGCCCCCTTGCGACTCAATCAGCGCCGACTCGGACCAGTTGGTGACCCGCTTCGGCCGCTGGACCGCTCAAGGCTCGACGGCTGTGATGCCCGGACCCACGCCAGTAGGCGACCAGCGTGGAATCCGCCCTCTTCCGCCGTCTCGGTCGACGGTGGTTCGCGGCGGTTTCCCAGTGCCGGGGATGATCAATACTTGAAGCGGGCAGCTGCGGACTGGGCCGCGCAGTGGCCTCACAGTCCTGTAGTGAGCAGAGGATGCGATGGCGGTACCTGAGATGCGGATTCCTCGATGACGGAGCGGTACGAAGTGCCCAAGATGCCGTATCCCGAGGGGGCGTCGGAGGGGCTGAAGCACTTCATCGAGTGGGGCAGGTCGGCGATCCAGTCGCTGGTGGAAGTACTCGGCTCGGGGGACACGACTATTCCCGACTACGCGAAGCAATTGGAAGGTGACGGCAAGGTCGTCGACATCGACGAGGAATCCGGCTCCGTGATGGTCAAGGACTACAAGGCCTTGGCGAATACGGTGGACGCCGCGAAAAAGAAGATACACATCAGCGATCGAGGCGTCGACACCTCCGCTTTCGCGACATCCAAGATCGTTTCCAACGCGTTCGGCGACATCAAGGACTATGTCGCTGAACTCAAAACGACGTTGGAGAACGCGCCCGAGCCGATCCGGCCCAAGGCGACGAAAGAGAATCCGCACCCTGCCCCGTACTTGTCGCCGGACGCCAACGCGTCTCTCATGTCGGCCGTGTCCAAGGCTGTCGACCAGACCCACGACGAGGTCGTGGACGCGCACGACAAGATCCAGCAGCAGGCCGAGAAGATCGGCGGCTCGGCTCCCACCTACAAGGGCAGCGGCGCTCCGACGAATACCGGCTACAGCGGCCCCAGCTACAACGGCTCCGGCTACAACGGCTCCGGCCCCGGCTCGGCCGACTACTCCAATTACGTCGGTTCCGCCGCGAATGCCGAGCCGATCAGCAGCGGGCAGAAGGCGAAGGCGGAGGAAATCTATCGCTACCTCCGGGACAAGTACGGCCTGACACACAACGAAGCGGTGGCGATCCTCGGCAATATGCAAATCGAATCCAGCTTCAACACCGGGGCCTACAATTCCGCGGAAGGCGCCATCGGCTTGATCCAGTGGGAAGGCGGCCGGGACGACGCGCTGCGAGCCTACGCGGGCAAGAATGTCGGCAGCTGGAAGAAGCAAGTCGACTTCATGATGCATGAAATGAACACCAGCGAATCGTCGGCTTACGCGAAATTCAAGGCAGCCGCCGCGAGATCGCCTTCAGCGGGCGCCGCGGCCTTCGATCAGTACTACGAAAGAAGCGCCGGTACGAGTCGGCAGAAACGTATGGATGCTGCGGAGGCGTTCGCGGACTCCATTCCCGATACTTCGAAGACCTCCGTGTCGGCGTAGTTCGCATATCAGCCCAGGCGTGCCGGACTCGCGAACCCGCTGCCTGATCCGCGAACGCTCAGGCGGTGGCGGTGCGCAGGGCGAACCAGCCCCGGCCAGGATCGGCGAAACCGTGGTACATCAAGCGGATTCGCTGATCGACCTCGAACAGGCGATAGACCGCGAGCATGGCGCGGGCGGTCGCTACTTGCTGGAAGTCGTCGATCCGGCGGTAGCCGATCGAGTGTTCGGGCAGCAGTGCCAGGCGGGTGAGTTCGGTGGGGTCGCCGACGTCCAGGCCCATCGGGGCGACGTCGGTGATGTGGTGGTCGTGCAGGATGTCGTGCACTTGGTGCGGATCGGGGCGGCCGGGACGGAATTCGTGGACCTCGGTGCGCAGTGCTGGACCGGTGGGCTCGGTCTCGACCAGACCGATCAGCTCGGGATCGACGCCGGGTGCGCCGGTGTCATCGGCGATCGGGGTTTGTTCGACCAGGTGCAGCATGTTGCCGCCCGGAATCAGTGGCTCGGGTGCGAGGAATACGGTGACCGTCGGGCAGACGCAGCCCTGGCCGAGCAGACAGACGCGCATGTGGAACGAGTCGGGCATGCGGCCCTCCTCCATCGGGACGGGCCGCGGTAGGCGGCCCTTGCTGATCGGGACATCTGGTTTTGCCGATCGCGGAAAATGCCGTGGCATTTCCTGCGGTCGACCGCGCCGCAGTTCTCCAGTCTAGGAGCCGGGCAATGCCCGCGCACCGGCGTTATGTGGATCGGCGGAAAGTCAGGACATCGGGTCGCATGCATGCGGTGAGGGCGGAGAAGTTGTGCGCAGGATGGCGGTCAGCCGGGCAGATGACAGAGTCCGAGGGTTTTGCTGCGCAGGGCGCCGAGGCTGACCTTGTCGCCGTCGGCGCCGGTGGCCCGTAGGGGCTCGATGTCGGCGAATCCGGCATGAGAGGCGTTGTCGTTCAGGGCGTAGACGGCGCCGTCCGGGCCGATGAACACGGCCAGGTCACCGGGGCGGCATTCCAGAGTGCCCCGATCGACGGTGAGCGGCCACAGGTAGCCCAGGTTCTCGCTGCTTATCGCCTGGCTGCTGGAAGTAGGCGCCGGGAGGGGCGACGGTGTGGGGTGCGCGGGATGCTTCGGGCCTGATCCGCCGCCACATGCCGAGGTCGCCAATGCACCGGCGATGGCGCAGGCGGCCAGTATTCGCGCGACATATCCTGCGCGACTCTCGAGAGCGGTGCGTTCCTTTGACACGGTCATCCGTGCTCCCCCCTTTTTGTTGCGCCGTCCCCAGGCGCTCCGCAGGCAGCTTACTGGTCGAAACCCTCTCGGCGCGAGCGATATCGAGATCGGGTGAGGTGATTGGGAGATTGGGCACTGGTTCCCAGCAGCAGATGTCGCCGAAGGTGTGGATCACTCCGCGAGCACTCTCGGACGGCCACCCTGCCTCGTTCGTGCCGGTCGCGGTTCGATTCCAGGCACGCCGTCGTATGCCGACCGGGCCCGCGACCGGTGCGCGGATGCTTAGCATCGGAACGTGGAGCGAGGATCGTTGCTGAAGGCGCGGGCGGGCGGGAAACTGCACGGCGGCAATCACGGGATCGCGCCGGAAGAGGTGGTGGCCGCGCAGCGGTCGCGCATGCTGGTGGCGATGATCGAGGCGGCCGCGGACAAGGGCTACGCCGCGGCGACGGTGGCGGACGTGCTGAAGCGGGCCGAGGTGTCCAGGATGACCTTCTACCAGCACTTCGCCAACAAGGAGGCGTGTTTCCTGGCCGCCTACGACATGGCCGTGGAGATCGTGATGACCAGGATCGCGGGCGCGCTCGCGGCCGACGGTGCGCCGCTGGAGCGGATCGACCGGGCGCTCGACGCGTATTTCTCCACCCTCGCGCAGGAGCCCCAGGTCGCGCGGGTCTTCTTGGTGGAGGTGTACGCGGCGGGAAGGCCGGTGCTGGAGCGGCGGCTGGCCACCCAGGCGGCTCTGGTGGACGGATTCGCCGCCGCCCTCGGCGCGACCCGCCCGCATCAGCGGCTTGCGGGTGAAGCGGTGATCGGCGCGGTGGTCGCGCTGGCGACCAACCGTGTGGTCGCGGGCGACTTCGCCGCGCTGCCCGGCCTGCGCGAGCCGCTGATGTCCTCGCTGATCAGGAATCTGGTGTGAGGCCGGACAGCCGTCCGGCGACCGCGGGCAGCCGATCCAGCATCGCCACGGTGAAATCGGCCAGCAATGCGATCAGACCGTTCCGATCCACGTCGAGACCCCCGTCCAGCCAGACCAAGACCAGCTCGGCCGCGCCGCCGGTGATCAGCTGGGAGGTCGCGGCGATCGCGGTGTCCTGTCCCTCCGGCAACTCGAGCACCAGGCGGGTCTGCTCGATGATGACGTCGGCGACCTGGCGCATGCCCGCGAACCGGCTGCGCATGAGCGCCTCGTCGCCATAGGTCTGGGCGAACGCCACTTTCGCGCGCCGCGGATCGTCGGTGAGTTCGACGATGAGGGCCGCGACCCCGGCGCGGATGCGGTCGGCGGGCGTGCCCTGGGTCTCGGCGATCGCGGCCTTCGCCCGATCCAGCGCCGCCTGCTGGATTTCTATCAGCACGCCGGAGGCGAGCGCGTCGCGATCGGGGAACGCTTCGTAGAAGAACCGCGGACCGACCTTGGCGTGTTCACACACCCCGCGCACGGTCAACGCCGACAGCCCCTGGGTGCCGATGATGTCGAGCGCGGCGTCGAGCAACCGCCTGCGCCGGTCCTCGCGGCGCTCGGCCGTCGACGCCCCGCGGTAGGTGCCGCTGACGGTTCGGGTCACCAGGTCAGCTTGGCACAGCCAAAATTGGGAAACAAATGTTTACGGAAACGGTCGTTTCCTCTATCGTCGGACTATCGCAGTGTCGCGAAGGGAAAGACGGTCATGAGTCTGCTTGTGCCCCAGTCGCTCGACGAAGTCTCCGGCACGATCCGCCAGGCGCGGACCACGTGGGCCTGGCACGCGCAGCGCGCCGCCGCGCGGGCGGTCGCGCATTACCCCGCTCCGGTGCGTCCGCTCGCCGATCCGCCGCCGGGCAGCGGCCTGAAACCGGTGCCGGGCGACTTCGGGCTCCCCGGGATCGGGTACACCGTGCACGCGCTGGCCGATCCGATCGGATTCGCGCGAGCGCGATTCGATCGACTCGGACCAGTGCAGTGGATGGGCATGCTCGGTCGCCGGATGGTCACCTTCGGCAGTCCGGAGGGGTACGAGGCGGTGATGCTCGACCGGAACAAGGTGCTGTCGGCGCAGCGCGGCTGGGAGTGGCTGATCGGCCCGTTCTTCCGCGGCGGCTTGTTGCTGCGGGACTTCGACGACCACCTCTTCCATCGGCGTGTCATGCAGCAGGCCTTCACCCGGCCACGGTTGATCGGCTACCTCGACATGACCACGCCTCGGATCACCAGCGCCATCGCGCGGTGGGAGCCCGCCGAGGACTTCCGCGTCTACCGGGCGATCAAGAAGCTGCTGCTCCAGCAGGCCACCGAGGTCTTCGCGGGCGCGGAACCCAGCGCGGACGCCGCACGCCTGGAACGCGCTTTCGAGGACGCGGTGCGCGGCGGAGCGGCCCTGATCCGGGCGAACGTGCCGGGCGGGGTGTGGGCGCGCGGCGTGCGCGGGCGCCGGGTGCTCGAGGAACACTTCCGCCGCGAGTTGCCCGCCAAGCGCGCCGGTGACGGCAACGACCTGTTCAGCGTGCTGTGCCGGGCCGGCACCGCCGACGGCGAGAGCTTCACCGACGCCGAGGTGGTCGAGCACATGATCTTCGTGATGATGGCCGCCCACGACACCAGCACCATCGCGGCCTCCATGCTCGCCTACGAGCTCGGCAGGCATCCCGAATGGCAGGAGCGGCTGCGCGCCGAATCCGTCGCGCTGGGCAAGCCGGCGCTGGACTACGACGATCTCGACCGCCTGCCCTCGCTCGACCTCGCGTTCAAGGAGGCGCTGCGGGTCTATTCGCCGGTGGCTCAGCAGGTCCGCGAAACCATCGCCGACACCGACATTCTCGGCTACTACCTGCCGAAGGGAACGTTCATCCTCTGTGGCACGTACGGGCTCATGCGCAACGCGGAGTACTGGCACGATCCCGACACCTTCGACCCGGAGCGTTTCGCCGAGCATCGTCGCGAGGACCGATCGCACCGCTTCGCGTGGGCGCCTTTCGGCGGCGGGGCGCACAAGTGCATCGGCCTCTACTTCGGCGGCATGACGGTGAAAGCCGTGATGCACCAGATGCTGCTGCGGTATCGCTGGAGCGTGCCGGACGGCTATCAGCTGCCGCTGGTCGCGGGGACCGGGCCGGTGCCCGCCGACGGCCTGCCCATCCGGTTGGAGCGGATCGGCCGATGAGGATCATCGCCGACCGCGCCGTGTGCGCCGGTCACGGCATGTGTGAAGCGCTGGCGCCGGACCTTTTCCAGGTCGGCGCGGACGGAGTCGTCGTCGCGGCCGACACCGAAGGGTCCGACCGGGAGTTGCTCGAGCTCGTCGTGGACAGCTGCCCGGTCGGAGCTCTGCGCCTGGGCTGAGGTCTTCCGATCGTTTCG
Source organism: Nocardia sp. NPDC003726 (assembly GCF_053586955.1). NCBI lineage: Bacteria > Bacillati > Actinomycetota > Actinomycetes > Mycobacteriales > Nocardiaceae > Nocardia > Nocardia sp. NPDC003726. Next base: position 50,696 of record NZ_JBSFNF010000004.1, on the reverse strand, counting down.
CGCGCACGGCACTGGGTACCGCGAACTGCGATGCTCGAGCCCATCGACGCGAGAGGACCACAGCTCATGGCCACCTGCGACACCTGCGGAAACGAGTACGACAAGACGTTCACCATCACCCGTGACGGCCAGTCCGCCACCTTCGACAGCTTCGAATGCGCGATCACCGCCATGGCCCCGACGTGCACGCACTGTTCCTGCCGGATCGTCGGTCACGGCGTCGAGGCGCGCGGGGACTACTTCTGCTGCGCGCACTGCGCCCATGAAGCAGGTCATCCGGCCCTGGTCGATCACGTCTGAACCCGCTGCCGAGCGGCGATGCGCGCCCGGTCATCCGCGCGGCGCGTGGCCGCGCCGCACCTCGAGCCCCGCGGCCAGCGCCGCTTCGGCCAGCACCGCTTCCAGCATGGTCGGGGTGAGTCGTCCGGTGAAGGTGTTCTGCTGACTGACGTGGTAGCAGCCGAACAAGTGCAGCGGAGCGCGGCCCGCCTCGGACGCCGCCAGTTCGACGTGCGCGCCGTGGCCGAATTTCGGTCGCGGGCGCGGCACGGCCCAGCCGGCGCCCGCCAGCACCGGAAGCAGGGCTTGCCAGCCGAACGCGCCGAGCACCACCACCGCGCGGACGGTGGGCGTCAGCAGGCGCAATTCGGTTTTCAGCCAGTGACCGCAGCGATCCCGCTCGGCCGGTGTCGGCTTGTTGTCCGGCGGCGCGCAGTGCACCGGGGCGGTGACGCGCACGCCGTGCAGCCGCAGACCGTCGTCGGCGCTGACCGCCGTCGGCTGGTTGGCCAGACCCACCGCGTGCAGCGCCGCGAAGAGCACGTCGCCGCTGCGGTCGCCCGTGAACATGCGGCCGGTGCGGTTGCCGCCGTGTGCGGCGGGTGCGAGGCCGACGAGGAGCATCCGCGCGTCCGCCGGACCGAAGCCGGGTACCGGGCGGCCCCAATAGGTCTGGTCGCGGAAGGCGGCGCGTTTGTCTCGCGCGACGAGTTCACGCCACGCGACCAGTCTGGGGCAGGCGAAGCAGTCGGCGACCGCCGCGTCGAGTTCGGCGATGGTCCGGCACACGTCAGTGGCCGTCCGGGGTGGTTCCGGCGCGACTCCCCGGGCGCCGGGATCGGCCGAAGATCGGCGTCTCGTGCATCAGAACTCCGTTCGGTGCTGCCACGGGAGGGACGAACCGGACGATCGCGCTTCGAGGCGACCGGCCGGTGCCGTTGCCCGTTGATCGGTCCCGTCCGGACCGTACCGCTTCGGACATCCGTCCAGTTCAGCGGGGTGATCGAGCGGTCACCGACGGTGATATGTGATCGGTACCACCCGGTCCGGGTTGGTAGCATGGCGGTTCCGACCGACCGGATGCGGTGGTTCACCTCCGGCTTCTTTCGAAAGAGTCTTTCCATGCAGTTTGAGATCGTCGAGCGGGACGAGACGTGGGTTGCCGGGCTGCCGGTACGCAGCCCCAAACGCGCGCTCGGGGAACTGCGTGACCGCGATCTGGAGGCCGCCTGGGCCGCGGTGCTGCACCAGGAACTCGGCGGCCCGCTGGCCAGCGCCTACACCGATTACACCGGTGAGCTGGGCACGTACAACACCCAGATCGTCGGGTATCAGTGCGCGTCCTTCGGTGAAGTCACCCGCGGTCACCTGGTGGCCCGGCTGCCGCGCGGCGCCTACGCCCGGTTCTCCTCGGTGGGCAACTTCCCGCAGGTGATGACCGACCTGTGGACGCAGATCGCCTACGCCGAGGAACACAACCAGATCAAACGGACCTACACCGGCGATTTCGAGTGCTATCCGCACGCCTACAAGATCGATCTGTACCTGGCGGTCGACGCGCGATGAGCTATGCGATCGTGGTGCGGGCCGAGGCGATCTACGGCGGGCTGGTCGTCCCGCGGGTGCGCCCGAGCTTCAAGGTCAGCAACAGCGACCTCATCGAGTTCCTCAAGGACCGGCTGCGCGACCGGGACGGTGCCGACCGTCCGATGTACACGGTGTACGTGCCGGACCCGGCCGGGAACTACAACGCGGTGGTCTGTTTCGAGTATCCCGCGCCGGACGCCGTGCCGGTGGGCGACGTCTTGGTACGCGTCCCCAAAGGCGTCTATGCCCGATTCGCGCCGAACGGCGACTATCACGATCCGGTGGAGGACGTCTGGGCGCAGGTAGACGACGCGACGGCATCCGCGGAGATCACGCGGGCCTACCGTGAAGAGATCGAGATCTGGCACGGCCCGGAATCGGTCGAGTTGTTCATTTCCATCCTCGTTTAGCTTGCTGATAAGTAACTAACCCCGAACCAACTGGTCTCCATGTTATTTCCGATATGGAATACATTCGGTTTGACCTGCGAAGATATCGCGTGTACCGGAGAGTTTTCGGAAGATTAGCCGGACGGCTGGTCAATTCCTGTCCGATGACGGATACTGCCCTGGGCAACTTCGTCTCGGCTCGGGCCGTGGGGGGCTGCATCGGGCTGGACTATCGCGCATGGCAGCGCGGCGATGGAGTAGGAACAACATGACTGTGGATCTGATTGCAGTCGTGCCGAGGAACTCCCGTGGGCGGGGAGTGCGACGGTATTACGACGCGCAATCCGAGTGTGCGTTCTTTGTCTCCGAACCGGACGTGCAACCGGAACTCTGGCGCCGGTATCTGCACGGGGCGCGGGAGGTCTACCGGCGTTTCGGTGTCGAACAGGCGCTCGAATACGAATCGGTCGCCGACGGGGCGTCGTCGTCGCTGTTCTTCGTCGCGCTCGACGCCGGCGGCGAGATGGTCGCGGGGGTGCGGATGCAGGGCCCGTACACCGACGCGCGGCAGGCGCACGCGCTGGTCGAGTGGGCCGGTCAGCCGGGCGCGGACGACCTGCGGCGGATGATTGCCGACCGGATACCGCAGGGCGTGGTCGAGGCCAAAGGCGCGTGGGTCGCTCGTGACGCCGCCCACCGGGGCGAACTCAGTGCCGCGATCTCACGCACCGTGCTGCACGGCGCGCGCCTGCTCGGCGCCCGCTACGGTTTCGCGACGGTGGCCTCCTTCACCGTGGCCCGCCACGAGGCCTGCGGCGCCGTCGCGGCCGAACACATCCGCGCGGTGCCGTATCCGGACGAGCGCTACCGAACCGTTCCATTGTGGTGGGACACCCGCGGCCACGCCGCGATAGCCGAGGAGTCGCAGCGATTCCTGACGCGACGCGAACAGGACGAGCTCGGCCTGCCTGCCGAGCATCCGGCCGACCTGCGATGCGGAATCGGGCGGGCGACGGAGGGCCGGCGCGGACATGGGCGATGACCGCAGCCGAGCGGCGGATCACCGGCCACTGATCCTCGACCCCGCCGAACCCGAGGACGCGCGGACACTCGCCGCGCTGCGCGCCGACCCGCATATCGAATTCCGCGACCTGCGCGCGTCCTTGCGGTCCGAACACGACAGAATGGTGGCCGCGCCGGATTTCACGGAGGGGCCGGAAGCGGATCGCTGGATCTACTATCCCTGGCGCGCCGCGGTGGTCGCATTGCCGGGGCCGCGCACTTTCCGGATGATCCGGCTCGATCGCAATCGCAACAAACTGACCAGGGCCGAACAGGAACGTCTGGCCGGACGCGCCATCGGGATCATCGGACAAAGCGCAGGGCACGCGATCGCGCATCTGCTCGCACTGGAGGGCGTTTGCGGGGAACTGCGGTTGGCCGACCTGGACGATATCGAGTTGTCGAATCTGAACCGGGTCCCTGGAACGCTGTTCGACATCGGCGTCAACAAAGCGGTGGTAACCGCGCGCCGGATCGCCGAGTTGGACCCTTATCTCCCGGTGCGGATCTTCGAGACCGGAGTCGATGAGAATTCGGTGGACGAGTTCGTGGACGGTCTCGCGATAGTGGTCGAGGAATGCGATTCACTGGATATGAAACTCGTGGTTCGCGAGGCGGCGGCGCGGCACCGTGTTCCCGTACTGATGGAAACCAGCGACCGCGGTTTGCTGGACGTCGAGCGTTTCGATCTCGAACCGGGACGCCCCGCGTTTCACGGATTACTCGGCGAGGTCAGCGCGCAGGATCTGCGCGGGCTGACCTCGCGCGAGAAGGCGCCGTTCGTGGTGCAGCTGCTCGGCGCCGCCGGGCTGTCGCCGCGGCTGGGGGCGAGCCTGGTCGAAGTCGGCGAGACGGTGAACAGCTGGCCGCAGCTGGCCGGTGACGTCGCCCTCGGGGCCGCGAGCGTGGCCGCCGCGGTGCGCCGCATCGGTCTGGGCATGAAGCTGGATTCCGGCCGTGTCCGCATCGATGTGGAAGGGCATCTCGACGAGCTGGCCGACCCGCCGCCGAACGACGAGCCGGTGTGGGCCGACGCGCCGCCGGAGCCCGCCTGCGGGCCCGTCGAAAGCGTCCTCGCCTGCGCGCAACGGGCTCCTTCCGGGGGAAACATGCAGCCGTGGTCGTTGCGCGCCGGGCCCGACGACATCTCCATCGAGCTGGCGCCGGAGTACAGCACGGCGATGGACATCGGCTATCGCGGCAGCGCGGTGGCGCTCGGCGCGGCCGTGTACAACGCCCGGGTCGCCGCGGCCGCGCACGGCATCCTCGGCCCGCACGAGTTCGTCGAGGGCGCCCCTGGGTCCGGTCGTCTCCTCGCCCGCCTGCGGCTGGGGAACGATCGCAATGCCGAGCTGGCGGCCGACTATCCCGCTGTGCTGCGCCGCGAGACCAACCGCAGGGCCGGTACCGGGGCCAGGCTGGCCGACGGCGTGCTGGATGAGCTCACGGCTGTCGCCGAAGCGGCCGGTGCGCGTCTGCGCGCGGTCGTGGAACCGGAGGACATCGAAGAAGCTGCGCGTTTGCTGGGGGATTCCGATCGCATTCGCTATCTCACGCCCCGTTTATACGAGGAAATGCTCGCCGAAGTCCGCTGGGCCCACGACGACCCGGAGACCGGAATCGACGCGCGCAGCCTGGAACTGACCGGCGACGAGCGAGCGGCGTTCGAGATCACCGCCCGCGCCGACGTCATGGCGCAGGTGCGGTCCTGGTCGGGTGGTTCGGCGCTGGGGAAATACACCGGTGACCGGGTGCGGTCCAGTTCCGCCATTCTGGCGGTGACCTTCGACGCGATCGACCCGCGATTGACCGACTACGCGGCGGCGGGCGCTGCGGTCGCGCGGGTTTGGGTGCGGGCCGAGCGCCTCGGATTGTGCGTGCAGCCGATTTCGCCGGTATACCTCTACGCCCGACGCCATGGCGAACTTGCTGCGATTTCCCCCGACTTCGCGGATACACTAGCGTCACTTCAGGGCCGTTTCCTGGACCTGCTGGAAGTGCCTGAGCATGAGACCATGGCGTTGGTGCTTCGCCTGAGCTACGCCTCCGCCGCCACCGTACGCAGCAGGCGGCGTCCGGTGCTCGGTGTGGACACCAGTAGTTAGCGCGATCGGAGACAATGTGCCACGGCGGACACTCGACTCGTTGGTGACCCAGGTCGCCTCTGAGCTCATGGGTGTGGACGCCACGACCATGGTCGCCGCCACCGAGCGGGTGCTCGCACAACTGGTCGAGTACTTCGACGTGGATTTCAGCTACGTGCGCCACACCGACCGCGAACGCCGGGCAACCGTGCTCATCGCCGAGTGGCCGCACCGCCAGAACATTCCCGATCCCGATCCGCTCGGCGTCATCTATTTCGACGGCGCCGACCCGGTCTTCCGCGCCCTGGAGAACGCGACCGAGCCGATGGTCGCGCGCCCGACCCCGGAATTCGCCGATTACCAGGAGACCGTTCGCCGCGGCTCCGGCATCGTCGGGGTGACCTCGGCGGCGGTCCCGCTGCTGTCGCGCGGCGAGCCGACCGGCGTGCTCGGGTTCGTGAAGTCGGGTGATCGCGAGTGGAGCAATCGCGAACTCAACGTGCTCAAAGCCATCGCGGCTCTGTTCGCGCAACTGCAAGCGCGGGTGGTCGCGGAGGAACGTCTGCGATATATCGCGCTGCACGACGACCTGACCGGGCTGGCGAACCGGCGTGCGCTGCTCGAGCACATGGAGGAGCGATTACGCGCGGGCAGTCCCGGCCCGGTGGCCGCGTTCTTCCTTGACCTGGATCGCTTGAAAGCGCTCAACGATTTCCTCGGCCACACCGCGGGGGACAACTTCATCCGCACCTTGTCGACGCGATTGCGGGAGAACCTGGACCCGAACGACATGATCGCGCGACTAGGGGGCGACGAATTCGTCATCGTCCCCGCCAAGCCGATGGACGCGGTGGCCGCCGAGTACGAGGCGAACCGCATCCAGCAGTTGATCGCCCGGCGCGTCACCGTGGGCGGCGAGTCGGTCAGCCGGGGCGCCAGCGTCGGCGTCGCGCTCGGCTTCCCCGGGGAGACCACGGTCGCCGATGTGCTGCGCCGCGCCGATCACGCCCTGTTGTCGGCGAAATCCGGCGGCGGCAACGGCGTTGCGGTGTTCACCGACACCATGCGCGCGCAGTTCGAACTCCAGGACGACGTGGAGCTCAACCTGCGCGGCGCGGTGTCGGACGGCTCGCTGCTGTTGCACTACCAGCCCGAGGTGGATCTGCGCACCGGCCGCATCGTCGCGTTGGAGGCGCTGGTCCGCTGGCTGCACCCGACCAGGGGGTTGCTGCCGCCCGCCGCGTTCGTCACCGTCGCCGAGGCGACGAACCTGGCCGGTGAACTGGGGCGCTGGGTGATCCGGTCGGCCTGTGCGCAATTCGCCGAATGGCGCAGGCGCGGCCTTGCGGGCAATGTCGTGATGCGGATCAACGTCTCGCCGGTGCAGTTGGTGAGCCTCGATTTCGTCGAGCGCATCGAGGACATCCTGCGCCTGTTCGGCATCGACGGCAGCTCGGTGTGCCTGGAGATCACCGAGCACGTCGTGGTCCAGGACCTGGCCAGGACCCAGGTCACGCTGCGCGGGCTCAAGCGGATGGGCGTGCAGATCGCCATCGACGATTTCGGCACCGGCTACAGCTCGCTGTCGCATCTGAAGGCGCTGCCGGTGGACGCGGTGAAGATCGACCGAGGTTTCGTGCAGCGGCTCGGCGCCAGCACCGACGATCTGGCCATCGTGAAATCCATCATCGGTCTGGCCGGCTCGTTCGGGCTGGGCGTGGTCGGTGAGGGCGTCGAGACGGCGGTGGCCGCGCGCACCCTGGTCGGCCTCGGCTGCTACCGCGCGCAGGGCTTCCTCATCGCGAAGCCGATGCCGGCCGAGCAGGTCGAGACGCATCTCGCCGCGGGCCGGATTCCGCTGGATCTCGATCTGCCGCGGGCCGGTCGCGGGCTGCCCGCGCACTGAGATCACGGCCTCCGCCGCCGGTTATCCCGTTCTTTCACGGCAGTTCATGCGGCGTTGGGCGCGGGTAACCCGATCCGCTGCACGATCGGCGACGTGCGCATAGTTCAGCTTGCGAACTTCTACGGCCCGCGGTCGGGTGGGTTGCGCACGGCGCTGCACCACCTGGGCGAGGGTTACGTCGCCGCCGGACACGACGTGGTGCTGATCGTGCCGGGCCCGCACCGGTCGGAGGAGATCCTGCCCACCGGGGTCGTGCGGATCACGCTGCCGGCGTTGGCCATTCCGTGGACCGGCGGTTACCGTGCCGCCGATCCACGCCGGGTGGCCGACGTCCTGGACGGATTGCGGCCGGACGTGCTCGAGGTCTCCGACCGGTTGACGCTGCGCGGCTTCGGTCGCTGGGCGCGGCGGCGCGGCGTGACCGGCGTGATGATCTCCCACGAGCGGCTCGACCGCCTGCTCGGTCAGGTGCTGCCCGGTCCGATGGCGCGGCGGTGCGCCGACGTGGCCAACCGGCACACCGCCACCGATTACGACATCGTCGTGTGCACCACCCGCTTCGCGCGGGAGGAGTTCTCGCGCATCGGCGCGGAGAACGTCGAGCTGGTCCCGCTCGGCGTCGACCTCGAGCTGTTCAATCCGCACCGGCGTGATCGCGGGCTGCGGGCCGATCTGGGGGTCCCGGGTCATCCGCTGCTGGTGCACTGCGGCCGGTTGTCGGTCGAGAAACGGGTGGATCGCAGCATCGAGGCGGTCGGCGCGTTGCGGGAAGCAGGCATCGAGGCGCGGTTGGTCGTCGCCGGGGACGGTCCGCGCCGGGAGGCGTTGCGGCGGCGGGCCCGCGCGCTGGCCCCGCTGCCCGGCGGGGTGCCCGCCGTGCACTTCACCGGTTTCATCGCCGAGCGCGCGATGGTCGCCACCCTGCTCGCCACCGCCGACGTCTCGCTGGCGCCGGGCCCGCACGAGACCTTCGGCCTCGCGGCGCTGGAGGCGCTCGCGGCGGGCACGCCCGTGGTGGCGAGCCGATCCTCCGCGCTGGCCGACATCGTGACCGCCGACTGCGGCGCGGTGGCCGCCGACCATCCCTCCGCGTTCGCGCGGGCGGTCAGCGACGTGCTCGCCATGCCGCAGGCCCGTCGGCGCAGCGCCGCGCGCAGTCGCGCCGAGCAGTTCACCTGGCCGCGCGCCGTCGCGGGCATGCTGGCGGTACTGGGTCGTTGACGGCGTCCCGGTCGGCGGCCGTCCGCTGGACTACCCTGCGGAGAACCGATTCGGCGATTCGAGATGGGATGCGCAGTTGCTGGGTAGAGGTCGCGGGCGAGCGGGTCGAACGACGGTGCGCGATGCGAAGGTGCTGGTCACGGGTGCGGCGAGCGGCATAGGCCGGGCCACCGCGCTGGCCGCCGCCGCGCAGGGGGCGCATCTGGTGCTCACCGACATCAACGCCGAGGGCTTGGACGCCACGGTGGCGGACATCCGCGCGGCGGGCGGGGACGTCGCCGCGGCGCGAGCGCTGGACATCACCGACTACGACGCCGTGCGCGCCTTCGCCGACCGGGTGCACGCGGACCTCGGCAGCCTGGACGTCGTGATGAACATCGCGGGCACGTCGGTCTGGGGGACGGTGGAGAACCTGGAGCACAAGCACTGGCGGCGCATGGTCGAGGTCAACCTGATGGGGCCGATCCACGTCATCGAGACGTTCGTGCCGCCCATGGTGCGCGCGGGCAATGGCGGTGCGCTGGTGAACGTGTCGTCGGCGGCGGGCCTGCTCGCGTTGCCGTGGCACGCGGCCTACAGCGCGGGCAAATTCGGCATTCGCGGCGTGTCCGAGGTCCTGCGGGTGGATCTGGCGCAGCACGGCATCTCGGTGCACTTGGTGGCGCCCGGCGCGGTGAACACTCCGCTGGTGCACAGCGTCGAGCTGGTCGGGGTGAACAAAGAGGACCCGAAGATCAAGCGGCTCACCGCGGCGTTCACCGAGCACGCGGTGCCGCCGGAGCGGGTGGCCACGGCGATACTGCGCGGGATCGAACGCAATCGGTTCCTGATCTACAGCTCGTTCGACATCCGTTTCGGTTACTGGTGGAAGCGCAAGTTCGCCTTTCCCTACGAGTTCCTGATGCGGCGCACCAGCGCGCGGTTCAGCAGGCTGTTGGCTTCGACGGGCAGTTGAGCTGCACGTCGAGCACCCGCGCGCCGGGGCCTTCGGCGCCGAGCCGGTCGTGCTCGTTGACCAGGCGGCAGGTGCCGAGGGACAGGCAGCCGCAGCCGATGCAGCCGGTGAGGCTGTCGCGCAGCCGGATCAGCTGGGTGATCCGGTCGTCGAGGTCGGCGCGCCAGGTGGTGGACAGGGTCTCCCAGTCGCGCCGGGTGGGCGTGCGGCCTTCCGGCAGTTGATCGAGGGCGGCGCGGATCTCGCTCAGCGGTATGCCGACGCGCTGGGAGATGCGGATGAACGCCACGCGGCGCAAGGTCTCGCGGGCATATCTGCGCTGATTCCCGCTGGTGCGTCTGCTCGTGATGAGCCCTTCGCGTTCGTAGAAGTGCAACGCGGAGACCGCGACTCCACTACGCTCGGAGAGCTGCCCGGGGGTCAGCTCTTTCGCCCGCCAATCGGCTGCTGTCGACATGCACGCTCCTCCCAATCACCTCAACAATACTTGAGGTTAGGGTGTGTCGGATCGGATTCGCCGATCGCATGGCGATCCGCACGCCGAAGCCGGAATTTCCGTGCTCTCCCGGCCGCGGCGCACTACGGTTCGATCATGGGAGCAGATGCTGTGTCCGCGCGGGAGGGCGCGCGTTTGGCCGTGACATCCGAAGTCGGCACGCTGCGTACGGTGCTGTTGCACCGGCCTGGCAACGAACTGCGCAGGCTGACCCCGCGCAACAACGATCAGTTGCTGTTCGACGGCATCCCGTGGGTGGAGCGCGCACAGCAGGAGCACGACACGTTCGCCGACGTCCTGCGCGGCCGCGGCACCGAGGTGCTGTTGCTGTCGGACCTGCTCGCCGAGACCATCGAGGTCAGCGGCGCGGCGCGGATCCAGGGCATCTCGGCTGCCGTCGACGCGCGCAGGCTGGGACACACGCTGGCCGACGAACTGGCCGCCTACCTGCGCGGCGTGCCCGCGCGGGAACTGGCCGAGATCCTGATGGCGGGGATGACCTTCGACGAGTTGCCGTTCGGGCCCGACGCCACCTCGCTGGTGCGCCGCATGCACCACGGCGGCGACTTCGTCATCGATCCGCTGCCCAATCTGCTGTTCACCCGGGATTCCTCGTTCTGGGTGGGGCCGCGCGTCGCGATCACCTCGCTGGCGCTGCCCGCCCGGGCCAGGGAGACCTCGCTGACCGATCTGATCTACGCGTTCCATCCCCGCTTCCTGGGCGTGCGCCGGGCGTACGAATCGCATACCGCTCCGATCGAAGGGGGCGACGTGCTGCTGCTGTCGGACGGTGTGGTCGCGGTGGGCGTCGGCGAGCGCACCTCGCCCGCGGGGGCGGAAGCGTTGGCGCGCAGCCTGTTCGACGACGACCTCGCCCACACCGTGCTGGTGGTGCCGATCGCGCAGACCCGAGCGACCATGCATTTGGACACGGTGTGCACGATGGTCGACGCCGACGCCATCGTGATGTATCCGGCGGTGCGTGAATCGCTGTGCGCCTTCACCATCCGCAAGGCCGACGACTACGGCGGACGGCTCGGCAGCGGCCGGGTCGACATCAGCGGCCCCGATCCGTTCCTGCCCGCGGCCGCCGAGGCGATGGGCATCGGCAAGCTGCGGGTGATCGACACGGGGCTGGACGGCGTCACCGCCGAACGGGAGCAGTGGGACGACGGCAACAACACCCTCGCGCTCGCTCCTGGCGTGGTCGTCGCCTACGAGCGCAACGAGATGACCAACGCCAGACTGGAGGACGAAGGCATCGAGGTGCTGCGCATCCCCGGCTCGGAACTCGGCTCCGGCCGCGGCGGCCCGCGCTGCCTGTCCTGCCCGCTGTCGCGCGACGAGCTGTGAGCGCGGGCATGTTCACCATCACGGTCTCGCACGACTCCGCTGTGCCGCCCTACGAGCAGCTACGCCTCGGCATCATCGCCCAGGTGCGCTCCGGCGAGCTGACCGCGGGCACCAAGATCCCCACCGTCCGCGCCCTTGCGGCCCAACTCGGCCTCGCCCCCAACACGGTGGCACGCGCCTACCGCGAGCTGGAGGCGGACGGGGTGGTCGAAACCCGGGGCAGGCAAGGTTCGTTCATCGCCTCCTCAGGAGACCCGACCCGCGACGTGGCGGGCCGCGCGGCCACGGCGTACGTCGCGACCGTGCGCAGACTGGGTTTGGACGACGCCACCGCCCTCCGCTACGTGCAGGCGGCGCTGGAAGGTTGAGGTGTCCGGCCGTCTGCCCGGGCTGATCGCCGTCTTCGCGACGGGCTGGTCACACCTCTCACCTCCAGCTGGGCAGCCAGAGGTGGTCGTGCCAGTTGGCCGGGGTGATCGGTAGCGCGGTGAGAATCGGCCACAGCCAGATGAAATTGGCGATCACCAGGCCCAGGTAGAGGCAGACCGCGAGGAGGCCGAGGCTGCGGCGTTCGTTCGGGGGAGCGGGCAGGTAGGTCCCGGCGGGGCTGCGTGGGATGGTGCTCGCCCGCGCGGGGCCGAGCACGTCGCCGAGCACCAGCGCCACGCCCATCGCCAGGAACGGAGCCATCGGGACGGCGTAGAAGTAGTACATCTGCCGGTCGAGGGTGGCGAACCAGGGCAGCAGCGCGGCGCCGTAGCCGACCAGCACCGCGCCGTGGCGCCAGTCGCGCCGGACCACGGCGCGCCACAGCATCCAGGCCAGCACCGGGAAGGCCACCCACCAGATGGCGGGCGTCCCGATCAGCATCACGGCCTTCACGCATTGGGTCTGCCCGCACCCGGTGACGCCGCTGTCGGCGTAGTAGTACAGCATCGGGCGCAAGCCCATCGGCCAGGTCCACGGCTTGGATTCCCAGGGGTGATGGTTGCCCGCCGAATTGGTCAGTTCCGTGTGGAATTCCAGCGATCTGGCATTGAAATACCAGAGCGAACGCAGTGCGCCCGGCACCACGTGCGACCAGAATCCTCCGGTGCCGATCGGATCCGTCGGCGCGGACGGATTGCCCGGCATGTACCGGTACACGCCGGTCTCGCTCGCGAACCAGGCCCAGTAGCTGGCCAGATAGACGCCGAGCGGCACGAGCACCAGCGCGTACAGCGCGGGCCCGATGTCGCGCAGCGCCACCCCGAGCCAGGGACGGCGCACGCCGTAGAGCCGCCGCGCCGAGAGGTCGAAGTAGACGCTCATCAAGCCGAAGGCGGCGATGAAATAGATCCCGGACCATTTGGTCCCGCAGGCCAGCCCGAGCAGCACGCCGGCGCCGAAGCGCCACCAGCGCACCCCGAGGCGCGGCCCCCAGTCGGTCACGCCGATCCGGCCCTCCGCGTCGGCGCGCGCGAACCGGGCGCGCTCCTCGTCGCGGTCGACGATCAGGCAGCCGAAGGCGGCGGTGACGAACAGCGCCATGAAGATGTCCAGCATGCCGATGCGCGAGGAGACGAAGGTCAGCCCGTCGGCGATCAGCAGGATGCCCGCGATCGCGCCGATCAGCGTCGACCGCGTCATCCGCCGCGTGATCCGGATGACCAGCAGCACCAGCAGTGTGCCGGCGAGCGCGGCGGTGAACCGCCAGCCCCAGCCGTTGTAGCCGAACATCGCCTCGCCGATCGCGATGAACTGCTTGCCGACCGGGGGATGCACCACCAGCCCGTAACCGGGGTTGTCCTCCACCCAGCCGCCGGTGAGCATCTGCCAGGCCTGCGGGGCGTAGTGCTTCTCGTCGAACACGGGGGTGCCCGCGTCGGTCGGGTAATTGAGCATGGTGAAGCGCGTCACCGCCGCGATCGCGGTGAGGAACGCCGTCACCAGCCAGCCGCGCGCGCGGTCGGTCGGCCCGAAGTCGCGTGGCGGCCGCAGCGGTCCCGGGCTCGACCAGGAGGGCACGGACGTGAACCGTGCGGTCGCGCGCTGGTCGGTCACCTGGGTCACGCCTCCGATCGTATGCGGCCTCGCCTCTGCGGGTCTTCAGGCCGTACCGGTTGGGTGGCGCCGGACGGGTTGCCGGTGCGCCTGCCCCTCGTTGCCGCCGGTATCTGCCCGGGTCGCGTCGGTGGATAGGCTGCGGGTGGGGCGGTTACATGATGCGGACAGGAGTGCGGTGGTCAACGAGACGGCGGGCGGGCTGGTGCTCGCGGCGACGCCGATGGGCGATGTCGGTGACGCCTCGCAGCGGCTGCGCGATGCGCTGTCCACGGCCGATGTCGTCGCCGCCGAGGACACCCGTCGCACCAGGTCGCTGGCGAAGGCGCTGGGCGTGGAGATCTCCGGCCGGGTGGTCAGTTTCTACGATCACGTCGAGACCGCGCGGATCCCGATGTTGCTCGACGAGATCGCCGACGGCCGCACGGTCCTGCTGGTGACCGACGCGGGCATGCCGTCGGTGAGCGATCCCGGCTACCGCATGGTGGCGGCGTGCGTGGAGCGGGACCTGCCGGTGACCTGTCTGCCGGGGCCATCGGCGGTGACCACGGCGCTGGCCCTGTCGGCCCTGCCGGTGGAGCGGTTCTGCTTCGACGGTTTCCCGCCGCGCAAATCCGGCCAGCGCCGGGAATGGTTGCGCAGCTTGGTCGCCGAACCGCGCGCCTGCGTCTTCTTCGAGGCGCCGCATCGGCTCGCCGACTGCCTGGCCGACGCGGTCGAGATCCTCGGCGCCGACCGCCGCGCCGCCGTGTGCCGTGAGCTGACCAAGACCTACGAGGAAGTGATCCGGGGGACGCTGGCCGAACTGGCCGAGTGGGCCGTCGAGGGCGCACGCGGCGAGATCACCGTGGTGCTCGCAGGCGCCAAGCCCGCTGCCGTGGACCCGGCCGACCTGGTGGACGCCGTCGAATCCCGCGCCGCGACGGGCCTGCGCCTGAAGGACGCCTGCGCCGAGGTCGCCGCCGCGCACGCCGTCTCCCGGCGCGAGCTCTACGACGCGGTCCTCGCCGCGCGCCGCACCTCCTAGCCGCCGCGGATTCCTCCGCGCGGGGTGGTCGACCCGGAGCGCGGGCGGCGGGCATGATCATCGGTATGACTTCTCTGGAGAGCAAGGCCACGACGTTTCTCGGGTTGCACGTGCCGGGTGATCCGGGCGTCTTCCCGACGGTGTGGGATGCCTGGTCCGCGAAAGTCGCCGTGGCGGCGGGCTTTCCGGCCTTGACGGTCGGCAGTCATCCGCTGGCCGATTCGATCGGCCGCTCGGACGGGGAAGGGATGACCTTCGACGAGTCGCTGACCCGGGTCCGGCAGATCACGGCGGCGGTGGACGTTCCGGTGTCGGTCGACATCGAGTCGGGCTACGGGCAGGAGCCGGCGCGACTGGTCGACGGCCTGCTCGAGGCGGGCGCGATCGGACTGAACATCGAGGACACCGTGCACAGCGAGGGCAAGCGCCTGCGCACGGGCGAGGAACACGCCGCCCTCGTGCACGGACTGCGCGAGGCCGCCGACGCCGCGGGCGTGCACCTGGTGATCAACGCGCGCACCGACCTGCTCCTGCGCCAGGACGGGGACGAGGCCGACCGGGTGGACCGCGCGATCGAGCGGCTGAGGCTGGCCGCCGAGGCGGGCGCGGACGTGTTGTTCCCGGTGGGCAGGCACGCCGACGCCGACATGCGCCGCTTGACCGGTGAACTGCCGCTGCCGATCAGCGCGACCGTCCTCCCCGATCAGGCCGACAAGGCCGCCCTCGCCGACCAAGGCGTCGCGCGGATCACCTTCGGCCCGTTCTTGCAGGCCGCGCTGACGAGGGAGATCAATACCCTGCTCGACCGCTGGAAGTGAGAAACGCTCTCGCGATGAGCCCCACCGGGCGACCGGTGGGGCGGGCGGCGCACCGGCCGAGCGCACACGCCGTCTCGATCAGGACGGAACGGGCAGTCCGAGCGCGCTCATGACGAACTGGACGAACAGCGGCGCCAGATCCGGGACGCGCGCCGGTCCGTCGGAGACGATCACTCGCCGCGTCCGCTCGCCGATCGCGTCCGGGATGAGGGCGATCAGGCCGTCGGACAGCTCGGGCAGCGCCGGGTCCGTCGCGCGCGCCTCGTCGTAGAACACCCGGTACAGCTGAGCGAAGCGGTCGACGGCCAGATCGCGATAGCCGACGGCCTCCTGGTTCACCTTGAACGACTCCACGAGCACCAGCCTGGCGAAATCCGGCTCGGTGGCGACGGTCTGGCAGAAGGTGACGACGATGGATTCGATCTTCGCGTAGGCGTCCGCGTCCGGCGGCAGCTGGGCCAGCTCGTCGGCGATCCTGGTCGCCATGATGTCGACGCCGGTGTGCACGGCCTCGGCGAAGCACTCCTCTTTGTTCGCGAAGTGGTCGTAGAAGGTCGTCCGCGAAACCCTGGCTCTGGCAACGATGTCGGTGAGGGTGGTGGCCGGATAGCCCTTGTTGTCGACCGACTCCACCATGGCCTCGACCAGCCTGCCGCGCTGCGACGTGAGCACGGCCTCGCGTGCCGCCCGATGCCGTTCGGCGAAACCGGACCGGTGAACGGATGCCGTCGCGTGCTGCTGGCCCATAAGTGCCCTCTCTGTGCCGGAACCGATTCCGAACGGAACGTCGTCGTACCGATCGCACACGGTCCGGGGCGTCGCCAGGCCGCGAACCGGTGTTTCATTATCCGACAACGCATTCCACGGCGGGAAGGCAGGTGGATCCACCCGTGGGCATGCCGTCGCGGAACACCGGAAAGCGTTGTGCGCGTTGCCGTTACGGCAGGCGAGAAGGGGTCAGTCCTTCGGTTCGACGTACTTCGGGAACACCGGTTCCGGCGCGGGCAGCGTCAGCCCCGGCTCGATCGGCGTCGCGATGTCGGCGAACGTGCGGCTCTGCTGCCCCAGCTGGTCGAGGATGCGGCCCGCCGATCCCGGCATCACCGGCTGCACCAGGATGGCGACGATGCGCAGCACCTCCAGCGTCACGTAGAGCACGGTGGCCTCGCGGGCGAGATCCTCCGGGGTGCCCGACTTCGCCAGCGCCCACGGCGCCTGCGCGGAGAAGTACCGGTTGGTCTCGCCCAGGGTCAGCCAGATCGCCTCCAGGGCGAGATGCATCTGCTGTGCGTCGAATTCGGTCCGGCAGCGCTCCAGCAGGCCGCCCGCCAGATCCAGCAGGGCGCGGTCGTCGTCGGTGAACTCGCCCGGCGTCGGCACCACGCCGCCGCAGTCGCGCGCGACCAGCTTGGTGCTGCGCTGCACCAGGTTGCCGAACTCGTTGGCCAGGTCGCTGTTGATCCGGCTCACGATGGCCTCGTGGCTGTAGCTGCCGTCCTGGCCGTAGGAGATCTCGCGCAGCAGGAAGAAGCGCACCGCGTCCAAGCCGTAGTTCTCCACCAGCTCCAGCGGGTCGACCACGTTGCCGACGGACTTGGACATCTTCTCGCCCTTGTTGTACAGGAACCCGTGCACGAACACGCGTTTCGGCAGCTCCACTCCGGCCGAGAGCAGGAACGCGGGCCAGTACACGGTGTGGAACCGGGTGATGTCCTTGCCGATGATGTGCACGTCGGCGGGCCAGAACTTGCCGAAGGCGGCGGAGGAGGTGTCCGGGAAGCCGACGCCGGTGAGGTAGTTGGTGAGCGCGTCCACCCACACGTACATGACGTGGTCGGGATGGCCGGGCACCGGCACGCCCCAGTCGAAGGTGGTGCGCGAGATGGACAGGTCCTTCAGGCCGGCCTTGACGTAGCTGACGATCTCGTTGCGCCGGGTGGCCGGCGCGATGAACTCCGGATGCTCCTCGTAGAGCGCCAGCAGCTTGTCCTGGTAGGCCGACAGCCGGAAGAAGTAGTTCGACTCCTCGGTCCAGGTGACCGGCGTCTTGGACTCGGTGGAGATGCGGGTGCCGTCCTCCAGCACCGTGGTCTCCTCGTCGGTGTAGAACGCCTCGTCCCGCACCGAATACCAGCCGGAGTAGTTGCCGAGGTAGATGTCGCCGTTGGCCAGCATCCGCTCCCAGATGGCGACGCTGGCCTCTTGGTGGTCGGCGTCGGTGGTGCGGATGAAGCGGTCGAAGGAGATGTCGAGCGTCTTGTCCAGCGCCTCGAACACGTCGGAGTTGCGCGCCGCGAGCTCTTCCACCGGGATGCCCTCGGCGGCCGCGGCCTGCTGCATCTTCTGGCCGTGCTCGTCGGTGCCGGTCATGAAGAACACGTCGTAACCGTCGAGGCGCTTGAAGCGGGCGATGGCGTCGGCCGAGATGTACTCGTACGCATGCCCGATGTGCGGCGCGCCGTTCGGGTAGGCGATGGCCGTGGTGATGTAGAAGGCGGGGCGGTCAGCTGCGCTCATGGTGTGTCTACTGTAATGCGCGTGCATTCTTTCGCTCGCGTGAATATGCCCGTCGCCGCTTCGCGCGTCCCACCGTCCGTGTGGCGGGGTGGCCGCCGATGAGCGCGAAACGCGCCGCGCCGGAGCTGCCCGAGCCGCTGTCGCCGATCGTGGACGCGCACACCCACCTGGACGCCTGCGGCGCGACCGACGCGGCGTCCACCGCGGCGATCGTCGACCGGGCCGCCTCGGTCGGCGTCGGCCGGGTGGTCACCGTCGCCGACGACCTGGATGCCGCGCGGTGGGCGGTGCGGGCCGCGCAGTGGGACGATCGCGTGTTCGCCGCCGTCGCGCTGCATCCGACCAGGGCCAACGCGCTCGACGACGACGCGAAGGCCGAGCTGGAGCGCCTGGCCGACGACCCGAGGGTGGTCGCCGTCGGCGAGACCGGCTTGGACTACTACTGGCCGGGCAAGCTGGAGGGCTGCGCCGACATCGAGACCCAGATCGAGGGTTTCCGCTGGCACATCGACCTGGCCAAGCGGGTGCGCAAGCCGCTGATGATCCACAACCGCGAAGCCGATCACGATCTGCTGACCGTGCTGCTGGACGAGGGCGCGCCGGAGCGGGTGATCTTCCACTGCTTCTCCTCGGACACGAACATGGCGCTGTCGTGCGTGGCCGAGGGCTACATCCTGAGCTTCTCCGGGACGGTGAGCTTCAAGAACGCGCACGAATTGCGCGAAGCGGCCAAGGTGGTGCCCGACGACCAGATCCTGGTGGAGACCGACGCCCCGTATCTGACCCCGCACCCCTTCCGCGGGGCGCCGAACGAGCCGTATTGCCTGCCGTACACCGTGCGCGCGCTGGCCGAGTTGCGCGAACAGGATCCGCTGGAATTGGCGAAGATCACCACCGCCAACGCGCGGCGCGTCTACCGGATCTGAGCGGGACGCCCGCCGAGTCACACGCGTCCGCGTGGGGCGTCACTGCCCGTAATGCATCGGTGTACACGAAATGTGTTCTATGTCACTTTCGGCGTTCCGTTTCGTGATTTACCTGCGGGGTCGATATTCGATCGTGATATTGAAAAGGCGCTGTTCCGGAGCTTGCTGTTGTCGGCGCCCTACCCCCTCGTTATCGTGCTGTGACCATGTCCCCCTTCACGCGGATCAACCAGTCGCGTTCGCCGCTGCTGCACATCGCGGTCGGCGCGCTGCTGCTGACGCTGATCGTCGGCGCCGGCCTCGCGATCGTGAATCGCAAGACGGTGACCGTCGTCGTGGACGGCGAGAAGCTCTTCCAGACCACGATGTCGCGCGACGTGCGCGGCGTGCTGAAGGCCGCGGGCTTCGCCGTGACCGACCGGGACAAGGTGGCGCCGGCCCTGGCCGCGCACATCGCCGACGGCGCGACCATCACGCTCAACCGCGCGCGTGAGGTCGATCTGTCGGTCGACGGGTTGACGCAGAAGGTCTGGACCACCGGAGTGACCGCGGGGGAGGCGCTCGAGCAGCTGAAGATCCCGAAAGAGGTCTACGTCTCGCCCGCCCGCGACGAGCGGCTCCCGCTGCAGGGCGCGTCGTTGACGATCGCGACGCCGCGGGTGGTCTCGCTGGTGGACGGCATCGGCAACCCGGTGGACGTGCGCGCCGCCGCACCCACCGTCGGCAAGTTCCTCGAGGTGACCGGCATCCCGCTGATCGAGCAGGACTCCGTGGAACCGGCCGCGTCCACGCCGCTGACGAACGGCCTGCGCGTCACCGTGACGCGCAAGCGGGTCGAACAGCGCACCGAGACGCTGCCGCTGGATCCGCCGGAGAACGTCATCGAGGACCCGACCATGAACATGAGCCGCACGGTGGTGGAGTCCCCCGGCGCTCCCGGCGTCCAGAACGTCACGTTCGCGGTCACCATGGTCAACGGTCAGGAAGTCGACCGGCAGGCGGTCGGTTCGACGGTGACCGTGGCGGCGCAGCCGAAGACGGTCCGCAAGGGAGCCAAGCCGGGCACCGAGGTGCCCCCGGTGCGGGACGGCGACATCTGGGACGCGCTGGCCCGCTGCGAGTCCACCGGCAACTGGTCGATCAACACCGGCAACGGCTACTACGGCGGCGTGCAGTTCGATCAGGGCACCTGGGAGCGTCAGGGCGGGCTGCGCTACGCCCCCCGCGCGGACCTGGCCACCCGGGAAGAGCAGATCGCCATCGCGGAGATCACCCGGCAGCGGCAGGGCTGGGGCGCCTGGCCCGCGTGCACCGGTCGCCTCGGCATCGGCTGACGCGGGGGAGACGTCGCGCCGCCGGTTGATAGATTCTCGAGGTGTCCGAACCTGATATTTCCGCTCGTGGGAGTGCGGCGCTGCTCGGGCCCGCCGAAGTGCGGGTGCTCGCCGAGCGGTTCGGGGTGCGGCCGACCAAGCAGCTCGGGCAGAACTTCGTGCACGACGCGAACACGGTGCGGCGGATCGTCGCGGCCGCGGGCGTCGGGCGCGGCGATGTGGTGCTCGAGGTCGGGCCAGGTCTCGGTTCGCTGACCCTCGCGCTGCTGGACGTGGTGGACTCGGTGGTCGCCGTGGAAATCGACCCCGTGCTGGCGAGCCACCTTCCGGTGACCGTCGCGGACCGGGCGCCGGAACTCGCGTCGCGCCTGTCGGTGGTCGAGGCGGACGCGCTGCGCGTCACCGCCGCGGACCTGCCCGCCGCGCCGACCGCGCTGGTCGCCAATCTCCCGTACAACGTGGCCGTGCCGGTGCTGTTGCATCTGCTCGCCGAACTGCCCGGCATCGCGGTCGCCCTGGTGATGGTGCAGGCCGAGGTGGCCGATCGCCTTGCCGCCGAGCCCGGCGGCCGTATCTATGGCGTGCCCAGCGTGAAGGCGGGCTTCTTCGGGAAGGTCCGGCGGGCCGGGGCGGTGGGCACCCAAGTGTTCTGGCCGGTCCCGCGAGTCGAGTCCGGTCTGGTCCGGATCGACCGCTTCGCCGAGCCGCCGTGGCCGATGGACGACGAGCATCGCCGCCGTGTTTTCGAGGTCGTCGACGCCGCCTTCGCGCAACGCCGCAAGACGCTGCGCGCGGCGCTCGCCACTTGGGCCGGGTCGCCCGCCGAAGCCGAGCGCCGCCTGCTCGCAGCCGGCATCGCTCCGACCGCGCGCGGCGAAACCCTCGACACCGCCGCGTTCGTCCGGCTGGCAGCCCAGGCGTAGCGCTGTGGGCACGGCAGCGGCCCCGCTACCGGCCTGGGCCGGTGCGCGGAGCCGCTGGGTGCGACCGGGTCAGACGGCGACTTCGTAGCCCGCTTCGTCCACGGCGGCGACGATATCGGCGTCGGCGATCGGCGCTGTGCTGTCGACGCGGACGGCGCCGCTGGCGAGATCCACCTCGACTCCGGTCACGCCGTCGATCTTGCCGATCTCGGTCTTGACGGAGCTGACGCAGTGCCCGCAGGTCATCCCGGTGACGGTGTAGGTGGTGGTGGGCATGTCCGACTCCTTCGCATCCAGTTCTTCATACGGCCGGGGGGTACCCGACACTGAAAGATACCCCCTGAGGGTATATGCGGGCAAGGGTGCCCGCGCGGGCTCCGGAGTGGCACATCCCTTCCTGAGCCCCGGTCCTGCTGGGCGAGCCGAGGCTCACACGCCGTCGGCCAGTTCCAGCCAGCGCTCTTCGGCCGTTTCCTTCTCCGCGAGCACCTGCTTGAGCTCCGCGCCGAGGGTGACCAGCTTGTCCGGGTCGGTGGCGGCGTCGGCCAGCGCGACGTGCAAGCGCTGCTCGCGCTCGGACAGCTTGTCGATGGCGCGTTCCAGCCGGGTCAGCTCCTTGCGGGCCGCGCGGTAGGCCGCGGAGTCGGTGGCCGGGGCGTCGGCGGGTTTGGCCTCCGGTGCGGCGCCGCGGATCTGGCTCGCGGCGAGGGCCGCGCGCTTGGTCAGATACTCCTCGATGCCGCCGGGCAGGTTGGTGAGCTTGCCGTCGCCGAACAGCGCCCAGGTCGAGTCGCAGATCCGCTCGATGAGGTACCGGTCGTGACTGATCACCACCAGCGTGCCCGCCCAGTTGTCGAGCAGGTCCTCCAGTTGTTGCAGGGTGTCGATGTCCAGGTCGTTGGTCGGCTCGTCGAGCAGCAGCACGTTCGGTTCCGACATGAGGATGCGGGTCAGCTGCAGGCGCCGCCGCTCGCCGCCGGACAGGTCGCCGACCGGCGTGCGCTGCCGGGCGGGGGTGAAGCCGAGCCGCTCGGCCAGCTGTCCGGCGGAGATCTCCTTGTCGCCCAGCATGATTCGCTGCGCGATCTGCTGCACCGCTTCCAGCACGCGCAGGTCGGTCGGCAGGTCGTCGAGTTCCTGGCGCAGCCAGCCGATCTGGACGGTCTGGCCTTGAATGCGCTTGCCCGCGGCCAAGGTCGCGCCGGTGTCTCCCCCCAGGGTGCGCAACAGCGTCGTCTTGCCCGAGCCGTTGACGCCGACCAGGCCGACGCGCTCGCCCGGCGCCAGCCGCCAGGTCAGGTCGCGGACCAGTTCCCGGCCGTCCGGCGTGGTGAGCGTGACGTCCTCGAGTTCGACGACAACGCGCCCGAGGCGTTTGCGCGCGAAGGCCGCCAGCGAGACGTTGTCGCGCGGCGGCGGCACGTCGGCGATCAGGGCTTCGGCGGCCTCGACCCGGTAGCGCGGCTTGGAGGTGCGCGCCTGCGGGCCGCGCCGCAGCCAGGCCAGTTCCTTACGAGCCAGATTGCGCCGCCGGGCCTCCGACGCGTCCGCCTGGCGGGCGCGCTCGGCCCTGGCGAAGATCCAGTCGCCGTAGCCGCCCTCGTAGCTTTCCACCTTGCCGCCGACCACCTCCCAGGTGCTGGTGGCGACGGTGTCGAGGAACCAGCGGTCGTGGGTCACAACGACCAGCGCGCTGCGGCGGCCCAGCAGGTGCGCGGCCAGCCACTGCACGCCCTCGACGTCCAGGTGGTTGGTCGGCTCGTCGAGCACGAGCAGGTCGAGTTCGCGCACCAGCGCGGCGGCGAGCGCGACCCGGCGACGCTCACCGCCGGAGAGGTTGTCCACCGAGGTGTCCATGCCGAGGCCCGCGATGCCGATGCCGTCCATCACCGAGCGGATGCGCGGGTCGGCGGCCCATTCGTGTTCGGCGACCTCGTCGGTCATCGCGTCGTCGGCCAGCCCGGCCAGCACCACCGAACCGACCGTCGCGCCCGCGGGCAGCGTGCCGCGCTGGGTCACCACCGCCATGCGCAGGCCGCCTAGCCTGCTGACCCGGCCGCTGTCGGGTTCCTCGATGCCGGTGAGCACCTCGAGCAGGGTGGTCTTGCCGCCGCCGTTGAGGCCGACGACTCCGATCCGTTCGCCGGCGTGCACGCCGAGCGAGACGTTCTCCAGCAGCGGCTTGATCCCGAAGCTCTTGTGGACCTGTTCGAGATTGATCAGGTTGGACATGGATCCTTCCGTGTCTTGCGGGGGCGGTCCGATAACGCCCCGGGCCAGCGTACCGACCTGGGTGGACCGTCTGCCGTCCCGGCGAACGACGGCGAGCTTGCGTCGACGAACGGTGTTCGTCTAGATTGGCCGGTAGAACGAACGCTGTTCGTTCGATGACACCGAATCGGCGCTCCCCAGAAGTACAGCCGCAGAGTGGGACGCCCGCCTCGAGCAGAGGCGTCGGCGGGCGGCTCCATCCCATTCCGCATGTTCTCTGGAGGATTCCCATGCACGTCGGCCTCGGCCTGCCCATTTCCGATCCCGCCGCGCTGCTCGACTGGGCCCGGCGCGCCGACGCGGGCCCGTTCCGCACGCTCGGCCTGCTCGATCGGCTGGTCTACGACAATCCCGAGCCGCTGATCGCGCTGGCCGCGATCGCGGGTGCGACCAGCCGCGTCCGCGTTCAGACCGAAGTGCTGCTCGCGCCGCTGCGCGACCCGGTGCTGCTCGCCAAACAGGCCGCCACCCTGGACCGGATGTCCGGCGGACGGTTCGTGCTCGGTCTCGGTGTCGGCGGTCGCGCCGACGACCACTCGGCCTCCGGCACCGACCTGCGCACCAGGGGCCGCCGCCTGGACGAACAGCTCGCGCTCATGCGCCGCCTGTGGGCCGGTGAGCCCTACGGCGACGAGTGTGGGCCGATCGGCCCTGCGCCGCTGCGCCCGGAGGGGCCCGAGATCCTGTTCGGCGGTTTCCAGCCCGCGGCGCTCGAGCGCGTCGGTCGTTGGGGCGGTGGGTTTCTCGCCGCCGCCCCGCCCTCGTGGGCGGGCAAACTCTTCGACACCGTCCGCCTTTCCTGGAAGAACCACGGCAGACCGGGCGAACCCAGGATCGTCGCCCAAGTCAACGTGGCCCTCGGTCCGGACGACGTGATCGAGGACGCCCGCGCATCGATGGGCGCTTACTACGAGTTCAGCGGCTATACCGAGGGCATCCTCGCCGGCCTGCTCACCACACCCGCGCAGATCCGCGCCGCGCTGGCCGAATTCGGTGATCTCGGCGCGGACGAGGTGATGTTCTATTGCTACGGGCGCGACGCCGATCAAATCGATCGGCTGGCCGACCTGCTGCCCTGAGCAAGGCCGCGCATCGGCCGTGCGGGGCGCTCGGTGATGCCGAGCGTTCCCGCTGGATCGGCTCGGCCTGCGTCGTGTGCGGGTCGAGCCCTTCCGTGATGCCGAGTATTCCCGTCGCGTATCGGCGGCAGGCCACGGATATTCGTGCGCGCCGCAGTGTCATCGCAGCATCGTGCAGTGGACACCCCATCGGAACTCGAGCCGTTCGGCCGCGCCTGCCCGGATCGTACGGCGCGGCCGACAATACGCGGAACCGATGCGTTGGGCCGCGCGGTGGACGAACGCGTTCGCGACTGCGGTGTAGTTGCCGGCACCGTGGTGCTGCGCGCTTCGGCCGGGGCGCGCTCGGGTGGCACTCGGCGACTTCCCGCGCCGGAAGCCGCATCTGTCCGCGGCCTCCGGCGGTCAGTGCTTTCCCGGCGCGTCGCCGCTGAGGACGCGCGCGCCCGGCACGGGTCCGCTGGCCGTCCGCACGCTGCGGCAGACGCCCGCGCCCGCGAGTTCGGCGGCCACCGCGATCGCCGATTCCTCGCTCTCGCACAGGAACGCGCAGGTGGGTCCGGAGCCGGAGACGAGTCCGGCCAGCGCGCCCGCGCTGACGCCCGCGCGCAGCGTGCGGCGCAGTTCCGGTTTCAGCGACACCGCGGCGGCCTGCAGATCGTTGCCGAGCAGCGGGGCGAGTTGCCGAGGGTCGCCGGAGGCCAGCGCCTGCATCAACTGCTGCGGCTCGCCGAGCCGGGGCGGTTCGCCGTGCTCGCGCAACCGGTCGAGTTCGGCGAACACCGCAGGCGTGGACAATCCGCCTTTGGCGAAGGCGAGCACCCAGTGAAATGTATTGCGCGACAGCACCGGTAACAGGCGCTCGCCGCGTCCTGTGCCGAGCGCGGTGCCGCCGTGCAGGGCGAACGGAACATCGCTGCCGAGTTCGGCGGCCACCGCGCTCAGTTCCTCCCTGGACAGTCCCAGATCCCACAACTCGTTCAGCCCGACCAGCGCCGCGGCGGCGTCGGCGCTGCCGCCTGCCATGCCGCCGGCCACCGGAATGCCTTTCGTGATGGCGATTTCCACCAGGGGAGCGCGGCCGCCGAGATGCGCGAGCCGGACGGCGGCTTTCCACACCAGA
This sequence comes from Nocardia sp. NPDC003726, assembly GCF_053586955.1. Taxonomy (NCBI): domain Bacteria; kingdom Bacillati; phylum Actinomycetota; class Actinomycetes; order Mycobacteriales; family Nocardiaceae; genus Nocardia; species Nocardia sp. NPDC003726. Next base: position 25,303 of record NZ_JBSFNF010000004.1, on the reverse strand, counting down.
TTCGTCCGGTCGGTCGGCACCTCCGCGGCGCCTTCTCCGGTGACCCGGACGGCCAGCGAGCCGGCCGGCGCGATCTCCAGATCGTCGCTCAGGGACAGCGCTTGGAACACCGTGGTCAGGTCGTGGTAGCCGTCGGCCCGCAGGTCGCCCACTCCGAGATGGAGGTTCACCTTCGACGGCGCCCGCACGGTGACGGGACTCGGCACAACTGACAGCACGGTGCTCAAGCGTAATGGGTGCGGTCGGACGGAGTCCGTCTTCAGCCTGCGCATGGCCGGAGCGAAGGCGGAGGTACGCCTTATAGCAGCGCGCCGCCGGTGGCATCGATCCATTGCCCGGTCACCCAGCGTGCGTCGTCGGAGGCGAGGAACCCGACGACGTCGGCGACGTCGGCGGCCTGCCCCACGCGCCGGAGCGGGGACATCGTCGCCACCGAGGCCTGCGCTTCGGCGTTGCGCAGCCAATTCGCGTTCATGTCGGTGTCGATGATGCCGGGCGCCACCGCGTTCACGGTGATGCCGCGCGCGCCGACCTCCTTGGCCAGCACGCTGGTGAAACTGTCGATCGCGGCCTTGGTCATGGTGTAGGCGATCAGTTGCGGCATGTGTGCGCCGTGGGTCAGTCCGGTGGAGATGTTGATGATGCGCCCGCCCGTGCGCAGGCGGTCCAGGCCGAGGCGGGTGATGAAGAACGGGGCTTTGGCGTTGACCGCGAAGACCCGGTCGAACGCCGCTTCGTCGGTCCCGGCGATCGGCTCCCTGATGCCGTCGATGCCCGCGTTGTTCACCAGGATGTCCAGTCCGTCGGCGTGCGCGTCGAACGCCGCCCACAGCGCCTCCGCGTCGCCGGGCACGCCCAGTTCGGCGCGAATCGCGAACGCCGCGCCGCCCGCGGCCTCGATCGCGGCGACGGTCTCCTTCGCGGCCTGTTCGTCGCGGTGGTAGTGCACCGCGACGCGCGCGCCGTCGCGTCCCAGTCGTTCGGCGATAGCCCGTCCGATGCCCCGGCTGCCTCCGGTGACCAGTGCCGTCTTGCCCGTCAGTGCGCCCATGACGCCTTCCTTTCTCTATCGACCGCTACAGAAAGCAAGGTAGCACATTATCTAGTGAGCGCTATAGAATTGCGCCATGAGCACGACGACCCGAGGGCGGCCGCGGTCTTTCGATCGGGACGCGGCGCTGGAGAAGGCCATGCGGCTGTTCTGGGCCCGCGGGTACGAGGCCACCTCGATCGGCGACCTGACCGCGGCCATGGGCATCGGCGCGCCAAGCCTGTACGCGGCGTTCGGCGACAAGAAGACGTTGTTCACCGAGGTGGTGGCGAATTTCGGCGCGCGCTACGGCGGATTCGTCGCGCGGGCGCTGGCCGAGGAGGACACCGCGGACGCGGCGGTCCGGCGGATCCTGCGCGAGGCCGCGACGGAGTACACCCGGCCGGAATGTCCGCACGGCTGCCTGGTGATCAGCGCGGGCGTGAACACCACCAGCCCCGAGATCGCCGATTTCCTGCGCGAGCTGCGCAATCGGAACATCGACACGTTCGCCGCACGCATCCAGGCCGACATCGACGCGGGCGTGCTGCCCGGCCATCTCGACGCGCGCGCACTGGCCCGCTACGTCGGCACGGTGATGCAGGGCATGTCCCAGGCGGCGCGGGACGGGGCGAGTCGCGCCGAACTCCAGCGCGTCGCCGAGATGGCGCTGCGCGGCTGGGCGACCTAGTGGCCCGAGGCGCGTCCGTCCTGCACGACCACCGGCAGGCAGGTGCGCACGAAGTCCACGCCGAAATCGGTGAGCACGACGCTGCGGTAGATCACCTTGGTGCCGAAGCCGGAGCGCTTCAGCATCTCGCGCACCGGTGACTGCGCCTCCAGCAGCTGATACCGGTTCGGGTTGCCGACCGGCTCGCGCGCGTGCTCGATCAAGCCGAGCCTGCGCAGGTTGGTCAGATACTGCTGGATCCGGTTCGGAAAGCGCAGGCCGGCGTGCTCGCCGATCAGCGTGAGCATCGAGCCGAGGCGTTCGGAGCCGAGCGCGCGCGGGCGGCCGGTGCGGATGTCGATCGAGGGCTGCGGCCCGTCCAGATGCAGGAAGCGCAGGATGCGCGCCTCATCCGGGGTCAGCTCGCCGAGCATGCCCGCGAAGGCCGGGTGGTTGTCGTCCTCGCCGTGCGGACTGGCCGACAACCGCAGCAGCGCGGCGCCCTGTTCACGCAGCGTCGGCACCGCCTCCTGCGCGGCCGGTTCCGTGGCCGCGGGCATCCCGAGCGCCTTGCGCATCGCGTCGCGAACCTCGGACTCGGCTTCGGCCAGCACTTCTCGCGGCGGGGCTCCCTCGATGCTGCGCCGCACGACGGTCGAGGTGACGCCGACCGCGGTGCCGACGCCCCAGGACGTCACCCCCGTGACCGCCGTCCACGCGACCCGTGCCACACCCGTGGCGGCGCGCACCGTGGCCAGGGGAACCGTTACCCGTCTTGATGATTCGTCGGTGTGCGCGATATCCGAAGCCGGCCGCCGGGCGATCTCCTGCGATGGCTCGGCATCCGCCGTCGCCGCGCCGAGGTGCTCGACGGCCTCGATATCGCCGTCGTCCGGACCCGCTACAGCCATGATGTCGCCACTCCCGTTCCGAAGATCAGGATATGAGCGTATCCGGCGAACAGCCCCAACACGCCGCCATGGACGAAAAGGAGCCATTCGTCCTGCTTGATGGCGGCGCGCAGCATGTCGACGAAGTCCGGCGGCGACAGCATCGCCATCTGCCGCGCGATGTACTCGTTGATCTGCCTGCCCTGGCGGACGTTGAATTCCGGGTCGGCGAACGCGATCGGCGCGATGGCCATGGCTTCGCTGGTGAAGGTCGACTGCAGCGAGTCGTATTCGCGGCTGCCGAGCATGAACTTGACCGCGGGGCGCGCCGGCCCGAGCGCGCGGTCGGCGGCCGGGCGCAGCGTGTCCTCCAGCATCTGCATGGTGCGGTCCGAACGCGGGCCGTTGAGCAACTCGTCGCCGATATTCGCCACGGTGATCACCTGGCTGGAAACCAATTCCGCGTATCCGTCGGTGATTTCGGACTTCCGTTTGATCAGCAGGCCCTGCCGCCACGGGACCCACCACTTCGGATATGCGGGCGCGAAGATCATATTGATGCCGATCCAGTTGACCACCCAGCCGATGATGACGCCGCCGATCGGCAGCACCGCCAGACTGGGCCAGCCGGTCAGATGCAGGACTGCGACCAGCAACACGCCCATCGGCGCGCCGAAGTAGAAACCGAAGTTCTGCATGAAACGCAGTTCCTTCGCGCCGAGCACCTGGAACAGCGTGTTGAGCAGATGCGGCCTGGCCTGGAAGTAGCGGATCACCATCTGCTTCACGTCGAGCAGCTGATCGATATTCGCGCCCAATTCCTCGGTCAGCTCGCGCAGGATCTCCGGCAGCTGCTGGCGCACCCTGGCGTGCACCATGTCGCGCACCTGGGCGGGCAGGTTGTACCAGAGTTGCGGGTGCTCGCGGCGCAGGATGTCCTCGACGATGTCCTTGATCTGCACGTCGGCGATGCTCGCGAGATGCTCGGCCAGCTTGTCGGGCTCGAGCTCCCGGTAGAAGTCCGAGACGCTGCCCAGTTTGGCCAGGCCCTTGTCGACCGCGATGCTGGCCATCTTGTCCGCGCGGGACGGGACGATGCCCTGCCACCCGAACCGGCCGTCGTAGCTGAGCAGCGGCAGGACCTGAATTCGCTTGGGAAGGAAGGGATACAGCGCGCGCAGGCCGGGAACACGGACGCCGTGGAAGGCGACCGGCTTGAACAGCATGAGCACGCCGGTCCAGTTGGTGATGTAGCCGATCACTCCGGTGAAAAGCGGTATGGTCACGAGCTCGAGGAGGATCGTCGGGTGGATTCCGAAAACACTCTCTAACACGACACCCTCCTGCCGATACACCGGTGATCGCCGCCTCACCGGCACCCAAAACTAGCACCCCCTCGGCGAAGAAACCTTATTGCGCGCCGTGTGCCGGTCGCACTGTCCGAGTCAGACGGTGCGAATGCCCCGCCACCCAAGGGGAAGTAATCTGTGGGACGGATTCGTTCCCCCGGCGATATCGGAGAAAACGTGGCAGACGACAGGACCGGACAGGACGTGGCGCGGCCAGGTTCGCGCGCCGTCGAGCGCAGTTCGGATGTCGAACAGCGGCAGATCAGCAATGAGGCCCGGCTGATCCGCGGCGTGTTCCGCGCGGCCGGAGTGGCCGCGGGCACCGTCGTGCGCGGGAGCCAATGGGCGGTCGGCACGACCTATGAGGTCACCAAGGAGATCACCCAGGCCGCTCTGGACGGGGAGTCCTCGGCGGAGATCGCCGAGCGGACCGGGAACGCGTTGCGCTCCATCGCCCGTAGCGCGCTCGGCGTCACCGAGGGATCGGTCCGGGAGATCGTCAGCTATGTCCCCACGTCCAACGGACCCACCTCGCAGCAAGCGCTGGCCGTCGGGCCGTACCTGCGCTCGGCGAGCACGGAGGAGTTGCGCCGCCGCGGCGACGCGCTGCTGGCCAGGTCCGCCGACGTCTACTTCACCGAGGACGTGCACCCGGCCTACGACCGCATCCTCGACGAACTCGCGCCCGACGAGGCGCGCATTCTGCGCTTCATGGCGCTCAACGGCCCGCAGCCGTCGGTCGACGTGCGTACCAACCGTCCACTCGGCATCGGTTCGGAACTGGTGCAGGGCGATCTGACCTCCGTGCCCGAGCAGGCCGGGGTGCGCTACCCGGACCGGGCGCGGTCCTACCTGATCAACCTCAACCGCCTCGGGCTGACGCTGACCTCGGACGACCCGGTGGTGCTGAGCCGGTACATGGTGCTCGAGGTGCAGCCCGTGGTGGAGGCGGCGCTGAAGAAGGCGGGTCGGGCGCCGAAGATCGTCCGCAAGAGTCTCCGGTTGACCGAGTTCGGCGAGGACTTCTGCCGCACCTGCTTCACGATCAACAGCTGACGTCCCCGAAGTTGATCTTCGTGGGAATGTTGCGGCTCGTCGTGATAGCAATCTGATACAACTCTCCCAATCCGGCACTCGGGATGGGATTGTTGAGAGTATGGATCAGCGAACCGGCGGGCAGGGGCGCGGCGACCCAGGGTTGGGCATCGCCGGGCAAACGCGTAACGACCGGGGCAAGGGTCCCGGTAATCTGCAGCGCGACGACTCGGGATTTCCCCCGGGCCGCCAGGAGCGCGGCGGGGTGGACATAGATTCGAGCGGGCCGGAGCCCGAGGAGCGAGACATCGATCCGGCCGCTTCCGGGCCGAGCCGCGGTCAGCGGGCGGCGAGCACCGGCGAACGCGATCCGGGCGACCGGCGTTCCGACGACCGGCCGCGCTTCGACGCGGGGCCGATCGACTTCGGGCGGGTGCGAGACGATCCGCGGTCGGCCCGCGGTCGCGACGAGGGCCGCGAGCCCGACGACGTATCGGCGATCTCGCGGCTGAAGTACCGGTATCTGCGCACCCTCGACACCAAATCGTGGGATGACTTCGCCGACACCATGGTGCCCGAGGCGACCGCCACCTACAGCGAATACCTCCAGTTCGAATCGCGCGAGGCGTTCATCGCGTTCATGCGCAACACGCTCGGGCCGCACGTGATCACCGAGCACCGCTGTGATCACCCCGAGATCGATGTCGACGGCGACACCGCCACCGGCACCTGGTACCTCGCCGACACGGTGCTCATTCCGGGCCACAACATGCTGCTGCGCGGCGCGGCGTTCTACACCGACCGCTACGTGCGCTGCGACGACGGGCGGTGGCGGATCTCGCACACCGGCTACGAACGCACCTATGAAGTGGTGCTGTCCCTCAGCGATCTGCCGAGCCTTCGCCTGACTTCCAGCCGTTGGGGCCTGATCGCCAAAGAGGACGGCATCTCATCGATCGAACGTGACCCCGGCACCGCGCCGCCGCGACCGGAGTCCGAGGCCGGCTGACTCAGTCGGCGGTAGCGACCAGGGGCTCCAAGGTGAGCGCCGGGTGCTCCTTCTCGATGTATTGCAGCCGCCACTTGTCGCTGAACAACGCCAGCAGCGCACCGTCTGAGCGAGTGAACACCTCCACCCCGCGCTGGCGCCCGAGTTCGTCCGCCGACGCGGCGTCGGTCCGCCGGGCCAGCGTGTACCCGAGGTGCTCCATCGTGGTCTCGACGTTGAACTCCGCGAGCATGCGCGCGGTCACCACTTCGAACTGCATCGGGCCGACCGCGGCCAGCACGGGGGAGGCGTCGCCGCGGATGTCGTTGCGCAGCACCTGCACGACGCCTTCGGAATCGAGCTGGTCGACGGCCTTGCGGAACTGCTTGTACTTGCCCGCGCTGCGTGCACGCAGCACCGCGAAATGCTCCGGGGCGAACGACGGGATCGGCGGGAACTCCACCTTCTTGTCCACGAACAACGTGTGCCCTGGAGCCAGCGCCGTCGCGTTGACCAGGCCGACGACGTCACCCGGGTAGGCGGTGTCGACGGTGGCGCGCTCACGGCCGAACACGGTCAGCGCGTACTTGGTGGCGAACGGTCGCCCGGTCTGCGCGTGGGTGACCACCATGCCGCGTTCGAATTCGCCGGACACGATCCGCATGAACGCCAGGCGGTCGCGGTGGGCGGCGTCCATGCCCGCCTGCACCTTGAACACCACCGCGCTGAACGGGTCACCGGTCTCGCGCGGCTTGCCGTCGATGTCGCGCCGCGGACCCGGCGCCGGCGCGAGCGCCACCAAGGTCTCCAGCAGCTGCCGCACGCCGAAGTTCAGCATCGCCGAGGCGTAGATGACCGGCGATGTCTGTCCGGCCAGGAACAATTCCTGGTCGTGGTCCTGGCCGGTGGCCGAGAGCAGCTCGCTCTCCTCCGCGGCGGTGCTCCACGCTTCTCCTTCGCGCGCCTCGGCGGCTTCGGGCGTGAGCGACTCCTCCGGCGCGATGGTGGCGCCGCCCGCGGTACGGGTGAAGTGGATGTATTCCAGCGCGGCGCCTTCCGGGCCGCGGCGCAGGAGGCCGCGGAAGTCCCCCGCGATACCGACCGGCAGGAACAAGGGGGTGGGGGTGAGCCCGATCCGCTCACTGATCTCGTCGAGCAGTTCCAGCGGCGCGCGGCCCGGCCGGTCCCACTTGTTGATCACGGTGATCACCGGGATGCCGCGGTGGCGGCAGACCTGGAACAGCTTCAGCGTCTGCGGCTCCAGGCCCTTGGCCGCGTCGATCAGCATCACCGCGGCGTCGACGGCGGTGAGCACCCGGTAGGTGTCCTCGGAGAAATCGGAGTGGCCGGGAGTGTCCACCAGGTTGATGACGCTGTCCACGTCGGAGCCCGCGGCACGGTAGTTGAACTGCAGCGCGGTGGAGCTGACCGAGATGCCGCGCGCCTTCTCCATCTCCATCCAGTCCGAGACGGTGGACTTGCGCCCGGCCTTGCCGTGGATCGCGCCCGCCTCGGAGATCATCCTGGCGTGCAGGGCCAGCGCCTCGGTGAGCGTTGACTTGCCCGCGTCGGGATGGGAGATCACCGCGAACGTGCGCCGGCGGGCTACCTCGGCGGATAACCCACGGGATGCGGGCGCGACAACACCCTCAGGGGAGGCGCTCAACGCAAGACAACCTTTCGCAGACGATCGATCGGCAACCACGCCAGCGTACGCGACGCGCTCGAGCGCGAGCCGAACCGCCGGTGACCACCCGATTCAAAGAGCGCCTCTGCGCTGGGGTATGGTGTTCGGGTTGTCTCGGCGAGGGTGACCGCAGACCAGTTTTGCGACACCGTGATCGACGCGGCGCGGCTTCCGGCCGTCCCTGTTCGGTCTTCGCCCCGACGAATAGACCATCCGTCAGGTGTGCAGCACCCCTGACGTGTAACTGACAGCCCGGAAGAGCCGTAGGAGTAGATCCAGTCATGTCCGACGTCAACCTTCTCGAAGCAGCCGTACGCACGGAGTTCGGCAAGGGCGCCGCGCGCCGCACCCGCCGTGCGGGCAACGTCCCCGCCGTGCTGTACGGCCACCAGTCCGACCCGCAGCATCTCTCGGTGAACGCCCAGGCCTTCGCCGCCATCCTGCGTGAGCACGGCACCAACGCGGTGCTGAACCTGGTCATCGACGGCAAGAAGCAGCTCGCGCTGACCAAGTCCGTCGTGGTGCACCCGATCCGCCGCTACATCGAGCACGCCGACCTGCTGATCATCAAGCGCGGCGAGAAGGTCACCGCCGACGTGAACGTCACCGTCACCGGCGACGCCGCCCCCGGCACCTTGGTCACCCAGGAAGCCACCACCGTCTCCGTCGAGGCCGACGCGCTGAACCTGCCCGAGGCCATCGAGGTCTCCGTCGAGGGCGTCGAGGCGGGCACCCAGATCACCGCGGGCGAGCTGCGGCTGCCCGAGGGCGTCAGCCTGGCCGCCGATGCCGAGACCCTGATCGTCAACGTCATCGCCGCCCCGGCCGCCGAGCCCGTCGAGGGCGAGGGTGCGGCCGAGGCCGAGGGCGAGAGCGCTGAGTAGTACCGAATCGTCCGCCGGGCCCGCGCTCGTCGTCGGACTGGGCAACCCCGGTCCCGAGTACGAGCGCACCCGGCACAATGTCGGTTTCCTGGTCGCCGACGTGCTCGCCGAGCGCGTCGGCGGCCGTTTCGGTGTGCACAAGAAATCCGGCGCCGACCTGCTGCAGGCGCGGCTGGACGGGCGTCAGGTGCTGATCGCCAAGCCGCGGTCGTTCATGAACCTGTCCGGCAGGCCGGTGGCCGCGCTGGCGAAATTCTTCTCCGTGCCGCCGACCGAGGTGATCGTCGTGCACGACGAACTCGACCTGCCGTTCGGCGCGATCCGCCTCAAGCGCGGCGGAGGTGAGGGCGGGCACAACGGTCTTCGCTCCGTTTCCAGCGCCCTGACCACCAAGGACTACCTGCGCACCCGGATCGGCATCGGCCGCCCGCCGGGCCGCCAGGACCCGGCCGATTACGTGCTGAAGCCGTTCTCGGCGCCGGAGCGCAAGGAAGTCCCCGTGATCGTCGAGCAGGCCGCCGACGCGGTGGAACTGCTGCTGCGCGTGGGGCTGGAGACCGCGCAGAACCAAGTGCACTGAGCCGGGAACGAGCCGGCCTTCGCCAACGCTCGCCGTAGAGGAGCGATCGCGCTGCGGCGTCCCGGCCCGCCCAACCCGTCGGACGGGCGGGGCGACGCCAGGGCGGCCGCTGACAAGCGGTTCGGTGACCGGTGCTCCGGATCCGTTCACAGATGGATCGCGGTCGCCGCCCTGCGCAGTTTGCCGGAGGACGTCTTCGGCAGCGCCCCCGGGCCGAGCACGGCGACGGTGCGCGGCCGTGCGCCGACCTCGGCGAAGACCGCGTGCACGATCTCGCGCTCGATGCGCTTGACCTCTTCGGGATCCTGGTGGGAGCCGCTCTCCACCACGACCGCGAAACTCTCCCGCTTCTGGCCCGCGTCCAGGCGCACCGCCACCGCGTTGCCGGGCCGCACGCCGTCCACCCTGGCCGCCGCGCGCTCGATATCGGTGGGGTAGATGTTGCGGCCACCCATGATGATCACGTCTTTGATCCGGCCGCACACCACGATCAGTCCCTCGTCGGTGAAGTAGCCGATGTCGCCGGTGTCCAGCCAGCCGTCTTCGTCCTGGGCCGATTGGAATCCGTCCACCGTCAGGTACCCCGAAGTGACTGCGGGACCGCGCAATTCGATCACACCCACCGAACGGGCCGGGAGCGGTTGACGTTCGCTGTCGACGATCCTGCCCTCCAAGTTGTCGACCAGGTAGCCGAGGGTGGGCAATCGCCGGATGTTCGCCGGTTGGCCGTGTTCCTCCGGAACCGGCACCGCCTTGCCGATCGCCTCGAGCAGGTCGGCGTCGATCACGTCGAGCACCTGTCCGTGTCCGGGATCGGGGATCGACACGGCGAGCGTGGTCTCGGCCATGCCGTAGACCGGGGTGAGCGCCATCGGGTTGAGGCCGAAGCGCTTTCCGGCGTCGGCCAGCGCCTCCATGGTGTCCGGGTCCACCGGTTCGGCGCCGTTCCACATGTACCGCACACTGCTGAGGTCGAACGCGCCGTCGTCGGCCTGCCGCAGCCGCCTGGCCAGCAGCGAGTAGGCGAAGTTCGGTGCGGCGGTGACGGTTCCGCGGTACTTGCTGATCAGCTCGGCCCACAGCAGCGGCCTGGTGAGGAAGTCCAGCGGCGTCACGCACACCACTTCGGCGCCGATTTGCATGGGGACACTGAGGAATCCGACCATGCCCATGTCGTGGAACAGCGGCAGCCAGCTGACCATCACGTCGTCGTCGAGCTGGAATTTCACCCGATCGAACATGGCGTAGGCGTTGACGAAGAAGTTCTGGTGCGTGATCCGCACCGCCTTGGGCGAGCCGGTCGAGCCGGAAGTCAACTGCTGCAAGGCGATATCGTCCTCGGCGGTGGGCACCGGGTCGATATCGGGGCCGTCGGGCAGCTGGTCGATGCGCACGACGGTGATGCCGCGTTCGCGCAACAGCGGCTCGGCCGCCTCGAACGGCGCGCCGAGCACGACCGCGCGCGCCTGGATCATGGTCAGCACGGTTTCGGTGTCGCGCGCCCAGACCACCAGGTCGGTGCGCGGAGTCGGCTGATGCAGCATGGTGATCGACGCGCCGCGCATCCAGACGGCCTGGCAGGCGGGCGCGATGTCGACCGGCATGCCCGCGAGCACGCCGACCGCGTCACCGTGCCCGATGCCTGCTTCGGCCAGCCCGCCCGCCATGCGCCGGGCGATTCGGTGGATCTCGGCCCACGTGCGCCGCAGCGGGGCGCCGGGCTCGCCGGTCACCAGTCCGCGCTCGGAGGTCTGTGCGGTCGCGTACATCTCGTCGGTGAATCTGCTCAAAGTCCCAACTCCTCCATCACCCACCGTTGCCGGGGACCGGCCTCCCCCAACTATCACGCCATAGTGGCTCAGCGTTAACCCCATTTCCAGGGGCGCAGGTCAGGGGCGCGAAACAGCCGCCGGAAAGGTTGCGGCGTAACGATCGACGTAGCAGCGTCCCGAGCGGGCGGCCAGTTCGCGCATCAACTCGTCGGTCGCGGCGCGCACCTGGTGACGCTGCGCGGCGGGGGGATAACGGCGCTGCGCGCCGAACGCGATGCGCACCTTGCCGAAACGCAGCAGGCGGCTGCCGCGCGGATTCACCCGATCGGTGCCGGAGATGGTCACCGGAACGACGGGCGCGCCGGTGGCCATGGCGACCCGCAGCGCGCCGGTGCGGCCGCGATAGATCCGCCCGTCGGGTGAACGGGTGCCTTCGGGATGAATCGCCCAGACCCCGCCGTCGGCCAGGATGCGAGTGGCGGCGGCCAGCGCGGCGGCGGCCGCGTCACCGCCGGTCCGATCGACCGGCACCTGTCCGGAGACCGAGTAGAACCAGCGGTTGATCCGGCCGCGCAGACCTTTTCCGGTGAAGTACTCCTGTTTCGCCAGGAACGTGACGCGCCGTGGCACGACCAGCGCGAGGTAGAGCGAGTCGATGACGGCGAGGTGGTTGGCCGCGATGATCACCGGCCCGGTGCGCGGAATGTTGTCCAGTCCTTCGACCACGGGCCTGCCGAGCAGCCGCAGCAGCGGACCGAGCAGGACGTACTTGAACAGCGGGTACCACACGACGAAGACCTCCAGGAGAGTAAGCGTAGACATTGTCTACCCGATCTCGTAGACAGTGTCTACGCCCGGGTGCGGTGGCGCGGCGGCAGCTGTGGACAATGTCCACATGGCCGAGAGCGAGTCGCTGCGAGATCGACTGGTCGACGTCGGCGTCGATCTGCTCGAAGAGGTCGGCGCCGCCGGGCTGGGACTGCGGGCGATCACCAGGGCCGCGGGCGTTTCACATGGTGCGCCGCGGCGGTATTTCCCCACCCATCGCGCACTGCTGGCCGCCATCGCCGCGCGCGGGTTCGCCGACCTCGCGGACCGGTTCGCCGCGGTGGACGCCGGGGCGGCGCGCGACCGTCTCGCCGGGATGAGCGCCGAGTACATCGAGTTCGCGGCGCGGCGGCCGGAGATGTTCACCTTGATGTTCCGCCACGACCTGCTCGAAGGCTCCGGCGAGAATCTGCGGTCGGTCAGCCTGCCGCTGTTCGCGCGGTTCGCCGAGCTGGTCGGCGCGGCGGCGGGATCGAGCGCGATCGACCCGCGCCACCGTGCGATCGCCCTGTGGACCAATGTGCACGGAATCGCCACCGCCCGGGCCAATCGCAGCCTGCGTTTGGTCGATCCGGAAGCGGACGCCGCGGCTCTGGTGGCCAGGGCACTGGCCGTGCACCTGGCCTGAGGTTCCCGGCGGCTCAGGCTCGCAGCCGCGCCACCGCGTCGACGAAGCGGTCGAGTTCGTCGAAACCGACGAAGCAGTGCGGCGAGGCGCGCACGACGGAGGCGAGGCCGCGGCCGGTCATGTCGAGCAGGGTGGAACTCGCGTGACTGACCGTGACGGTGATGTCCTGCGCCAGCAGCCGGTCGCGCACCGCGACGGGCTCCACGCCGTCGACGGTGAACGACACGATGCCGCTGTGCCGGATGCCGAGATCGCGCACGGTGACGCCGGGAATCTCCGGCAGCGCCTTGCGCAGGTGCTCGGCGCGGGCCGCGATCGCGGCGTAGACGTTCTCCGGGCCCAGCTCGAGCAGATAGCGCACGGCGGCGCCGAGGCCGAGGCGGGCGGCGACGTCGCATTCCCAGAACTCGAAGCGACTGGCGTCCGGCGCGAGCCGGTAGTCGTGCGGGCCGGTCCATTCCGCGCTGTGCAGGTCGAGCCGTCCTGGTTGCATCGAACGCGCCAACTCCGGCCGCACATACAGGAAACCGGTGCCGCGCGGGCCACGCAGCCACTTGCGGCCCGTGGCCGACAGGGCGTCCACACCCAGCTCGGCCACGTCCAAGGGCAGCTGCCCGGCGGACTGACAGGCGTCCAGCAGCACCAGCGAGCCGACCGAGTGCGCGATCCTGGTCGCCTCGGCGGCCGGGTTGACCAGTCCGCCGTTGGTCGGCGCGTGCAGCACCGAGACCAGCTTGACCCGTTCGTCGACCAGCGCGGCCAGGGCGTCGAGGTCGATCTGCCCGCTGCCGTCGCTGGGGATCCTCTCCACCGTGGCGCCGGTGGCGCGGGCGCGCTGCAGGGCGGCGATGGCATTGCTGGCGTAGTCCGCCTCGGAGACCAGGATGCGGTCGCCCGGCGCGAGCGGGACCGAGTAGAAGAAGTCCGCCCAGGACCGGGTGGCGCTGTCGCTGAGCGCGATGCTTTCCGGCTCGGCGTTGATCAGCGCACCGATCGCGGTCTTGACGTCGGCGAGGTCGTCGAGCCGCTCGTTCGCGGCGCGGTAGCCACCGATCTCCGCTTCGCGCCGCAGATGCGCGACGACGGTGTCGGTGACGACCCGAGGCGGCAGCGACGATCCGGCGCTGTCGAGGAAAACGGGTCCGGGTTCCGGCCCGGATGAGCATCCGGGAGTGTCGGCTCGTACGCGGGCGTCATCCAGCATGGAGCCGACCTTATCGGGTGAATTGTTCGGCTTCATGTCGGTTTCTTGTCGGTCGCCATGGCTACGCTGGATGGATCGCCGCATCGGAATTCCGGCCGGGGAGTGGAATACCACCGCGCCGAATGGCGATAACCAAGAACAGCGGACAACGTCCCGACGCCCACTGGAGGTTGGCATGGCGGTCACGCTCGAGAGTCCTGAGTCGGCCGGTTGTGCCACCGAGCAGGGGGAACTGTCCTCCCGCGCGGCGGCGGAAGCCTATATCGGCGGAGTGTGCTTCAAGCTCGGGCCACCCGCGCTGATCGGCGCCGAACTCGAATGGCTCACGGTGCAGGGTGAGTGTTCGGCGTCGGGTCCTTCGGCGGCTCCCCGCCCCCAGCTGTCCGCGTTGGCGGACGCACTCGGACCGTACGCACCACGGTCCATCGCCCCTGATTCGCAGGCGCTCACGTTGCCCGGGGGCAGCCGGGTCACTCTGGAACCCGGGGGTCAGATCGAACTCTCCAGCGCTCCCTACGACGCTGCCGCCCAGCTGTGTGATCGCCTGGGCGACGATGCCCGCCTGTTGCGGGAACTTCTCCAATCCCGGTCCATCCGCACCGTTTCCGTCGCCGCCGACGCGGACCGCCGTCCCAAACGCTTGCTTCAGCTGCCGCGCTATCGCGCGATGGAGCGCTCCTTCAGCGGCATCGGGCCGTTCGGCAAGCTGATGATGTGCAATACCGCGGCCACCCAGGTCAGCGTCGACGCGGGCGCCGATCGCGCGGAGGTCACCGCGCGGTGGACCGCCCTGTACGCCGTCGGCCCCGCGCTGCTGGCCGCCTTCGCCTGTTCACCCGCCCTGCGTGGCGCGCCGCCGGGGTCGTGGGCCTCCCAGCGCATGCGAGCCTGGCTGCGGCTGGACAACACGCGCACCCGTCCGCCGGTGCTGGACTGGACCGACCCGGTGGCCGCGTATGGCAGATGGGCGCTGGACGTGCCGCTGCTGTGCGTGCGCGGGCCCGGCGGCGAAGGGGAATGCGGCGACGGCGCGGAGTGGTCGGCGCCGCCGGGGGCCACCTTCGCGGACTGGCTGTGCGGCGCGCTGGACGACGAGGTGGGCCGCCGCCCCGATACCGGCGATCTCGACTACCACCTCACCACGCTGTTTCCGCCGGTGCGCGCGTCCGGCCACCTCGAGGTCCGCTACATCGACGCGCAGCCCGGTGACGCGTGGACCGTTCCGGTGCAGGTGTTCGACGCGCTCATGTCCAGCCCCTCGGTGGTCGCGGAGGCGACCTCGATCGCGGCGCCGCAGGCCGGGCGCTGGGTCGATGCCGCCCGCTACGGATTGGCCGATCCGGACATCCGGGCCTGCGCCGTCGCGCTGCTGCGCCTCGCGGCCGAGCACACCGCGACCGACGAGGCGGCGCGCGCCGTCGCATCCGCCGCCGAACGATGTCGCCGTGGTCGCACGCCGACCGAGGACACCACCGAGCACGACCTCGATCCGCAGCCTCCGGAGGCCGTCACGTGACCAGCGTGAAGCCGCGCTTTCCCGATGGCGACCCGGTCCACCGGACCGGCGTGCGCCCCATCGGCGGCCGCACCGAAGCCGGCCGCGCCGACGCCGATCAGCACGAATCTCGGAGACGTTTCCCGTGACCACTTTCCATCCCGCCCCCACCGACAACTCCGGCACCGAACAGCTCAGGGACCGGATCGCCGACGTTCTCACCCGCGCCAGGCAGCGAACTCTCACGCTGACCGACTGCCTCGACGAAGCCGAACTCGTGGCCCAGCATTCCCGGCTGATGAGCCCACTGGTGTGGGATCTGGCGCACATCGGCAATCAGGAGGAACTCTGGCTCGTGCGCGACGTCGGCGGACGCGAACCGGTGCGTTCCGACATCGACGAACTCTACGACGCCTTCAAACACGCTCGCGCGAACCGGCCCGCGCTGCCACTGCTCGATCCCGCCCAGGCGCGCGACTATGTCGGCACCGTGCGCGACAAGGTCTTCGACGTGCTCGAGCGCAGCGACCTGCGCGGCCGTCCGCTCATCGACGGCGGATTCGCCTTCGGCATGATCGCCCAGCACGAGCAGCAGCACGACGAGACCATGCTGGCCACCCACCAGTTGCGCACGGGCGCCGCCGTGCTCTCCGCGGCGGACGCGCCGTCCGCCGCGGCGACGGTCGGCGGGGAAGTCGTCATCCCGGCGGGGGAGTTCACCATGGGCACCTCGACCGACCCGTGGGCGCTGGACAACGAGCGCCCCGCCCATCCGGTCCAGGTGGCCGGTTTCGCGATCGACGCCGCGCCGGTGACCAATGAGCAGTACCTCGCCTTCGTCGACGACGGCGGCTACGAGCGCCCCGAACTCTGGTCCGAGCGCGGCTGGGCGCATCGCGTCGAGGCGGGTCTGGTCGCGCCGCAGTTCTGGGAGCGCGATCCGTCGGGGCGCTGGTGGCGGCGGGTTTTCGGGGTGATGACCCCGCTGCGTCCTCGGCAGCCGGTCGTGCACGTGTGCTGGTTCGAGGCCGAGGCCTACGCGAACTGGGCGGGCAAGCGCCTGCCCACCGAAGCGGAATGGGAGAAGGCGGCCAGATTCGATCCGGCCACCGGCGCGTCGCGCCGATTCCCTTGGGGCGACGCCGATCCCGATGACGCCACCGCGAACCTGGGGCAGCGGCACCTGGAACCCGCCGAGGTCGGCGCCTATCCGGCCGGTGCGTCGCCCGCGGGCGTGCACCAGCTGATCGGGGACGTGTGGGAATGGACCGCTTCGGGTTTCGAGGCGTACCCGGGGTTCCGCGCGTTCCCGTACCGGGAGTACTCCGAGGTGTTCTTCGGCGGTGACTACCGCGTGTTGCGCGGCGGTTCGTTCGGCACCGATCCGGTGGCCTGCCGCGGCACCTTCCGCAACTGGGACCACCCCATCCGCCGCCAGATCTTCGCCGGATTCCGCCTGGCGCGCGATCTGCGACCGGGAGAAGGGGAGTGAGCGACGCCGGTCGCGCCGGGCGATGGTGCGTGGTGGTCGGCCCGCGCCCGGCGACGGCGGGTGCGGATGTGTAGACACCTGGGCTACGTCGGCCCTCCGGTGCGGGTGGGTGACATGGTGACCCTCGGTTCCCATTCACTGCGCACCCAGGCGTGGGCGCCGCGCGACATGCGGCACGGCGGCACCATCAACGCCGACGGTTTCGGCGTCGCCTGGTGGCGCGGCTCGGAACACGACACGGTCACCGCCAGCCGTTACCGCAACGCCGCGCCGATCTGGACCGACCCGGCCGTGGAGGAGGTACTGCCGCAACTGGAGTCGGCCGCGGTGCTGGCGGCGGTGCGCTCGGCCACGGTCGGCATGCCGGTCGAGCGATCGGCGTGCGCGCCGTTCACCCGGGACCGCTGGGCGTTCAGCCACAACGGCGTGGTGCCCGACTGGCGGCGCACCCTCACCGGCGTGGCGGCCGAGTTCGCCGTGGTTGCGAGCGAACTCGGCGCCGCGGACCTGTTCACTCCGGCGCGGCTGCTGGAGGCGGAATCGGCCACCGACGCGGCCACGCTCTGGGTGCTGCTGTGCGATCTGCTGTCCACCGGAGCACCCGACGGCGAGTGGTCGGCGGCTCCGGCGGCGCTGCGGCTGCTCGTGTCCGCGATCCTCGACCGGGAGCCGCAAGCGCGCCTGAACCTCCTGCTCTCCGATGGTGCGCAACTGTGGGCGACCACCTGCCACCACTCTTTGTCGGTGCTGGTCACCGATGATTTCGCCCTGGTGTCCTCCGAACCGTTCGACGACGACCCCCGCTGGCAGTCGATCCCGGACCGCAGCCTGGTGAGCGCCAAGCCCGGTGTGCTGTCCGTCGACCCCCTCCTCTGAAAGGCCGGTGCCATGACCGCAGTCACGCTGGACATCCACCTGACCGAAGACGACCTGAACACCGCGCTGCGCTCGGACGCCGAGCTCGGCCTGACCTCGAACCCGAAATGGTTGCCGCCCAAGTGGTTCTACGACGCCAAGGGCAGCGAGCTGTTCGAGCGCATCACCGAGCTGCCCGAGTACTACCCGACGCGCACCGAGCGCGCGCTGCTCGAGCGGGTGGTCGACGAGATCGCCGACGCCGCCCAGGCCGAGGTGCTGGTCGAACTCGGCGCGGGCTCGGCGGCGAAGACCCGCCTGCTGCTGACCGCTCTGAGCGCGCGCGGTCCGTTGAAGAAGTATGTGCCGCAGGATGTCTCCTCCACGGCGCTGCGCGCGGCCGCCGATCAGGTCGCGGTCGAATTCCCCGGCCTCGGGGTGCACGGTGTGGTCAGCGATTTCACCGACACACTGGACAATCTGCCGCGCGGCGGACGCCGGATGATCGCGTTCCTCGGCGGCACCATCGGCAACCTCGTCCCCGAGGAACGGGCGGAATTCCTCAGCAGGATCCACGACGTGCTCGAGCCGGGGGAGCAACTGCTGCTCGGCGCCGGGCTGGTCACCGACCCGGCGGTACTCGTTCCCGCCTACGACGACGCCGCTGGCGTCACGGCCGAGTTCAACCGGAACGTGCTGCATGTGCTGAACGCTCGCCTGCGCGCCGACTTCGCGCCGGAGAAATTCCGGCATGTCGCGGTCTGGGACGCCGAACGGGAGTGGATCGAAATGCGGCTGGAGGCGGGCGAGGACATGACCGTCACGGTCGGCGAACTCGGCCTCACCGTGCGCTTCGGCCGCGGCGAACAGATGCGCACCGAGATCTCCGCCAAGTTCCGGGTCGACAGCCTCGCGGCCGAACTCGCCGCCGCTGGCTTCGCCACCGGACACGTGTGGACCGATCCGGACGATCGCTTCGCACTGCTGCTCGCCGGGCGGCGCTGACCGCGGACCTCCCGGCGGCGCTCACCACGATGGAGCGCCGCCGACCACCGCGCCGAGCCACTCGACCAGCGGCCGCATCGTCTCCCAGGCGGCGCGCACCTCCTTCGCGGTGCGCGGCGTGTCCAGCCAGGCGGGCGCGCCGAATTCCCGGCCGCACGTGATGGACTTGTGCCGCAGCAGGTCGATGCGGGGGTGGTCGGCGTCGTATCCCTTGGGTTTGGTCTTCAGCTTCTCGCCGCCGATCGTGAAGCCCGCGTCGGTGAGGTCCGCCAGGATCGCCGCCAGCTCGGGTCCGCGCACCTCGTCATCGATGGTGGCGCGCAGCTGCGCGAGTTGCTCGGGCGAGCCCTGGTAGAAACCGCCGCCGACGAACAGGCCCGCGGCGTTGATCTGGACGTACCAGCCGACTCCCGCCGCGGCGCGCACCACAGCGCCCTGCGCGGTCTTGTACGGGGATTTGTCCTTGGCGAAGCGCACGTCGCGGTAGGGCCGGAAGATCTTGGCCGTCCCGAAGTCCGGCTCCAGCTCCGCGACGAGCGCCTTCATGGGCGCGAGCACCGACTCGTCGTAGATCTTCTTGTGCGCGGTCCAGAACGCCTTGGAGTTGTCGGCCTCCAGGTCCTCGTAGAAGTCCAGCCCAGCCAGCGGAAAACCCGCGAATCCGGTCATGCCCGCACACCCGCCGCGCTGATGTCACCCGATTGACGCATACCGAAAACCTACGTGGTGATGTCTCCGCCGAACACCGCGAATCCCACGATGAGGCCGATCACCATCCCGACGGCCGCCGCGATCGCTGCCCATTTGCCGAGCGATTCGCCCTTGTTGCGTCCGATCAACCCGAGGATTATCCCGGCCGGACCGAACAGGATCGGGCAGAACAGCACCGCGGTGATCGCGCAGACGAATCCGATGATCGAGTACACCTGGCTGCCCGGCTGCTTCGGCGGGGTGCCGTAGGGCTCGTATCCCTGCGGCGGATAGGGCGGGTACCCGTACTGCGGCTGCTGTGGGCCGGACGCCGGATAGCCGTAGCCACCACCCGGCGGGTACTGCGGCTGCCCGGTCGGCGGATAGGGCGGTTGTCCGCCCGACCCGTACTCCGCGTGCTCGTCCGGCGTGAACCGGTTCGTCGGTTCGTCGGCCGGCGACTGCGGCTCGAAAGCCGACGAGGGCGTCCCGGGCGCGGCGGGCTCGGCGCCCCACGACTGCTGTTCACCACCGCCGTTGGCGCCCCACGGGCGGGGTTCGGCGGGTTGGCCGCTGGGCTCGGCGCCCCACTGGCCGCCCAGCGGTCCGGTGGACGCCGGGCCGCCGGACTGCCACCATTGATCGGCCGCGCCCGGCTCGTGCTCCTGCGGTCGTGCGGCGGCGGGATCGTGCTCGGTGGGCTGCCCGGCGCCGGTCGCGGGCTCGGCGGGCTTGTCACCGGAGGTCTCCCTGGTCGGCTCCGATGACGACGCCGGCGGCCGTTGCTCGTCGTCGGTGTGGTCCGGATCCTTCGGCGTGCTCATCGCACCCTCCTCGTGTCGTCCCGGTCACGCAACCTATGCCTACCACGGCGAACGCCCGGCCATAGCCGATTGCTACAGGCGCGTCGGGAACGGAGCGGGCTCAGAGGTCATCGTCGTCGACGATCTCGATCGCGGCCACCTCGGCGGACCGGTCGTCCGCTTGGTCCTCGGCGCGCGTGTCACGGGCCGTCCACTCCTGATCCAGCTCGTCCTCGATGCCGATCGCGCCGTCGTCCTCGTCCTCGTGGTAGCGAATGCGCAGGTCGTCGGGCGGATCCTCGATGTTGCGCCGGTACTCGCGGATCTCGTCGTCCTGGTCGTCGTCGCCCATGTCGGTCTCCAACGGGTCACGGTTCATACCCTCGGTATCCCCATTGCTCGCCTGGGCTAACGCGGCCACGAAAACGGCGGCCCCGGCCGAAGCCGGAGCCGCCGTTCGCGCGCTAGGAGTCCTATGCGTTGCCGTTGAAAAGACCGGTCACCGAGCCGTTTTCGAAGACCTCGCGGATGGTGCGGGCCAGCAGCGGCGCGATGGAGAGCACGGTCAGCTGCGGGAACTTCTTCTCCTCGGTCAGCGGCAGGGTGTTGGTCACCACGACCTCCTTGGCGCCGCAGTTGGCGAGGCGCTCGGCGGCCGGCTCGCTCAGCACGCCGTGGGTCGCGGCGATGACCACGTCACCCGCGCCCGCGTCCTTGAGCACCTTGACCGCGCCCGCGATGGTGCCGCCGGTGTCGATCATGTCGTCGATCAGGATGCAGGTGCGGCCCTCGACCTCGCCGACCACGCGGTTGGACTTGACCTGGTTGGGCACCAGCGGGTCGCGGGTCTTGTGGATGAAGGCCAGCGGCGAGCCGCCCAGCGAGTCGGCCCACTTCTCGGCGACGCGCACCCGGCCGGAGTCGGGGGAGACGACGGTGATGTGCTCGAGGCTGTAGTTGGTGCGGACGTACTCCGCCAGCTGCACCTGCGCGTGCATGTGGTCGACCGGGCCGTCGAAGAAGCCCTGGATCTGGTCGGTGTGCAGGTCGACGGTGATGATCCGGTTGGCGCCCGCGGTCTTCAGCAGGTCGGCGACCAGTCGGGCCGAGATGGGTTCGCGGCCGCGGTGCTTCTTGTCCTGGCGGGCGTACGGGTAGAACGGCAGCACCGCGGTGATCCGCTTGGCCGAGCCGCGCTTGAGCGCGTCGATCATGATGAGCTGTTCCATCAGCCACTGGTTCAGCGGAGCGGGGAAGCTCTGCAGGACGAAGGCGTCGGAGCCGCGCACCGACTCCTCGAACCGGACGAAGATCTCGCCGTTGGCGAAGTCTCGCGCGACCTGCGGGGTGACGTGGACGTCGAGTTCCTTGGCGACCTGCTCGGCCAGCTCAGGATGGGCGCGTCCCGAGAAGAGCATCAGGTTCTTCTGGTTGTCGATCCATGACGCGGTCACTGCTGATTGCCATCCTTTTGCTCTATTGCCTGACCCGACATCTCCTTGGCCGCGATGGCTTCCGCCGCCGCGCGCGCCGCGTCCGTCCCTGGACGGTGTCGCTGCACCCAGCCCTCGATGTTCTTCTGCGGTCCACCGGACACCGCGAGAGCTCCGGGCGGAACGTTTCTGCGCAGTACAGTACCCGCCGCCGTATAGGCCCCGTCACCCACCGTCACCGGCGCGACGAACATGGTGTCGCTGCCGGTGCGCACGTGCGACCCGACTACGGTGTGGTGCTTGCTGACGCCGTCGTAGTTGACGAAGACGCTGGACGCGCCGATGTTGCTGTACTCGCCGATGGTGGCGTCGCCGACGTAGGTCAGGTGCGGGACCTTCGAATGCGCGCCGATCGAGGCGTTCTTGGTCTCGACGAACGCGCCGAGCTTGCCCGCGTCGCCCACGATGGTGCCGGGACGCAGGTAGGCGAACGGGCCGATGGTGGCCTTCGGGCCGATGGTGGCGCCCTCGCCGTGGGTGCGGACGACCTTCGCCCCGTCGCCGACGATCACGTCGGTGAGCGTGCTGTCCGGCCCGACCTCCGCGTCCTCGCCGACAACCGTGTTGCCGAGCAGCTGCACGCCGGGCCGGATCACCGCGTCCCTGCCGATGCGCACGCTGGCGTCCACCCAGGTGGAAGCCGGATCCATGATCGTGATGCCCGCGCGCATGTGACGTTCCAGGATGTAGCGGTTGAGCGTGCGGGCCGCCGAGGCCAGCTGCACCCGGTCGTTGACCCCGGTGACCTTGGCCGCGTCGACCAAGCGCGCGCCGTGCACGGGGTGACCGGCTTCCCTGGCCAGGCGCAGCACGTCGGTCAGGTACAGCTCGTGCTGGGCGTTGGCGGTGGAGAGGCGGCTGATCATGGTGCGCAGCACCGCGGCGTCGAACGCGTACACGCCGGAATTGACCTCGGTGATCGCGGCCTGTTCCGGGGTGGCGTCGGCGTGCTCGACGATCTCGGCGAGCTGGCCTTCCGCGTCGCGGACGATGCGGCCGTAGCCGTTGGGGTCCGGCGGCACGAAGGTCAGCACGGTGACCGCGGGGCGTTCGGCGTAGCTGCGGTGCTCGTCGAGCAGCGCGGCCAAGGTGTGCCCGTCCAGCAGCGGCACGTCGGCGGAGGTGACCAGCACGTCGCCGGTGAAGCCCACCGGAAGGGCGGCCAGCGCGCACTGCACCGCGTGCCCCGTGCCGAGCTGCTGTTCCTGGATCGCCGGGGTGATCTCCCTGGCGAGGTCGTCGGCCACCGCGGCCACCGCCGCGCCGACCTGTTCGCGATCGTGCCCCACCACGGTGATGAGGTACGCGGGGTCGATCTCGTTCGCCGCATGCAGCGCGTGCGCGAGCATGCTCCGTCCGGCCAGCGAATGCAGGACCTTGGGGGTCTTCGACCGCATTCGTGTCCCGGCACCGGCTGCGAGAACGACGACGGCGGTCTGCTGTGGCATGGATCTCCCTCGGCTGCCTGTCCTCGTGCTGGGCGTCGTCGTGCTTGGTCAGCGATGTGCGGGCCAACGATAAGTCATCGTGCTCTCGAGCTCCGCCGCCAGGACTCGAACCTGAACTCTCTGAACCAAAATCAGATGTGCTGCCATTACACCACGGCGGATTGCCACATCGGCGGTTGGCGAAACCCCCGCCGGTGTGCCACGGCACGGGATGAATCCTCGCATACTCGGCCGCCTCCCCGCGAATTGTTCTCCGCGTCGCATCTGGTATTCGCGCCCGACCAGCGGAGGAGCGCCGGCGTCCTCCGACCGGGCAGCTCGGATCGCGGATCGCCGGAGACCGCCGACTCCGGCGGAGCTCGCCCCACGCTGGTCGGTCGCCGCAGCCGCCGGCCGAGCGCTGCCCGCCGAGCACTGCTTGCGGCGACCACAGCCGGGCGCTCGACGGCTGGATTCCGGCAATCAACCGATCCGTCAGGTGACCCCCTGATTCCGCTCGGACATGGGTAACTCACCGGAACGTCCGAAAGCCGAGCGGCACCTCACGCAGGACCTGCACGCGAATCGCGCGCTCGCCACCTGGTACGGCCCGCAATACGCGGCGAGGCGGTCTGCCGGAATACACGGAGAGGCGGTCTGCGCGCAGAGGCGATCTGCGCGAGCCCCGGAGAGGCGGACCGCCGACCGGTCTGGGACAGTGGTATCCGAATGTCGGTGTCGTGCGTCGGAGCCGATGCGACGGCTGACTCGGCACGCACGAGGGCAATCCGCCGGGCCCCGGCTGCGACTGTCGGCTCGGAGGGACCGTCGCGGCACTCACAACCGGCAACAACGCGGGAAGGGCGGAGGAGCAGGGGTGTCTTCGGGTGAGTCGCATCGAGTGTCCCGGCCGCGGATGACCGGCACCCAGCGGCGTCAGCAGCTGATCGAGATCGGGCGCGCGCTGTTCGCCGAACGCGGTTACGACGCGACCTCCATCGAGGAGATCGCGCAACGCGCCCAGGTCTCCAAACCCGTGGTGTACGAACACTTCGGCGGCAAAGAAGGGCTGTACGCGGTCGTCGTCGATCGGGAGATGTCCATGCTGCTGGACATGATCACCTCCTCGCTCACCCGCAACCGCTCGCGCATCCGGCTCGAACAGGTCGCGCTGGCGCTGCTGACCTATATCGAAGAACGTACTGACGGGTTTCGAATTCTGGTGCGCGATCAGCCCGCCGCCGCCGCCGAGGGCAGGTACTCCAGTTTGCTCAACGAGGCGACCAATCAGGTGGCGCACATCCTGGCCGGGGATTTCGAGCGGCGCGGGTTCGACACCAGTCTGTCGACCTTGTACGCGCAGGCGCTCGTCGGGCAGGTCGCCACCGCCGCGACCTGGTGGCTGGACGAGCGCAAACCGTCGAAAGAGGTTGTGGCGGCCCACTTGGTGAACCTGTGCTGGAACGGGCTGAGCCATCTCGAGGCCGATCCGCAGCTGAGTTCGGAATGGCGCGCGGGCGCCGGTGAGTGACCCGGATTGTTAACCAGCAAATTGCGCGGCGGGTCTCGCCGAATGCTCGAATTGGCTGCCGGGCGCGCGCCTGGTGGTACGGTTCACCCATCCTTTGGGTGCTGTTCGGGCGGTAAGTCGGTCAACTTCGGGATGTCGGTCTACTTCAGGATGGCTGGTTTTTGGGATGACAGGCGGATCTGATGGCTAGGCAAGCGCGCGCGGAGATCACCCGCGACTCCGTCCTGGCAGGCGCTGCCGATGTCTTTCTGCGCTTGGGGTATGCGAACGCGAGCCTGAGCGAGATCATCGCGCAGTCCAACGTGACCAAGGGCGCCTTGTATTTTCACTTCGGCTCCAAGGAAGAGCTGGCGCGCGCCGTGGTCGACCAGGGCAACGAGCGGCTCACCAGCTCGTGTCAGGGCTTCTTCGATCCCAGGGTGCCCGCGCTGGAGGCGTGCATCGGCATCACCTATGTCGTCGCCGATCTATCGATGAACGACCCGATGGTCGGCGCGATGCTGAAGCTCAACCACCAGATCGGCGACTACCGCGGCGCCCAAGGCGACAACATCGCCAAGAACTGGGGCGACACCTACCGGCTGCTCGCCGAGCGGGCTATCGCCCAGGGCGACCTGATCGCCGACCTGGACGCGGAGGTCATCGGCCTGCTGTGGCAGGAGATGGCCGCGGGCGTGCACATCATCGCCGTCGGCACCGAATCCATCGACCAGATGGCGGTCCGGATGGAACGCGCCTGGTACTTCCTGCTCCCGGCCATCGTTCCGGCCGAAAAACTGTCGTACTTCCGGGAATTCGCGGCAAGGCGGTTGCGGCGCTACGTGCCGTGATATTGGCCGCGACTTCGTCGCGGCGTGTTCGCGGCCCCCTTATGGCTCGCGTCCGAGCGACCGCCGCTGGCGACTTCGTCGCGGACGCGGCGGCCACTCGGACGCGAGCCGGGCCGCGAACGGCGGATGCTCGGTCT
>NZ_JBSFNF010000003.1:0-400519 GCF_053586955.1 Nocardia sp. NPDC003726 | reverse complement strand
TGGTACTGCACTCGACAGGGTGTGGGAGAGTAGGACACCGCCGGAACATCCTTTCACGAAAGGCCCTCGACACAGTCGAGGGCCTTTCGTCGTTTCTGGAAAATTCCAGGAATTACTTGCCATGCCTGCCGGCGGTGAGCGCGGTCGTCAATTCGGCTGCCGTGCCGCGCGTCGCATCGATGAATTCGTCGCGTTCCACGCGCGTCGTCGCGGCACGCAGCGGTCCCAGCTGAATTTCGTAGGCCGCGGTGCCGCTCGCGTCGAAAACCGGGGCCGCGAGATAACTCAGCGGCAATATGTCGTCCGAATCCAATTCCGCCCGCGTGAAAGGCCGGGACGTGAGCGCGGCGAGCTGGCGAAGAGCGCGAGTACGCAGATGCGGTCGAAGCAATTCGGATCCGACCGCGCCGAGCAGATCGGCGAGAAGATCGACCATGCCCGCATCGTCCGCGCGTGGCCGGAACACCGCGACCCCGCGTTCGCGCACCAACGCCAGCAGCGCACCCGCCATACGCTGATCCGCCCCGGTGGCAGTGCCCAGCCAGGTGTTCTGCTCATTCGCCGGACGCCACGGCATCACACTGGCCCCGGCGGGGAATTGCAGCGGAATGCGATGTCCCACCGGGATTCCCGGCACCACTCGGTCGACGCCGGGCCGGACGTCGAGCACGGTGAGCCGATCCGGTTCGATGCGGCTGAACGTGGCGCCGTAACCGGTCCGGGCGGCCAGGCCGGCGAGAAGTTCGCCCACGTCATGGGGAAGCGCGGCCCCGTGCAATCCCACCAGAGCCGGACCGATGCCGTAACCGCGCGCCGGATCGCGCACGACCCAACCGGCCGTATCCAATTCGGCCAGGATCGCGGTCGCGGTCGCGCGGGCTATGCCCAGCCGTTCGGCGATGCCTGCGACGCTGATCGGCTCCCCGGAAGTCGCCAGCAGCGACACGATATCGACGACGCGACGCGTCGGCGGCGACGCGGATCGGTCCGGCATGGCGGCAACCTCTTGTCCCGGCTCGGGTGAGCGACCTACGATGACGAATATTAGATCACAGACTGTCGAATATTCGTCAGTTCGACGGGTAGGGAGCGCCAATGATTCTGGATCGGTTCCGCATCGATGATCAGGTCGCCATAGTCACCGGCGCGGGTCGTGGCCTGGGCGCGGCTATCGCGGTCGCTTTCGCGGAGGCGGGCGCGGATGTCGTCATCGCCGCCCGCACCAAGAGCCAGCTCGACGAGGTTGCCGAGCGGGTCGCCGCCGCCGGACGGCAGGCGCACGTGGTGCCCGCGGATCTGAGCGACGCCGAGGTCACGGCGGCGCTCGCCGGGGCGGCTGTCGAACGCTTCGGGCGATTGGACATCGTGGTCAACAACGTGGGCGGCGCGCTGCCGTGCCCGCTGTTGGACACGACGCCGCAGGCATTGACGGAAGCCTTCGAATTCAATGTCACCAACGCGCACGCCCTGGTCAGGGCGGCGGTGCCGCGCATGCTCGAAACAGCAGGTGGCGGGTCGATTCTCAACATCACGTCCACGATGGGGCGGCTGCCAGGACGTGCGTTCGCGGCATACGGCACCGCCAAGGCCGCTCTCGCCCACTACACCAAACTCGCCGCCCTCGATCTGAATCCGCGTATCCGGGTCAACGCCATCGCGCCGGGCTCCATCCTGACCTCCGCGCTGGAGGTGGTCGCCGCGAACGACGCCATGCGGGCGGAGTTGGAGTCGAAAACGCCGCTGCACCGGATCGGCGAACCCGAGGACATCGCCGCGGCCGCGCTCTATCTGGTGTCGCCCGCGGGGAAGTACCTCACCGGCAAGATTCTCGAGCCGGACGGCGGCTTGATCGTTCCCAACCTCGACCTCCCGATCCCGGACCTGTGACATGACATATCGCGTAGTGCAATGGGGCACCGGCAATGTGGGCAGGCATGCCCTGGCCGGCGTGATCGCCCATCCCGAACTGGAATTGACCGGCGTGTGGGTGTCCGGTCCCGCCAAAAGCGGCACGGATGCCGGAACGCTCGCGGGGCTGGATCATCCGGTGGGAGTCACCGCGACGACCGACGCGGACGCGTTGCTCGCGTCGCGTCCGGACTGCGTCGTCTACTGCAGCATGACCGACAACCGGCTCTTCGAGGCCGTGCAGGATCTGCAGCGCATCCTTGCCGCGGGGATCAATGTCGTCGCGTGTGCCCCCGTGTTCTTCCAGTATCCCTACGGTGTGCTGCCCGACGAGCTGCTGAAGCCGGTGGAAGAGGCGGCAGGGCAGGGCAATTCGTCGCTGTGGGTGAACGGCATCGACCCAGGTTTCGCCAACGACCTGCTGCCGCTCGCGCTCGCGGGGACCTGTCTGCGCATCGACCAGCTGCGCTGTCTGGAGATCGTGGACTACGCCAGCTACGACAATCGCGCGGTCATGTTCGACATCATGGGCTTCGGCAAGCCCATGGACGAGACGCCCATGCTGTTGCAACCAGGCGTGCTGTCGCTCGCCTGGGGCGGCACGGTTCGTCAGCTCGCGGCCGGGATCGGGGTCACCCTCGACGCCGTCACGCAGACCTACGAGCGCATCCCCGCGCTGGAGTCGTTCGACATCGCGACCGGGCACATCGCCGAGGGCACCGCGGCGGCGCTGCGCTTCGAAGTCAGGGGCATGGTCGGGGACACGCCCGTCACGGTGCTCGAGCACGTGACCCGGCTGCGCCCCGACCTGTGTCCCGACTGGCCGCAGCCGGCGGACCCGGAGGGCTCCTACCGCGTCGAGATCACGGGCGAGCCGAATTACGCGCTGGACCTGGTGACCTCGAGCCGCAACGGGGATCACAACTACGCGACCGTCCTGGCGACCGGCCTGCGCATCGTCAACGCCATTCCCGCGGTGGTCGCGGCACCCGCCGGAATCCGCACCGCGCTGGATCTCCCGCTGATCACCGCTCCCGCGCACCGCCCTGGCCGGTGATCGCCGCGTCGGCTGCGCGGAGGTTCCGGCTCGATCGGGTTCCCAACTGATTCGGGGCGGCGGTTCGGCGGTCCGCGACCGGCGGCGGGGCTTCAAGGCATGCCGCGCCGCCGGTCCCGACCCGCCCGGCGGTCGCGGCCGCCACGGGGACTGACATCAGGATCAGGGCGGACCCGAGCACGGTAGACCGGGGGCCCGCAACCGCACCCTCGGTCGCGGGTCCAACACTAGATCTGCCGGACGGCTT
This sequence comes from Nocardia sp. NPDC003726, assembly GCF_053586955.1. Classification (NCBI taxonomy): domain Bacteria; kingdom Bacillati; phylum Actinomycetota; class Actinomycetes; order Mycobacteriales; family Nocardiaceae; genus Nocardia; species Nocardia sp. NPDC003726. Next base: position 397,307 of record NZ_JBSFNF010000003.1, on the reverse strand, counting down.
CGGAACCGGCACTGCTCTGCTCCCGCAAGCCCATCAGTCCCAGCGCCTGACTGCTGCTCGACCGATCAGGACCAGGACGGACCGAGCACAGTAGGCCGGCTCTCGGCACGAGCAGTCCCCGCTCGACCTCAGCCTTCGGCCAGCGCGCGCAGCAGAGTGTTTTTGCCAGACCCGCTGCGGCCGATCGGACCGCGGTCACGCGCTGGAGCTGACAGGCTCGCGGGAGCAGTGCCCGCTCGACCTCATCCGCGAGCTCCAGTCGCGGGTCCGCAGTCGAGATGCGGTTGCGGACCCACCGGCCTACCGTGCTCGGGTCTGCCCCCGGTGGTCCCGGTCGGGCAGCAGGCGGCGGGATCTACCCGGCGCGCAGTGCGGACAGCGCCCGTTCGACATCTTCGGCGCTGTTGTAGAAATGGAAGGCGAACCGCAGACCGCCGCCACGGGCCGAGGCGACCACCTCCGCCTGTTCGAGCCGGGCCGCCAGATCGCCCGCGCCAGGAACGGAGACGATCGGCGAGCGCGCATCGACCGGCTCGAAACCCAGTGCGCGCAGTCCCGCTCGGAAATCGTCAGCGAGTTCCAGGTCGTGTGCGCCGATCTTGTCGACGGTGAGTTCCTCGATCAGCGACAACCCTGCCAGCGCGGCCACGACGCCGAGCCAGTCGGGCGTCGTGTCGAAACGCCGTGCCGTCGCGGGTAGCGCGCTGGGGCGGTAGAGCTCCGCCCAGCGGTCCTCGGCGGCATACCAGCTGGAGCCGATCGGGCGCAGCTGCGGGACGAGTTCGGGCGGCGTGGCCAGGAACGCGACGCTGCGCGCGCCGATCAGCCATTTGAAGCTGGCGCAGACCCAATAGTCCGCGTCGGCGAAGCGCAGTGGCAGCCAGCCCGCGGCCTGGGTGGCGTCCACGAGCAGGCGCGCGCCGTTGGCTCGGGTGACCGCGCGCAGTTCGGCGAGATCGGTGACCCGGCCGTCCGCGGATTGCACGACGCTCACCGCCACCAGCGCGGTCTCCGGCCGCACCTGGGCGGCCAGCTCCGCCAAGGGCACGAACCGCACGGCCAGGTCGCCCCGGTAGACGAAAGGCATGGACACCGAGGCGAATTCGCCTTCCGGCAGCAGCACCTCCGCGCCGGGTGGCAGTGCCGCGGCCACGGGCGCGATCAGCCCCGCGACACCGCTGCCGAGCGCTATGTCGTCGGCGGTAGCGCCGTCGAGCAGCCGGGCGAACCCCGCGCGCAGGTCGGGTACCAGCAGGTCCACCTGGGAGGTCGGCCCGTTGCGGCCGGTCGCCCAGCTCGCGCTGGCATCGCGCACCGCGGCAAGGGCGCGGGCGGACGGCAGACCGAAGGAGGCGGTGTTCAGATAGGTGATCTCGGGAGTGAACTCGTCAGGCGCTAGCGAGGGCATGGTGGCAGCATCCGCCGGGCGGCGCGGGACCGTCCAGCGCCACCGGGCGGATAGTGGACCGATTTCGCGCGACTATCGGGTGGCGCCCGGTGCGCCCGTCACTTGTCCGGCGCCCACATGTTGGACAGCAGGTGGAAGCTGGGTGTGTCCGACAGCGACTGCATGGATTCGTAGACGCGCCGGTAGGCCGTGGAGGCGATGCGCCACTTGCCGTCGGCGTCGCGGCGGTAGGTGTCGGTGTAGTAGCCGGCCCCCCGGATCAGCACCCCGTACTCGGTGGCGATCACGGTGTCCTCGAACGCCCAGGATCCGGTGGCCGTCGCGCCGTCGACGACGATCTCGGGGTGGTTGGCGATATGGACCGTGACCAGCGAGGGCCCGAGGTTCTCCCGCATGAACGCGGTGATGGCCGCACGGCCGTCGAGCTGTAGCGGCTCGCCCATGGCGTGCGTGCCGTAGCGCCCCTTCGCGTCCGCGGCGAGGGTGTCGGCGAACTCGTCCCACTCTTTGAGGTCGAGGGTGCGGAAGTATCGATACTTCAGTTGGCGGACGGCTTCGATGGCGTCGAGATCCATCTGTCGAGCCTGGCACGCGCAGCTTCCACAGACAAGAACGTGTTCTATTTTGGTGGATTTCGGCCGAGGGTGTCGAACCGGCACGACCGGGTATTCGTGGGAAGGGCGTTGCCGTGCGGTCACGGCAGCGCCGAGGTGCCCGATCTCGTCACGACCAGGGGAATTCCCGATGACCGACCGTCCCGCCACCCACCAGCCGAACCAGGAAACCGCCCTCGATCAGGAACTCGCGCTGAAAGCTGCCGCGCGGCGCTTGGAGAACGAATTCGGCGGCGTCGTCAGCGAAGCCGCGATCGAGGACCATCTCCAGGCCTCCTACGACCAGGTCGCCGACCACGCCACCGTGGTCGGTTTCTTGCCGCTGCTGGCCGAGCGGAACACCCGCGAGTGGCTTTTCGCCCAGGCTGATTCCGGGCACGGGTCCGCTTAGTGCCCTCTAAGCTCTACGCGAGCACGCGTGGAGGTTGTTGGCAATGACGGTCGAGGTGATGACCGATCCCGAGCCGGGGGAGTTACCGTACGGATCAGGATCGGCAGCACGACCGAGCCCGCCTCCGGTATCGATGATCGAGCGGATGACGCTGATTCTGGAGGCGTTCGACGGCGCTACGCCGACGCTCACCCTCGTCGAACTGTCCGAGCGCACCGGGCTGCCGCGCTCGACCGTGCATCGCATCCTCGATCAATTGGTCCGGTTGCGCTGGCTGGCGCACGCGCCCGGCGGTTACCGTCTCGGCCTGCGCACACTGGAGTTGGGCGGCCTCGCCGCCGACCACAACGAGATCCGCGACGCGGTGAGTCCGCTGCTGCACGACGTGTGCCGGCAGACCGGCATGGTCGGCCACCTCGGCGTTCTGGACGGCCACGATGTGCTGTACCTGGACAAGATCGGCGGCCGGATCGCCGCGAGCGTGCCCACCCGGCTCGGCGGCCGGATGCCGGCGCACAGCACCGCCCTCGGCAAGGCGCTGCTGGCGACGCTGGACCCGAGCATCGTGGAGGCGTCCTTCCGGGATCGCCTGCCCCAGTTGACCGCCCGCACGCTCGCCGACCGCTCCGAACTGCATCGCGAACTCGGCCGCATCCGCAACCGCCAGGGCGTCGCCGTCGACAACGAGGAATCCGTGCCCGGCATCACGTGCGTGGCCGTGCCGATTCGCGGTCGCGGCGCGGCGGTGGCCGCGGTGTCGCTGTCGAGCCGGGCCTGCGCCGACGTGGCGGCGCCGGACACCGCGCGGCTGGCTCGTGCGCTGGCCGAGATCGCCCGTGAGGCAGCGCGAACCCTCTGCCCTCGATACAGGCGGTGAAGGGGGCCTGCTCCGGTGCGCACGGGCCACGCCCGGATCATTTCCGATCCGCGGCTGCCGTCGCTGAGCGGAATGGCCGGAATTAGCGGCGCACTTGCTGAATCGCCTGCCTTTCACTGCGGATAATTTTCGTTCGCCGTGCGCGGCGGCGGCCGGGCTGCTTTCCTGGTGAGGTCAGGATGGAAAGTCCGTGAGCAGCCGAGCCGGAGCCGGGGGAGCGATGCACCGGGTACCGATCCAGGAGCGGCCATTCCGTGCCGAATGGCTATGGTTTGCCGCAGGAGCGCTGGCCACCCTCGCGGTGGTCGTCTGGCTGGTGCGGCCGTCGGCGCCGACCTGCGGCGCCGCGCGTCCGCTCGACGAGGTGTCCGCACCGTCCCGATTCCCGGTGTCCGCGGTGACTTTCGCGCCGATCGGGCCGGATATGTCCGCCGAGGCGCGCTACTACGTGTTCGGCAGACAAGTCTCGTGCTCGTTCCGTGCGCTGCCGCCCGACGGCTACTATGCCGGGCTGTCCACTCCCGGCTACGGGCGCGCCGACCTCTGCGGGGCCTATCTGGACATCGCGGGTCCACGCGGGTCGGTCCGGGCGATGGTGGTCGACCACTGCCCGGCATGCGCTCCGGGGCAACTGGATCTGAGCGCGGCGGCGTTCGAGCGGATCGCCGATCCGCGCGACGGCGTGGCGCGGGTCGGCTACCGCTTGGTCCGCGACCCGCAACCGGCGCAGGAGTTGACCTACGAGGTACAACCGGATTCCTCCGCGTCCTGGTTCGGCATCCTGTTCGGCGGCACCGGGAATCCGTTGCGCGAAGCGGCTGTTCGCCCAGCCGATGGCGGCCCGTGGCGACAGCTCACCCGCCGAGGGGACAACTATTGGACCATCTCCGGTGCTGGCCCCGGCCCGTTCACCGCGCGCGTGACGGACGTCTTCGGTAACGAGGCCGAGATCGCCGAGGTGGTGGTGGAACCGGGCCGGTATCCGGCGGGTACCCGGCTCTATTCGGGCGCGCCGTCTTTCGCGTCGTCGCCGTCGCTCGCGACCGCGACGGGGCCCGTCACGGTCGCGTCCGGCTGCCGGCGATAGGCCGATCAGGCCAGTTTCGCGGCGAGCGCGCGCCCTGCGGCCCGGCCGGAGAAGATGCACCCCCCGAGAAAGGTGCCCTCGAGCGCGTTGTAGCCGTGCACCCCGCCGCCGCCGAATCCGGCGACCTCACCCGCGGCGTACAGGCCGGGGAACACCGTGCCGTCCGGCCGGACCACCTGCGAATCCAGGTCCGTCTGCAGGCCGCCCAAAGTCTTGCGGGTGAGGATGTTGAGCCGCACGGCGATCAGCGGGCCCGCGGCGGGATCGAGGATGCGGTGGGGTTTGGCGACCCGGCCCGCCCGGTCGCCGAGGTACCGGCGCGCGTTGGCGATCGCCATGAGCTGGCTGTCCTTGCCGTATTTGTTCGCCAGTTCCCGGTCGCGCGCGATGATCTGGCGTTCCAGGTCGTCGTAGTCGAGCTGGGGTCCGCGCGCGATCTTGTTCATGCCCTCGACCAGCTCGCGCAGCGTGTCCGCGACGACGAAATCGGCACCGTGCCGCTTGAACGCCTCCACCGGGCCCGGCGCGCCCTTGGCGACGCGGCTCTTCAGGGTGAGCTTGAGGTCCTTGCCGGTGATGTCCGGGTTCTGCTCGGAGCCCGACAGCGCGAACTCCTTCTCGATGATCGACTGGGTGAGCACGAACCAGGAGTAGTCGTAACCCGTCTTCAGGATCTCCTTCATGGTCGTGTTCGTATCGAATCCGGGAAAACACGGCGCGGGCAGGCGCTTGCCGTTGGCGTCGAACCACAGCGAGGACGGCCCGGGGATGATCCGGATGGCGTGGTCGGGCCAGATCGGGTCCCAGTTGACGATGCCCTCGGTGTAGTGCCACATGCGATCCCGGTTGACGATGGCGCCGCCAGCGGCCTCGGTGATGGCGAGCATCCGGCCGTCGACGTGCGCGGGCACGCCGGAGATCATGGTCTCCGGGCACGGGCCCAGTCGCTCGGTGGGCCAGTTGCGCCGGATCAGCTCGTGGTTGTGGCCGATTCCGCCGGAAGCCACGATCACGGCCTTGGCGCGCAACTCGAACCCGCCGACTTCGGTCCTGGACGAGGCGCGGCCGCGTTCCAGATCGGTGTCCTCCAGCACGGCGCCGCGCACGCCGATCACCGCGCCGTCCTCGACGATCAATTCGTCCACCCGGTGGCGGAAACCGAAGCGGACCAGCCCGCGCCGCTCGCCCTCGAGCACCGGCTCGGCGAAGACCCGCACCACCTCCGGGCCGGTGCCCCAGGTGAGGTGGAAGCGCGGCACCGAGTTGCCGTGCCCGTCGGCGCCCGCGCCGCCGCGTTCGGCCCAGCCGACCAGCGGCGTCACGCGCAGGCCGAGTTCGCGCAGATAGTCCCGCTTCTCGGTGGCGGCGAACCGCACGTACGCCTGCGCCCACTGCCGGGCCCATTTGTCCTCGTCGTCGCGGTCGAACCCGGCCGAGCCGAGCCAGTCCTGCAGGGCCAGCTCGTAGGAGTCCTCGATGCCGAGACGCCGCTGCTCCGGGCTGTCGACGAAGAAGAGCCCGCCCAGCGACCAGAACGCCTGGCCGCCGAGATTGTTGCGGTTCTCCTGGTCCAGCACGTGCACCGTGCGGCCGGCCTTGACCAGTTCGTGCGTGGCGACCAGGCCGGCCAGCCCGGCGCCGACGACGAGGACGTCCACTTCGGGGCTGCTGTGGGACATGTTCATCCTTCGGTTGCGGTGCTGTAGGCCAGCACGACGTGGTGGAAGAGTTCGGTGCGGCGCTCGCGCACGGCCTGGTTGTCCGGCTCCATCAGCACCTGCACGCTGGTGCCGTCGTGCACGGCGATGAGCGCTTGCCCGAATGCCTCCGGATCGGGCACGATGCGGCCGCCGCGGGCGAGCGCAGCGACGATCGTCGGCATGAGGGCGGCGACGATGGCCTCCTCGCGTGCGGCCATCACTCGGCGCAGCGCGGGGGTGCGCAGGGCGTGCGCGGTGAATTCGGCCGTGATCCGGTACCAGCCCTCATCGACCGGCACCGCGCGTTCCAGCCGCTGGACCGCGGCGCGGATGTCGTCGGTGCCCTCGGCCGCGATCTCGTCCAGGATGGCGCTCGCCTGCGTGAGCATCGCCGTGGAGCGCTGCTCCCACATGGCCAGGAACAACTCGTCCAGCGAGCTGAAGTTCGAGTAGAACGCTCCGCGGGTGAATCCGGCGCGCTCACACACCCGCTCCACGGTGGCGCGGCCGAAGCCCTCCTCGGCGAACGCCTCGTAGGCGGCGGTGAGCAGCCGGTTCCTGGTTTCGGCGCGGCGGCGGGTGACCCGGGCCGGCGCGGCCTGCGCGGCGTCGGACGTCATCGGGCACCTCCTCGTTCGGGTGCATTGGATACAGGAATGTACTCGATACAGGAATGTATCAGAGGTCGTCGGGCTGCGTGCCGTATTTCCCGAGTAGGGTGATTCCGGCGCTGGCTACCGCCGGGGTGCCCCATCCGTGTCGATCCGATCGGTGCGAGGTGATCCGATGAGCGAAGTTCGCAGCGATGCGCCCGCGATGCGCTGCTGGCGGGTGCGCAGGCCCGGTGCGATCGAGAGCGGGCCGCTGGACGCGCAGCGCGCACCCGTCCCCGAACCCGGTCCCGGGGAGCTGCTGGTGCGTGTGCTGGCCTGCGGAGTGTGCCGGACCGACTTGCATGTGGCCGAAGGCGACCTTCCGGTGCACCGCCCCGGGGTGGTGCCGGGGCACGAGGTCGTCGGCGAGGTGGCCGCGCTCGGGCCGGCCGCGGAGGGGGAGGGCTTCGCGGTGGGGGACCGGGTGGGCATCGCCTGGCTGCGGCACACGTGCGGGGAGTGCAAGTTCTGCCTGCGCGGAGCGGAGAACCTCTGTCCGCATTCGGCCTACACCGGCTGGGATGCCGACGGCGGTTACGCCGAATTTGCTTGTGTACCAGCGGCATACGCACTGCGCCTGCCCGCCGGGTACTCCGACGCCGACACCGCTCCGCTGTTGTGCGCGGGCATCATCGGGTACCGCGCGCTGCTACGGGCCGCGGTGCCGCCGGGTGGGCGGCTGGGCATCTACGGTTTCGGCGGCAGCGCCCACATCGCCGTTCAGGTGGCCGCCGCACGCGGAGCGCAGGTGCACGTGATGACCAGGGACCCGGCGGCGCGGGAGCTGGCCGCCGCGCTGGGTGCGGCCTCCGTGCAGGGGGCGGCGGATCCCCCTCCGGTGCCGCTGGATTCGGCGATCCTGTTCGCGCCCGTCGGTGAACTGGTGCCGCCCGCGCTCGCGGCGCTCGATCGGGGCGGAGTCCTCGCCGTCGCCGGTATCCATCTCAGTGACATTCCCGCATTGAACTACCAGCGGCATCTGTTCCAGGAACGGGAGATTCGCTCGGTGACCGCGAATACCCGCGCGGACGCTCGCGAATTCCTGGCTTTCGCGGGCGAACACCGGATACATCTCACCACGCACGGGTATTCCCTGGACATGGCCGATCGGGCGCTCGCCGACCTCGCGCGCGGACGATTCGCCGGAGCGGCAGTTCTCGTCCCGTAGAACACGATTCGGCGCTGACTCCGTATCGGTCGGATGGAGTTGCTTGACGACCGGCGAAGCCGTTCCTACCTTCGCGGATATAGCCGAGTAATTGTCACTGACAAGTGTCGCTCGGCTGTCTCACAACGGCGTGAGTAGGTGAGCACGATGGCCAACCGGAAGGTAATCCAGTTCGAGAAGTGGCGTGTGGCAAGGGCATTCGCCGTGCTACTGCTCGCAGCGGCGTTCGGGGCCGCGACGGGCATGCACGCATGGGCGGCGTCCTGCGCGGCGGTCGACGTCGTCGTCGCGAGAGGCACCCATGAACCCGGATATCTGGGTTCGGTGGTGGGCGACCCGCTCTACGACGCACTGTGGCAGACGCTTCCGATCGATTCGCAGGCCTATCGGGTGGACTACCCCGCCGACCTGCTCGACCCGTCCTCCATCAGCCGCGGCACCCAGGACATGACCGCTCACGTGATCTGGCAGGCGGCGAGGTGCCCCGACCAGCGGTTCATCCTGGTCGGCTTCTCGCAAGGCGCCGTCGTCACCCACGGGGTGCTCGGCACCGGCATCGTGACGGTGCTCGGTGGCATCCACACACTGCCCGCGGATCTGGAATCCCGGGTGGCCGCGGTGCTGCTGTTCGGCGACCCGATCCGGCTGATCGGCTGGAACGTGCCGGACCCATACGCCTGGCGGACCGGAAACTACTGCGCGAGCGGCGATCCGGTGTGTGAAGGCGGCATCCGTCCGGCTGCGCACACGGACTACCGGTGGGCCATGCGGCCCGCCGTGGCGTTCGCGGTGGACCGGGTGTGACATCCCGGAACGACAGGGTGGGACCGGTTCGAACCCGGCCCCACCCTCAGCTGTGCGCGGCTACCACTGCAGACCCGGAACGACCCGCGCGACGCGCGCCGCGGGCCTTGGCAGCGCCATGAGCGGCATGATCACCGGAGCCAGCGCGGACAGCGGGCCGCCGGACGCCTCGGTGGCGGGCGACGACTCGGCCGGACGGTCGTGCGAGTCGCCGCGCGCCGCGCGGGACTCCCCGAACAACCGGAAACCCTGGTGCATGATCTGCCGCTTCACCGACGGCATCAGCAATTCGACCGCCTGGGCGAAGGTGCCGACCGGCGTGTCGATGCGATGCGGCCGGTCCTCGAGCGCGCGCACCACGATCGCGGCGGCCTGATCCGGATCCGGCACCGGAAGCGCGCGGTACAGGTCGGTCGGCGCGATCATCGGGGTCCGCACCAGCGGCATCCGCACCGAGGTGAACGTGATCCCGGCATCCCGGTTCTCCACCGCCGCGATCTCGCTGAAGTTGTCCAGCGCCGACTTGCTCGCCACGTAGGCGGCGAACCGGGGCACCTTGGTCTGCACCGCGATCGAGGAGATGTTGACCACGTGCCCGAAGCGGCGCGCCCGCATCGACGGCAGCAGTCCGAGGATCAACCGCACGGCGCCGAAGTAGTTCACCGCCATGGTGCGCTCGAAATCGTGCATCCGGTCGGTGGAATTGAGCACGGAGCGGCGGATCGAGCGGCCCGCGTTGTTCACCAGGTAGTCGACGTGGCCGTGGTCGTCGAGGACGCACTGCACCAGCTTCTCGACCGCTTCGGAGTCGGTGATGTCGCACGGATAGGTATGCGCGACACCGCCTTCCGCGCGCACCGCCTCGGCGGCGGCCGCGAGGTCGTCGTGCCCGCGCGCGACCATGAGGACCGTGGCGCCGCGCCGGGCGACCGCGTGCGCGGTGGCAAGACCGATCCCGGAGGACGCGCCGGTGATGAGCACGATCCGTCCGGCGAGCGGGTCGCCGGTGACCGACACGCGGCCGCGCTGCGGGTCGAGGTGATCGCGCCAGTACTGCCACAACCGCTCGGCGTAGCTGTCGAACGACGGCACGGTCAGACCGGCGCCGCGCAGCTGGGCGCGGGTGGAGTCGCTGATGAACTCCGCGGAGAACGAGGTGTGCGGAGCGACTTCGGCGGGGATGCCCACCTGTTCGAGCAGGAAATCGCGCACGGTGGTGACGCCGGGGATGTGTGCGAGGCCGCTGAGGGCCAAGCCGCTGCCGGGCACCGTGCCCAGGCCGGTCGGGGCGCCCGCCGCCGCGGCGAGCGCGCGGTACACCTCCGCGAACGGCTGCGGTTCCGGGTTGACCAGGTGGAAGGTCCGTCCGTCCAGGCCGGGGCGGCGGATCAGTTCCCCCATGGCGGCCGAAACGTAATCGACCGGAACGATATTGGTCGCGCCGAGATCGGGCAGCGGCAACGGCAGATCGGACGGCAGCGTGGCCAGCCGCGCGATCGCGCCGAAGAAGTAGTAGGGGCCGTCGATCTTGTCCATCTCGCCGGTGCGGGAATCGCCCACGATGATCGCGGGCCGATAGACCCGCCAGCGCACCCCGCGCGACTCGCGGACCAGCTTCTCGGCGGCGAACTTGGTGCGGTGGTACGGCGAGGTCAGCTGCTGCCCGAGGTCGAAGTCCTCCTCGAAGAACTTGCCCTTGTGGTCGCCCGCCACCGCCACGGAGGACACGTGGTGCAGCACCGCGCCCAGTTCGGTGGCCAGGGCCAGCACCGAACGCGTGCCGGTGACGTTCGCGGCGTGCGCGGTGTCCTCGTCGGCCGTCATGTCGTAGACGGCGCCGAGGTGAACGATGTGGTCGGCCTGCGGCGCCTCGCACGCCAAGCCGAGTCCTTCGGCGGTGAGATCGCCGATCAGGGCGTAGACCCGTTCGGCGCCGCGCCAGCCCGAGGCGATATCGGTGAACTTCCCCAGCGACGTCTCGCGCACCAGCACGTGGACGATCGCTTCCGCGTCGTGGTCGAGCAGGTCTTGCACAACCCGCCTGCCGAGGAATCCGGTTCCGCCCGTCACGATGTAAGTGGCCATCGCACTCTCCTGCTGTTCACTCGAACCTTGTTGTCGCACAAGTCATCCGGCATGCGGCAATGGATGCGGACAGCGTGATTCGGCCCCCAGCGACAGACGTCGGGCCGAAAGTAGGAACACCTTCGTCCTGACTTATTACTGAAGAGTAATCCACCGCTCTCGACCCCGGCAAGCGATCATGAGCCGTTCACCATGTGGGACTGATCACCCGTCTGCGCAGGTCAAACGGTATGTGTTACAAAGATTTCCAGTTACCCGGATTCTGGTCGAGTGTCCAGCAAATAGATGGCGTCCGGTGCCGCTACTTCTTCTCGACGCGGGCGGGCGGCGTCTGCAGTGGAGGCTTGTCGCGCAGGAACGTCTCGAGGGCGTCCAGGTCGGTCGGGCCCACCGCGGTATCGGTGCCCTCGGTGAAGACGGTGAATCCGTCGCCCCCCGAGGCCAGGAAGTTGTTGGTCGTGATGCGATAGGTGGCGACCGGGTCGAGCGGCCGGCCCGCGATGCGGACGCTGTCCGCGATCACCTTCGCGCCCGCGGGGGCGGTGGCGGAGTAGGCGTAGCCGATCCCCGCCGGAGAGAGGATCGTCGCTCTGCCGGAGTCGTTCCACTGCTGTTCCAGCAGGCGCAGGAGCTGGCTGCCGGTCAGCGTGAGCGTGACGACCTGGTTGCCGAACGGTTGGACGGTGAAGAGGTCGCCGTAAGTGACCGGTCCCTGCTTCAGGTCCGCGCGCACGCCGCCGGGGTTCATGAAGGCGGCGACGGCGGCGGCCGGACCCGCCGTGACCGACAGCATGGAATCGGCGATCACATCGCCCAGTGGTGAGGTGCCCGCAGGCGCCGGATCGTGCGGGAGAGTGGTCGCGGTCGCGCCGACCACGCGGCCCGCGCGCGGGCGCGACTGTTCGGTGTAGAAATCGATCAGCGCGGTGGTCTCCGCGTCGGGCGTCACCTCGCGGGTGACCACGCGGTTGACCGCCGAGGCGTGCACGCCGTCGCTGCCGAAACGCAGCGTGACATCGGTGATGAGCCGCCCGTACGAGGCCGCCTGGGTGATCACCTTGCCGCCGATGGTGCACACGTAGGGCTGGTGGCTGTGCGCGGTGAAGACCGCCCGGACCGCGGGGTCGATGCGCTCGGCCAGTCCCGTGACGTTCGGCGTGACGTTCGCGCAACCGTTGTAGTCCAGCGCCGCGTCCCGCTCTGGCCGCTGGGAACCGCCGTCGTGCACCAGCGCCACGATCGCCTCGGCGCCCGCCGCCTTCAGCTCCGGCACGTAGCGGTTGATCGCGGCGGCTTCGTCGCCGAAGTGGAAGCCCCGGATCCCTTCGGGCAGCACGATACTCGCGGTTTCGGGCGTGACCGTGCCGACTACGCCGATGCGGTGGCCGCCCACCTCCAGCATGGTCCACGGACGCAGCGCGGGCGGCAGGTTGCCCTGCGCGTCGGTGACGTTCGCCGCCAGATAGGGAAACTTCGCGCCGGTGAACGGGGCGCCGGGAGAACATCCGTCGTAGGCGCACCCGCCGCGCTGCAAGCGCGCCAATTCCAGTACGCCGTCGTCGAATTCGTGATTGCCGACCGCGGACGCGGCCACTCCCACGTGATCGAGGAAGTCGATCGTCGGCTCGTCGTGGAACAGGCTGGAGATCAGCGGACTGGCCCCGATGTTGTCCCCGGCCGCCAGCACGGCGCTGGACGGATACGCCGCCTTCAGCCGGGCGAGATGGGTGGCGAGGTACGCGGCTCCGCCCGCCTCGTAGTGCGCGATCTTGCCGTTGGATCCGCTCGGCGGCTGCAGATTCCCGTGCAGGTCGTTGAAGCCGAACAGGTGCACCTCGTCCGGTTGCGCCCCGCGCAGGTCGTTCGTCGAGATCAGGGGCACGATCCCGGCGACCGTCGACGGGCCGGGACCGCTGCCGGGATCGGACGTCGTGCCGCAACCCCCTACCAGACCGGCGCCGGCGAGACCGGCAAGAATCACGGCGATGCGACGGCGCGCTCTCATACCATGACTGTCCCACGGCGGCGGCGTTCGCGCACGACGGCCGAAATGCGGCGCGGCACAGGGGGATGCGCCGTGCCGGTCCGGCTACTGCGCGGCCGGGAACTGTTCGGCGAGTTCCTCGAAGACCGCGGTGTTCATCGCGAAAGCGCGCTTGCCCTCGTCGAGCACGCGGCGGCGTTCCAGGTCGTCGAGGTCCAGCTGGTCGAGCAGGCCGCGGTATTCCCGCTTGAACGCCGCCGGATTACCCACGCCGTCGAAGACGTAGAAGCGGACTCCGTCGCCGCGATGGGGCAGGTTCCACAGCTTCTCCGCGGTGCCGCGGATGACCTGCCCACCGGACAGGTCGCCGAGATAACGGGTGTAGTGATGGGCGATGTACCCGGCGGGCCACTCGCGCGCGCACTCGTCGATGCGTTCGGCGTAGGCGGCGGTGGCCGGCAACGGTTCCAGGCCGGTTCGCCAGCCGGGACCGAGCAGATGCGTGAGGTCGCGCTCGAGTTCGGCGGTGCGGGCCAGCTCGGGCCGGATGAACGGCCCGGCCACCGGGTCGTCGGCCAGCGTGGCCCACCGCTGTTCGAGCGCGCGATAGATGAACCAGAGCTGACCGGTGTAGCGGTGATACGAGTCGACGCCGAGCGATCCGCCGAGCATGTCGCTCATGAAGCGGGAGTTCTCCGCCTCCGCATGCTGTTGCGCGGTGGCGGTGCGGATCTGCGTCGAGAACGGCACTGCTTCCGACATGTCCGAACACCTCACCTCACACCGGGGCGCCGCCCGATCGCGGCGCCCTGACCAGTTCGATATGAGGTTACCGGGCGGGCGTTCGGCGCGCATGCGCCTCGCGGCTCACTGCGCGGGCGCCGAACGGCGGCGGCGCCGCACGATCGGGCGGCGCAGCGAGCCGAACCGGCGCAGTATCCGCGGTCTGCGCACGGTGCGGTCGCACCATTCGCCGAGGGTGACGCCCGCCGCGAGCGCGCAGCCGATGCCGAAGGCCGACAGCAGCTGATTGCCCCCGATCAGCAGTTCGTCGTTGAGCAGCGCGTAGAGCCCGCGGTAGACCTTGAGGCCGGGAAGCAGCGGAGTGATGCCCGCGACGGCGACGACCAGCGGCGGTGTCAGCGCGCGGCGGGCCATCAGGCCACCGGCCAGGCCGACCAGCGTCGCCGCGACGCCGGAGGAGATGACGGGGCCGAAACCCGCCTCCTGGATGGCGAGGAAGCAGATGATGCCAGCGGCGCCGCTGCCCGCCGCTGCGGCCAGCGCCCGTCGTTCGGCGTAGCAGGCGAGCGCGAACGCCAGGGCGGCCACCGCACCGGCCAGGATCTTCACCGGCAGGTCGGTGAGGTCGCGGGAGGAGGTCAGATAGACCGGCGGCACGGTGGCGTCGAGGAGATCGGCGATGCGCAGGGTGAGCGCGATGCCCGCGATGATGCCGCCGGTCATCATCATCACCTCCAGCATGCGGGCCGTTGCGGTGATCGGCGCGCCGGTTATCGCGTCCTGCACCGAGCCGACCAGCTGCAATCCACTGAGCAACACGGTGATTCCGGCCGCGATGATCAGGGTCGGGTCGACGTCGATCCGCAGGCGCGCGGCCAGGCTCGCCAGCACGATGGCCGGGATCGCCGCGATGGCCCCGCCCACCATGTGCTGGAAGAAGAACGGCAGCCCGTAGCGATTGAGGACGCGATTGGCGCGGTCGATCGCCGCGGTGGTCGCGAAACTGACCGCGGCCACGAGGGCGCCCGCGCCGAGCAGCGCCGCGATCGCCGCCGCCATCAGCGACCACGCCGCGGTGGCCGTCCACCGGTGATACGGGTGTGGCGCCGAGGTGATCGCGTCCAGTGCGGCGCGGGCCTGCTGCGGCGGGACCACCTCGTTGCGAATCCGGCGGGTGAGCCGGTCCACGGCGGCGAGCCGGGTGAAATCCAGGGCGCGGTAGTGCACGATCCGCATCGTGCTGGCCGGGGGCAGCGCGGGGCCGCGGTCGGCCCAGATGCGGATGGCGTCGTAGGTGACGTCGATGCTGCAACGGGACAGCCCGTAGGTGGCGGCGATGAACCGCACCGTCGTGGTGGTGTCCACCACGCCGGTGCCTGAGGCCAGCACCACTTCGCCGACCCGGACCGCGAGGTCGAGGACCTCGGCGACCCTGGCGTCGTCGGTGAGGTCGATCGGCTGCAACGGCGTCGGCGCGGTGACGATGGTGTCCGCGGTCGCCTGCCGGTCCGCGACCAGCAGGCCGACGGCCTGGGTGACGACCGGAATCGGCCGGGCGCGCCGCAGGCGAAGCCCGCGACGCCAGCCGAAGTGATCCACCCGTTCGGTGGTGGGATCGCCTACGGAAGTTGCGTCAGGACTCATGGAGGCGAACCTAGTCATCGGATGACTTCTCGGCATCCGTGCGGGTCGCGGCGGGCGCGCCGGTTGTGCCCGGCCCCTTGGTGCCCCCGGCGATCCATGGTAGAACTTGTTCTAATTTCGGCGATGGGAGCGCGTACGGTGCGGTACGGAATCGTGTTGTTCACCAGCGATCGGGGCATCACCCCCGCGGACGCGGCGGTGGCCGCCGAGCGTGCCGGATTCGACACGTTCTATGTGCCCGAGCACACCCACATCCCGGTGGTCCGTGCCGCGGCGCACCCGCGCACCGGCGACGCGAGCCTGCCGGACGACCGCTATCTGCGGACCCTGGACCCGTGGGTCGCGCTGGGCACCGCCGCTTCGGTGACCGAGCGCATCGGATTGTCCACCGCGGTGGCGCTGCCCGCCGAACACCATCCGATCACGTTGGCCAAGACCATCGCCTCGCTGGATCATCTCTCCGGCGGCCGGGTCAGCCTCGGTGTCGGATTCGGCTGGAACACCGACGAACTGGCCCACCACGGCGTGCCGGCGGGCAAGCGCAGGACGGTGCTGCGGGAGCACCTGGAGGCGATGCGCGCGCTGTGGACCGAAGAGGAGGCCCGCTTCGACGGCGAGTTCGTCACCTTCGGCGCGAGCTGGTCCTGGCCGAAGCCGGTGCAGAAGCGCATTCCCGTCCTGCTCGGCGCGGCGGGCACCGAGAAGAACTTCACCTGGCTGGCGAAGCACGCCGACGGATGGATCACCACACCCACCGAGGACGACCTGGACCAGAAGATCGCTCTGCTGCACCGGGTATGGCGCGAGCAAGAACGCGCCGACAGCCCCGAGGTCGTGGCGCTGGCCGGGCGGCACGACGCCGCGCAACTGGCGCGCTGGGCCGGATCCGGGGTCACGGAAGCGGTTTTCGGACTGCCCGACCGTTCCGCGGAGGATGTGCGGGCCTATCTCACCCGCCTGGCGGGGAAGCTGGGGATCGAGCCCGTCGGGTGACACGCCGGCGCATCCTCGCCGACGGACTGGTTGAGGCGCTCGGGGCGCGCCCACCGGCGTGACTGTGAGGGTGCGGCCCGGGTCGCTCATCGTGGGGGCTGGGCCCGTGTCGCGCTGAAAGCTCGAACGCCATGGGCAGCACGACCTGTCCCGTCGCGTCACGCAGCTCGACCGCCCTGGCGTCGGCAGCGACGCGAACGTGCCCGCGTCGAGGACGGCTCGGTGCGCAACCGCCGTGAGCGTCGGTGCAGGTTTCCGGTGGCCCGCGCCCGCGCAGGTGAACTGCGCGCGTATCCAGCACGTGAACCCGATCGCTGGCGTCGATGCCGCGCTGCGTCACCCCGTGCGGAACATTAAGATCTCGTCGTCGGGATCGTGGCGGACCATCGCGCCGCGCGTCGAGTCGAACCGCATCCGGACGGAAGCGGCCCGCGCGAAGCGGATTCGCGCGGGCCACGAGCCGGACCTGTCAGCGCAGGTCGCGGCGGCGGAAGGCGGTGATGCCTACGGCGAGCAGCGTCGCGGCGAGCGCGAGCAGCCACAGCAGCGGCTGAGCCTGGAATTCGGAGCCGGGCACCTTCGGCGGGTGGACGAACGGCACGAGATCCAGCATCCAGTGCGGCAGGCCGTCGAGCGAGCCGACGAAGAAGATCACCACCATGGCGCTGAGCACGCCCCACGCGACCGGCGCGAACCGCGGTGCGACGCCGTAGAGCGCGACCGCGATCCCCGTGACCACCCACACGGCGGGCACCTGCACCGCGGCGGCGGCCAGCGACTGGCCGAGTTTCGTGCCTAGGTCGCCGCCGGTGCCGCCGTAGACGATGCCGATCGCGACGCCGGAGACCAGCAGTGCCGCGGCGGGGCCGAGCAGCGCGAAGCCGATGTGGCTCAGCGCGTAGCGGACGCGCCCGACGGCGCCCGACAGCGTGGCCTCGACCCTGGCGCTGGTCTCCTCGTCGTGCAACCGCAGGGCGGCGGAGATCGAATAGGCGGACGCGGCCGCGGCGAGCATCGTGATCGCGTAGGTGATGAAGGACTGCTGCAACTGCTGTGAGCCGCCCATCCTGGTGACCATGTCGCGGATGGACGCGCTGCCGTCGAGCATGTCGCCGACGCTGTTCACCGCGCCGCCGATGAGCAGGCCGTAGAGGGCGAAGCCGATCGTCCACGCCAGCAGGGTGCCGCGCTGCAACCGCCAGGCGAGCCCGAACGGGCCGGACAGGATCGGCGCCGCCGCGGACGGCCCCGGACGCTCGGCGATGAGCCCCGAACCGATGTCGCGGTTGCCGAGCAACGCGTAGGCGACGGCGGTGGCGAGCACGGCGAGTGCGGCGAACAGCAGCAGCACCCACCAGCGTTCCTCGGCGTACGGGCGGATCTGCAGCGACCAGCCGATGGGGGACAACCAGGACAGCACGCCGTTTCCGGCGTCACCGACCGCGCGCAGGGCGAAGGCCGCGCCGAGCGCGCCGAACGCCACGCCGCGCGCCACCCTGGCGCCCGAGCTCACCTGGGCGGCGACCGCGGCCACCGCGGCCCAGACGATGCCCGACGCCGCGAGGGCGGAGCCGAAGGCAAGCGATCCCCCCAGTGGCAGGTCGGTGCCGTAGAGCGACAGCGCGCACACGACTCCGGCGAGCGCCGCGCCCGCGTAGGTCATGATCACGGTGGCGGTGAGACCGGCGTAGCGGCCGATGCTGGTGGCGCCCACCAGCTCCGCGCGGCCGGTCTCCTCCTCGACGCGGGTGTGGCGGATCACCGTGAGCACCGTGGCGATGGCGATCATGGTGTACATGGCCCCGGCCTTCCAGGTGCCGATCGACCCGAGCGCGGAGCTGAACACCGGCCCGTACATGGCGATCAACGCGGGGCTGTCGGCCGTGGTCCGCGCGAAGCTGTCCAGGGACGCCTGATTGTCGTAGAGATCCTTGATGCTGACGACCTGGAAGGCGGGCATCACTCCGATCAGCAGCGTCCACAGCGGCAGCACGATCCGGTCGCGCCGCAGATACAGCCGCAGCAACCGTCCGGTGCCCGCGAAGTCGCCGGAAACACCGAATGCCGGCGCCGCCGCGGCGCGGCCGGCGATGGCGGTGGTCATGCTCGCACCTTCTCCCCGGTGGCCGCGCCGGACTCGGCGTCGTGACCGTCGACGTGGTAATGCCGCAGGAACAGCTCCTCCAGCGTGGGCGGCGTGCTGGTCAGGCTGCGCACGCCCGCGTCGCCGAGCACCCGGATCAGCTCGCCGAGGTGCTCGTTGTCGACCTGGCAGCGCAGCGTGTGGTCGTCGAGTTCGATGTCCTCCACGCCCGGGATGCGGCTCAGATCGCCCGCGTCCCCGGTCAATTCGGCGGTGATCGACGTGCGCGACAGATGGCGCAGATCCGACAGCGACCCGCTCTCCACCGTGCGCCCGGCCCGGATGATGGTCACCCGGTCGCAGAGCACCTCGACCTCGGACAGGATGTGGCTGGACAACAGGACGGTCGCGCCGCGCTCCCGCGCCTCGCGCACGCACTCCCGGAAGACCTGCTCCATCAGCGGGTCCAGACCCGAGGTCGGCTCGTCGAGCAGCAGCAGCGGCGCGTCGGAGGCCAGCGCCGCGACGAGCGCGACCTTCTGGCGATTGCCCTTGGAATAGGTGCGTGCCTTCTTGCGGGGATCGAGATCGAAGCGCTCGATCAGCTCGTCGCGCCGCCGCACGTCGAGACCGCCCCGCATCCGGGACAGCAGATCGATGGTTTCCCCGCCCGACAGCGACGGCCACAGCGTGACATCGCCTGGCACATAGGCTAATTCGCGGTGCAGGGCGACCGCGTCGGCCCACGGGTCGCGGCCGAACAACCTGGCTCGCCCGCCCGTGGCGCGCAGGATGCCCAGCAGCACCCGGATGGTGGTGGACTTGCCCGCGCCGTTGGGGCCGAGGAAGCCGTGGATCTCGCCTTCGGCCACGGTGAGGTCGAGGCCGTCCAGCGCGGTGACGTGACCGAAAGTCTTACGCAGATCGCGGACTTCGATGATGTCGGACATCACTTCTCCTTGGTGAATGTGTCCAAGATCGTGGAATCGGTGAGCAGCCCCTGGGTGTAGAACTCCAGGGCTGGTGGGGTGAGTTCTTCGGAGAGCTCGCGAATCGCCTTGCGATAGTCGATCTTCTCGTCGCGGTGCTGGCGCATCTGCATGTACAGCATCGTTGCGCCGACGTTGAGCAGCATCAGGTAACGGGCGCGTGCCGCCGGATCGCGGCTCGGTTTGATCGTGCCCGCCTCGACCGCCTTCTCGATGTATCCCTCGGCATCGGCGGCCATGTGCTCGAACAGTGATTCCGCCATCGGTCCTCCCGCCTGCAGGCTGCGCACCATGTAGGCGACCAGCGGCGCGTACGACTCGATCTCGGCCAGGGCATCGAGCATGCCCGCCTTCACCGACGACGCGGTGATCGCCTTGACCTTCTCGTCGCGGATCAACTGCAACACCCGATCGTCGCAGGCGGCCCGCAGGCCGTCCTTGGAACCGAAGTGATGGTTGACCAAACCGGGGGAGACGCCGGCGGCTGCGGCGATCTTGCGGACTCCGACCTGGAATCCGTGTTCGCCGAACACCTCGATCGCGGTATCGCGAATGCGCGCCGCGGTGGTCAGATCCTCGGCGGATCCTTGCGGAACGGGCTGTTGGTTAAACACATGTTCAGTATATTAAACACTCGTTCAACGGTCGAGCAAGACCTTGCGCCGACTTGTCCTGCGTCACGGTTTGCCGCGCGTGTACGGGGCTATCGTCGAGACATGACTAGCGGCACGGCAACGACGGCGGACCACCTTCGCGCGGCACTCGACGGCCCATGGGCGGCCGTCCGGGACGAAGCCCGCACCCTGCTGGCCGGGGAGGAGTTCACCGCCGATCCCTACCTCGACTACAAGGCCGCTCGGGCGCGGGTGCTCGAGCAGATGAAGGCGATCTCCACCATGGGTTTCGCCGAACGCGGTTTCCGCAGGGAGAACGGCGGCACCAGTGAGCCGGGCGCCGCTGTGGTCGGCCTGGAGATGCTGGCGTACGCGGATCTGTCGCTGTGGGTCAAATCGGGTGTGCAGTGGGGACTTTTCGGCGGCGCCGTGGAGAACCTCGGCACCGAACGGCACCGGGAGTACATCGAGCGGTTGATCTCGCTGGACCTGCTCGGCTGCTTCGCCATGACCGAGTCCGGGCACGGCAGCGACGTCGCCAACCTGGAGACCACGGCGACCTACGACCCGGACACCGAGGAGTTCGTGGTGCACTCGCCGACGCCGTCGGCGCGCAAGGACTACATCGGCGGCGCGGCCGAACACGCCAGGATGGCCGCGGTGTTCGCGCAGCTCATCACGCGCGGCGAGAACAAAGGCGTGCACTGCCTGCTGGTGCCGATCCGGGACGAGAACGGCGCCGATCTACCGGGCGTGACCACCTACGACGACGGTCTCAAAGGCGGCTTGCCCGGCGTGGACAACGGGCGCATCGTCTTCGATCACGTGCGCGTGCCCCGGGAGAACCTGCTCAACCGCTATGCCGACGTCGCGCCGGACGGCACCTACAGCTCGGAGATCGAGAATCCGAGCCGCCGGTTCTTCACCACGCTCGGCACGCTGGTCCGCGGGCGGGTCAGTGTCGGCGGCGCGGCGGCGGCGGGCGCGCGCGTGGCCTTGAGCATCGCGGTGCGCTACGCGTTGCAGCGCCGCCAGTTCTCCGACCCCGACACCGGGGTGGAGACCGTGCTGCTGGACTACCGCAGCCATCAGCGCCGCCTGCTGCCATTGGTCGCGAAGTCCTACGCGCTCGCGTTCGCGCAGAACGACCTGGTGCGGCGGATGCACCTGGTGCAGACCGGCCAGAATCTCGAGCCCGGCGCGCAGCGCGCACTGGAGAAGCGCGCGGCCGGCCTGAAGGTCGCGCAGACCGCGCATGCCACCCGCGCCATCCAGGAATGCCGCGAGGCGTGCGGCGGTGCGGGGTATCTCACGGAGAACCGGCTGGTCACGCTGAAGGCCGACACCGATGTCTTCACCACCTTCGAAGGCGACAACGTCGTGCTGACCCAGTTGGTGGCGAAGGAACTGCTGACCGCCTACGCCGACGAGGTGCGCGACCTGGACGCGCTGGGCTGGGTGCGCTTCGCCGCCACCATGGCCGGTGACGTGGTGCGCAAGCGGTCCGGTGTGCGTCAACTGATCCAGACCCTGCGTGACCGCGGGGACGACTCCATCGACGAGGGCGACCTGTCGCGCCGGGTGGTGCAGCTGCAATTGTTCGCCGACCGTGAGGACTACCTGGTCCGCACCGCCGCGCACCGGCTGCGCGCCAGGGCCGAGGAGACCGGCCCGTTCGAGGCGTTCAACAACGCCCAGGACCACATCCTGGCCGCGGGCGCCGCGCATATCGACCGGCTGGTGCTGGAGGCGTTCATCGAAGGAATCTCCGACATCGAGGATCCGGCCGCGCGCGAACTCGCCGATTGGATGTGCGACCTGTTCGTCTACTCCACCATCGAGGAGAACCAGGCCTGGTACATCATGCACCGGTTCATGTCGGTGGACCGGGCCAAGACCGTGCGCCGCGGGGTGAACGAACTGGTCGACCGGCTGCGTCCGCACGCGCTGACCCTGGTGGAGGCCATGGGCGTGCCGGAGACCATGCTGCGCGCGGCCATGCTCGACGACGCCAGCGTCTTCCAGCGCGACCAGCCGGTGCCGGCGTCGTCGTAGCGGCCCTGCCGCCGCGCTCGCCGGCGGCCGGTCAGCCCGGTCCGTACGCCGCGAGCGCGGTGACCAGGAACCACACGACCCAGACGAAGCCGACGACCATGCCGATGGCCAGTACGGTGCGCATCACCGCGCGCCCGAAGTCCATGTCGCCGGACTCGCGCGGGTACAGCTTCCACGGGCTGTACCAGGGCGCCCGGATGACGAAGCCGGAGGCCTGCGCTTCCCGTTCGGCCTGGGCGAGTTCCTCCGCGTAGGCCTCGGCCTGCGCCTGGTTGGGCCCGCCGTGCCAGAGCGTGATGTCGATCGGGCCGAGGAAGCCCTCGTTGAGCAACTCCTGCGGCGCGGGCAGGTAGGGCAGGATGCCGAGACCGCGGAACGCGACGGCGACGTCGTTGGCCGTCCAGAGGAATTTCTCCTCGGTGGCGAGCGCGTCGAAATAGTGCCGCAGCCGCCGCGGATCGTCGCCGATGATCACGTCGAAACTCGGGTCGGCCCACCGCTGTTCGAGCTGCAGCTGCGCGCCCGGCATCGGGACGAGCAGGGCGACGCCGTGCACCACCCGCTGCCCGAGGCCGCGGGCGGCCAGCCATTCCTGCAGCGCGAAGGTGTGCTCGCGCGACTTGTCCAGCGGCGTGCGGCGGTCGCGGCTCTCCGTCGCCACCGGTTCGCCGTTGATGGTCCACTCGCCGTTCAGCGGGACCTCGAGCACGCCGTCCTGGCGCGCGACCAGCGCGTCGGCCTCGATCACCACGCAACTGGTCGGGGTCCAGATCACGGCATCGAACTGGTGCAGCCGATCCTTGTGGAACAGGCTGCAGGTGATGGTCGCGACACCGTGCGGACTGTCGGGGTCCTTCCAGGTGCGCAGCCAATCGATCAGCGCCCGCTCGGCATTGGTGCCTGCGGCGTTCTGGACTCGCACGAGCATTGGCGTCCACCCTTCACGTCGGCACTCGACAGTGGACAGGATACGAGGTGCCGCAACGGATTCGCCGCGCCAGTGCCGCCCGGCGGCGTGTCGGGCGCGAAGCGCGGTGGCCGGGCTACTCCGGCTCCTCGGCGTCGATCCGGCCCGCTCGCACGGCCTCGGTCAGTTCGGCATGGTCGGCTTCGGTGCGGTCGGCATAGCGCACCGCGAACGCGGCCACCGCGTCGTCGAAGCGCTCGTCGTCGTCCAGATACCCCGAGAGCAACCGCGGGTCCAACGAGCGGGAATGGGCCCTGGCCAGCAGCGCGCCCGCCAGCCGTCCGTAGTCGTCGAGATCGTCCGCGGGCAGCTCGGCGGGATCGATGCTGCCCTTCATGTTGCGGAATTGCCGGACGATGAACGGCAATTCCGCGCCGTCTCCGCCCGGGACGAGGGACGTCCATCCGAGCAGGAGATCGGACTCGGATTGAACGAGCCTGGCGCCCCGCACGATTCGCTCACCCTCGTGCCGGGCGGCGGGCGTCGGCAGGAACGGGGCGAGCGCCGCCGTCGCGGCCTGCTTCACCTGCAGGACCAGCGCCTCGCCGTCGTTGCCGTGCAACAGCGCCAGGTAACTGTGCAGGCCGACGCTGCCGGTCCCGACGATCCGGAAGGCGATGTCGGACACCGCGAAGCGGGCCAGCAGATTGCGCCGCGATTCGGGCAGGGTGTCGGCGTAACGCTCCAGCCCGCCGATCACCGCCTCCGCGACGCGCTCGTCCACCGCGGTGAGAATCGGAGGATCGCTGACGAAGCGGTGCTTGCGGATGCCGGTCCGGTGATCCTCGAGGTGCTCGGTCCACTTGGCCACCACCTTGGCGCTGGTGTTCTTGCGGGCCTTCTTCGCCGCCTTCTCGAAGTCGTCGAGCAGGTCGTCGGCCTTGGCCCTGGCCAGCACCGACTCGTCGGGCAGCGCGCACCAGGACGTCATGAACGGCATCGCGGCCAGCTCCGCCACGGCCAGGCGGTAGGAACGGGCGGCGTCGCGCGCCGCGGTGCGGCACTCGTCCTCGTCGGCGCCTGCCTCGCGGCCGGCCAGCACCAGACCGGCCGCAAGGCGCTCCAGGTCCCATTCCCACGGGCCGGGCACGGTCTCGTCGAAATCGTTGATGTCCATGATGATCTCGCCGCGCGCGGTGCCGTACAGGCCGAAATTCGCCGGGTGCGCGTCACCGCAGAGCTGGGCGGTGAGACCGCTGTCCGGGCCACCCGCCAGATCGGCCGCCATCAAGCCCGCCGCACCCCGGTAGAAGGTGAACGGCGAGGCGATCATCCGCCCGATCCGCAGCGGGATCAGATGCGGCAGCCGGCCCGCGTTGCTCGCCGCGACGAAGTCGAGCACGCTGGGACGCCGGGCTCCGGTGGCCTCCCGGTCCCGCGCGATGACCGGAACCCGCTGACGCAGCGCGTGTCCCCGAGCGCGCACCTCCGCGGCGGGAACATAGGAGCGCAGGTCGATACCACTGTCTGACACGACGGATCACGCTAGCCGGTGGCAACCGTCCCTGCCGCGTGGTGTCGGCCTCACTGGGCCGGAATGCGAGGCGGTGCGGGCTCGATCGGCAAACGCAGAGCGCCCGGCGCAGCGGCGGGTACCGCTGGTCGCGCGGGCGGCACCGCGGCGACGCGCCGGTAGGGCGACCCCAGTTCCGGTCGCGGGTCCGGATCGCCACGGTTGGGCCAGAACGCCATCGCGCGCTCGGCTTGCGCGGTGATCGTCAGCGAGGGGTTCACGCCGAGATTGGCGGTGACCGCGGAGCCGTCCGCGACGTGCAGGCCGGGATGGCCGTAAACCCGTTGGTAGGGGTCGACCACGCCGGTGCTCGGGCTGTCGCCGATCACGCAGCCGCCGATGTAATGGGCGGTGGCCGGGATGTCGAACACGTCCATGATCAGCCCGTGGGTGTCGCCGTCGACCTTCGCGCCGAACCGCCTGCCGATGTCGTGGGCCAGCGGGATCCAGGTCGGGTTCGGCTCGCCGGTGCCCTGCCTGGTGCGCAGCCGCCCGCGTTCGCGGAACGAGGTCAGCGAGTTGTCCAGCGACTGCATGATCAGCAGAATCACCGACTTCTCCGAGGCGTGCCGCGCGTCGAGGCTGCGCAGGAACACCAGCGGATGCAGCACGATCGCCAGCAGGAAGCGCAGGAAGCGGAACGCGCCGCCGTCCACGATCGGCACCGACATCGGGAACAGCGCGTTCTGGCCCTTGCCGTAGTGACACACCTCGACGTGGGTGTCGGGCTCCGGGTGGATCGATGAGGTGATCGCGATGCCCTCGGCGAAGTCGCGGCGGGCCCGGCTGACCACGTTGAGGATGGCCTCGGAGTTGCTGCGGGTGAGTTCGCCGAGCCGGGGGGACAGGTGCGGCAGCGCGCCGTCGTCGCGCATCTTGTGCAGCAGTTTCTGGGTGCCGAGCGCGGCGCCGGCGAACACCACCTGCTCGGCGGTGAAGGTTCTGCGTTGCTTGCGGATCCAGCGGCCGGAGCGCTCGGTGTCGACGGCGTACCCGCCGCCGGGCAGTGGCCGCACGGCGGTGGCGGTGGTCATCGGGTGAACCTGCGCACCGGCCTGCTCGGCGAGGTAGAGATAGTTCGTGGTGGTGGTGTTCTTGGCGTTGTGCGGGCAGCCGGTGAAGCAGCGCGCGCAGTGCACACAGCCGTTGCGGCGCGGGCCCGCTCCGCCGAAGTAGGGGTCGTCGACCTCGGTGCCCGGATCGCTCTCGTTGAAGAACACCCCGACATCGGTCGGATGGTAGGTGTCGGCCACGCCGAGGTCTTCGGCGATCTCCCGGATCACCTCGTCGGCCGGGGTCGTGCGCGGGTTCGGCGCCACGCCGAGCATGCGCTTGGCCTGGTCGTAGTAGGGCGCCAGTTCCGCGCGCCAATCGGTGATGTGCGCCCACTGCCGGTCGGTGTAGAAGTTCGGCAGGGGTTCGTAGAGCGTGTTCCCGTAGATCAGCGAGCCGCCGCCCACGCCGGCGCCGGAGAAGACCGCGCACTTGCCGAGCAGGCTGATCCGCTGCGGACCGGTGAGGCCCAGGCGCGGCGCCCAGATCGATTTGCGGACATTCCAATTCGTGCGCGGGATGTCCTCGGCGTTCCATCGGCGGCCCGACTCGAGCACGCCGACCCGGTAACCCTTCTCGGTGAGCCGCAGGGCGCTGACGCTCCCGCCGAAGCCGGAGCCGATCACCGCCACGTCGTAGTCGAATGCGGACATGACTTCCTCTCGCTCACCGGCCACACAGTGAGAAATATTTCAAATCATTCTGTCATCGCCGCGCTGTGGCGGGAACCATCCTCGCACGGGGCGCGCCGCCCCGATATCCGGAAATTCGGCCTGTGCGGATGGCGAGGACCGGGGTCGGTGGGGTATGCACGGGGCGTGACAACCGAATCGGGCGCCGCCCAACCGGAGGAACGCGCCGCCGACGGCGGAGTGCGGGGCATCTTCGCCGACCGCATCCTGACCGTGCCGAACGTGCTGAGCGTGCTGCGCCTGCTCGGCGTCCCGCTGTTCCTGTGGTTGCTGCTGATCGAGCGGGCCGATGGCTGGGCGTTCGCTCTGCTGGTCGTCAGCGGCGTCACCGACTTCCTGGACGGCAAGCTCGCCCGGCTGCTCGAGCAGTCCTCCCGGCTGGGAGCCCTGCTCGACCCGTTCGTCGACCGGCTCTATCTGGTCACCACGCTGGCGGCCTTCGTGATCCGCGGCCTGATGCCGTGGTGGGTGGCCGTGATCCTGGTGGGGCGCGACCTCGTGCTCACCGCGACGCTGTCGGTGTACAAGCGCCGCGACCTGCCCCCGCCGGAGGTGATCTACCTGGGCAAGGCGGCCACCTTCGCGCTGATGTCCGCGCTGCCGTGGCTGCTGGCCGGGCAGATGGACTGGGCTGCCGCCGGTTTCGGGCGTGCCTTCGGCGGGGCACTGCTGATCTGGGGCACCGTGGTCTATGTCTGGACCGGCGTGCTCTATACCGGCAAAGCCATCGCGGTCGCAAGAGCGATACCGGCTGTGGGGCATCGGACGGCCTAGCCGATAGAGTTTGCGTGCAACGTTCAAACGAAAGGACGGCCTGTGACCCAGACCCCCGAGGATCTGCGCTACACCGAGGAGCACGAGTGGGTACGCCGGATCGCCCCGACCCGGGTGCGGGTGGGCATCACCGACTACGCCCAGTCTCAACTCGGTGACGTTGTGTTCGTGCAGCTGCCCGAGACGGACGCGGACGTGGCCGCCGCGGACAGCATCGCGGAGGTGGAGTCGACCAAGAGCGTGTCCGACATCTACGCGCCGCTGAGCGCGAAAGTCGTTGCGGTGAACGACAAGCTGACCTCGGAGCCGGAGACGTTGAACACCGATCCCTACGGTGACGGATGGCTGTTCGAGTTGGAGGTGGGCGATGCGGCGAGTCTCGACGCGACGCTCGGTGAACTGCTCGATGCCGCAGGTTATCAAGGAGTTATCGGGGGCTGAGGCAGCCTTCCCAGTTCTACCTGCACGGGTGCGGCCCGGCAGGGTACGGTCAATGCCAACAGATGCACCCGGCGGCTGCGCCGGGAATCTAGAGACTCGACGGCAGGTCGTGGTGCCAGAGGCATCACCTGCTTGCATGGATAATCAGGTTCGAGGAGGAGAGAAACGGTGAGCGAGAACAAAGACCCGGGTTACGGGGAGACCGCGGCCGAGACGACGTCGGTCTTCCGCGCGGATTTCCTGAACGAGGTCGACGCGTCGCGCTCCGGAGAGCCGACCGGCGAGCAGCCGGTCCAAGGGGTCGAGGGTCTGCCCGTTGGCGCGGCCCTCCTGGTCGTCAAGCGCGGCCCGAACGCGGGCTCGCGGTTCCTGCTGGATCAGCCGACCACGTCGGCGGGGCGCCACCCCGACAGTGACATCTTTCTCGACGACGTCACCGTCAGCCGCAGGCACGCCGAGTTCCGACAGGACGACGATTCCTTCCAGGTCGTCGACGTGGGCAGCCTGAACGGCACGTATGTGAACCGGGAGCCGGTGGACTCCTCCGAACTGCAGAACGGTGACGAGGTCCAGATCGGCAAGTTCCGGCTGGTGTTCCTCACCGGACCGCGCGCCCAGGTGTCCGACTCGTCGGCGGGCGCGGGGAGTCTATGACAGCGTCGGCGCCGGGTCGCGCACTTATGAAAGGCTCGGAGTCATGAAGGACCCGGCGCTGTGACCGGTGCGGCGCAGTGGGCACGCGGAGGGATGTCGATCGGCTCCGTGCTCGACCTGCTGCGCCCCGACTTTCCCGACGTCACCATCTCCAAGATCCGCTTCCTGGAAGCGGAGGGCCTGATCCGGCCGGAGCGGACGCCTTCGGGCTACCGCAGGTTCTCCGTGGCGGATGTGGAACGGCTCCGGTTCGTACTGACCGCGCAGCGTGACCAGTACCTGCCGCTGAAGGTGATCAAGGAACAGCTCGAGGCGATCGATAGCGGTGCGGCGACGCTCGGCGTGCGGGAAGCCCGCGCCCGAGCGCACTCCGTCCGGCCCGGGGCGCCGGAGTCCGGGCGGGGCACGCCCGACACCGAACCGGCCGTGCCGGGTTCCGAGCGGGGTGCGCGCCCGGTGGCCGCCCCGCGCAGGCTCGGCGTCGTGCCGAGCGAGATCTCCCCGGAAGATCTGCGGTTCGATCACGAAATCCGGGTCACCCGCGCCGATCTCCTGGACCAGGCCGGGATCGAGGAGAAGTTCCTCAACGACCTCATCCGGGCCAACTTGATCACGCCGGGCCCGGCGGGATATTTCGACGCCGACGCCGTCACGCTGGCCAAAACCGCACGGGCGATGGCCGAATTCGGTTTGGAGGCACGGCATCTGCGTGCGTTCAAGCTCGCCGCCGACCGGGAGGCCGCGCTCGTGGCGCAGATCGTCGCCCCGATCGCGAAGAGCCGGGACGCTGGTGCGCGCGCCCGTGCGGAGGAGACGGTGCGCGAACTGGCCGCGCTGTCGCTGACCTTGCACACCTGTCTGGTCAAGTCCTCGGTCCGGGGCTCGCTCGGGGGCTGACCCCCGTCGGGCCCCTCGGCCCGGAGGTCGCGGCGATCCAACACCCTGATTTCTGCTGTGCAGACGGATCGCTGGACCGGTGCCGGTTCGCCTAGACTCGTGGTACGGCGAGCTCTGCAGCGGTCATGCCGGGCCGGCGGCGAGTATGGGAGGCAGTGCGATGAGCGAAATGCGCGTGATCGGCATCCGTGTCGAGCAGCCACAGAACCAGCCCGTGCTGTTGCTCCGCGAAGTGGCGGGCGACCGGTATCTGCCGATCTGGATCGGGCAAGCCGAGGCGACGGCGATCGTGCTCGAGCAGGAGGGGGTGACCCCGATCCGCCCGCTGACGCACGACCTGATCAAGGTCCTGATCACCGAGTTGGGGCACACCCTGAAGGAAGTGCGGATCGTCGATCTGCAGGAGGGCACCTTCTACGCGGATCTGGTCTTCGAGAACGATCTGCGGATCTCGGCGCGGCCGTCGGATTCGGTTGCGATCGCCTTGCGGGTGGGTTGCCCGATCCATGCCGAGGAGTCGGTTCTGGAGGAGGCCGGCCTCGTCATGCCGGACGAGCGCGAGGACGAGGTGGAGAAGTTCAAAGAATTCCTGGAGTCGGTGTCTCCCGACGACTTCAAGGCGACCGATAGCTGAAGTAGAGGTCGAGACTTTTCCCGCGCGTCGCGTTTGGCTCGATGACGTCGCTGGCTGGACAATCGTGGGGAGTAATCTCGACAGTTGGGCCACGACCGTTTCGGCCGAATCCGCACCGATTCGGTCGGTGACGGCGCCGGGTCATCGATGAGGCTGGGAATGCGTCGGCGAAGCAAGGGAGTGGTCAGTGGCAGAGCAATCGCAGGATGTGGTACAGCCAGGACTGTTCCCCGACGACTCGGTACCCGACGATCTGGTGGGCTATCGCGTTCCCAGTGCGTGTCAGGTGGCCGGAATCACCTACCGGCAGCTCGACTACTGGGCGCGCACCGGTCTGGTGGTGCCCTCCATCCGCAGCGCGGCGGGCTCGGGTAGTCAGCGGCTGTACTCGTTCAAGGACATCCTGGTCCTGAAGATCGTCAAGCGGCTGCTCGACGCGGGCATCTCGCTGCAGAACATCCGGATCGCCGTCGATCATCTGCGCAGTCGAGGGGTGCAGGACTTGGCGGGGATCACGCTGTTCTCCGATGGCACCTCGGTGTACGAGTGCACCTCGGCCGAGGAGGTCGTCGATTTACTGCAGGGCGGGCAGGGCGTCTTCGGGATCGCGGTGAGCGGCGCCATGCGGGAGCTGACCGGCGCCATCGCGAACTTCCCCGCCGAGCGCGCGTCGGCGATCACCGAACGTCCGGAGGACGAGCTGTCGTTCCGTCGCAAGGCGCGGATGAACCGCAAGACGGGCTAGGATTCGCGGGTTCGGCGCGGAACGAAATGAACAAAACGCACGCACGGCCGGGCAAGGCGTCGAGCCTCCCGGCCGTGCGTTGTGGACATGCCGTCGGCGGTGGGTAGCAGGGCCACGGTGGCAGCGAGAGGGGGGCGCTGTGCAGACAGGCGACATCACCGGGCTCGTCGGCCCGATCGGCCGCATCGACGCGTTTCCGACCGTCGACGAACTGAACCGATACGCCGACGCGCTGGCGGCCGGTCATCCGGACCGGATCTCGATCACCGAACTCGGACGTTCCCGCGGCGGCGACCCGATCCGGGAGGTGACGATCGGGTCCGGCGACCGGCACATTCTGGTGTTCGGCAATCCGCACCCGAACGAGCCCATCGGCATGGCCACGATCCGTCACCTGCTCGGCCGGATGGCGGCGGACGAGACGGTGACAGTGGGCGCCACCTGGCATTTCCTGCTGTGCGTCGACCCGGACGGCACCCGGTTGAACGAGGGCTGGTTCGCCGGTCCGCACACCAGAACCGGCGTGGCACGCGGCTTCTACCGCCCACCGGCGACCGAGCAGCCGGAATGGTGCTTCCCGACCGAGTGGCGCGGCAAGCGGGTGGGGGTGCCGTTGCCGGAGACGGAGGCGATGATGGCGCTGATCGACCGCACCCGGCCCGCGCTGATCGCCTCGCTGCACAACGCGGAATTCGGCGGCGGGTTCTTCTACACCGCCGGCGGCGATCCCGAGTACTGGGCGGCGTTGACCGCCGGGCTTTCCGCCGCGGGCGTGCCGATCTACCGGGGCGAACCCGACGCGCCGGGCGCTCGCGCGCTGGCGCCGGGCGTCTTCGAGCTGCCGCTGTTCGGTGCGATGGCCGATCTGCTCGCGGCCCAAGGGCTCGACGCGGTCGCCGCGCTGGGCGGGGGCGGCTGCCGGGACTACGCGGCGCGCTACGGCACGGCCATCCTGGTCTGCGAATTGCCGCTCTGGGTGGATTCCCGCATCGGCGACGGCTCGGCGGGCGACCGGGTGCTCGGCGACCTGCTCGACGCCACGGCCGCCGACTATCGGGCCATGGCCGAGGTCGCCGCCGCGGTGCTGGCCCGCGTGGACGGTGAATTGAGCGGTCGCAGCCCGTTCGAACGATCGGTGCGCGCACTGGTCGCCGGGCTGCCCGGTCTCGCCGTGAGCAGGCAGTCCGTGCCGCAGCGGGATCGGATCGCGACCAGGGGCGAGATTTTCGTCGAGCAGTACGACTGGACCGCGATGCTGCGCCTGCGGCTGGGCGGCATGTTGCTGCGCCTGCTGGAGGACGAGTACGCGCGCGGCGGCGCGCCGGCGCTGGCCGTCGAGCGCGACCGGTTCGCCGCGGTGTTCGACCGATGGTGCGCCGACGTGGAGCACAACGCGCCCGGCGTCGCGGTGCCGCTGGCTCGTCTGGTCGGCGTGCAAGCGGAGTCCATCGTGCTCGCCGCGACGAGGCTGCGCGCGGGACTGGCCATCTGACGGGTGACGCCGGCTCGGTCCACGAGTGACCAGAACGACACGGGGCGGGCGGGGTCCCGTGGCGCGCTCCGGCGTGTCGTCGGCTTAGACTGGCGGTGCGTCGCCGCCGTGCGGGAGAGCCTCGGTCCGGAAACGAGTCCGAGCGCCGAAGGAGCAGCACCTCCCCGTCAATCTCTCAGGCAAAAAGGACCGTGCGGGCTTCGGCGCCTCTGGAAAGCGGCGGCTTCGAGCCGCCCGCCCATGGGGAAAGGGGCTCGGCCACCGGTCGGGGTACCCGAATCTCTCAGGCGCCACGACAGAGGGGGAGGGCCGGTACCCGTCGACCGCCCGGTCGACCCCGCCCGACCTTGGGAGCTGTTGTGACTCGCTCATTCGCCGACCGCCATATCGGACCCGACCGGGAGGAACTGGCCCGGATCCTGGACGTCGTCGGCGTGTCGTCGCTGGACGAGCTGGCCGCCGCCGCGCTGCCGGCGAGCATCCTGGACGGCGACGGCCTGGCCGGGCTGCCCACCGCGGGCTCCGAGCACGAGGTGCTCGCCGAACTCGCCGAACTGGCCGCGTCCAACACCGTGGCCACCTCGATGATCGGGCTCGGCTACTACGACACGCTGACCCCGCCGGTGCTGGTGCGCAATCTGCTGGAGAATCCCGCCTGGTACACCGCCTACACGCCCTATCAACCCGAGATCAGCCAGGGCAGGCTGGAGGCGCTGCTCAACTTCCAGACCATGGTGTCGGAGTTGACCGGCATGGATGTCGCCAACGCGTCCATGCTGGACGAGGCCACCGCCGCCGCCGAGGCGATGACGCTGCTGCGACGCGCGGGCAAATCGAAGTCCGCCCGGCTGGTCGTCGACCGCGACCTGTTCCCGCAGACCAGGACCGTGCTTTACACCCGAGCCGAACCGCTCGGCCTGCAGATCGTGGAGGCGGACCTGTCGGCCGGTGAGCTGCCGGAGGGGGAGTTCTTCGGTGTGCTCGCGCAGACGCCTGGCGCGTCCGGCCGCATCGTCGACCTGACCGAGGTGATCGCCGCGGCACACGAGCGCGGCGCCTTGGTGGCGGTCGGGGCCGACCTGCTGGCGATGACGCTGATCACGCCGCCCGGTGAGCAGGGCGCCGACGTGTGCTTCGGCACCACCCAGCGTTTCGGCGTCCCGCTCGGTTTCGGCGGCCCGCACGCCGGATACCTCGCGGTGCGGCAGGCGCACGCCCGCCAGCTGCCCGGCCGCCTGGTCGGCGTCTCGGTGGACGCGGACGGCGCCGTGGCCTACCGGCTCGCCTTGCAGACCCGCGAGCAGCACATCCGCCGGGAGAAGGCGACCTCGAACATCTGCACCGCGCAGGTGCTGCTGGCCGTCGTGGCCGCCATGTACGCCTCCTACCACGGCGCCGACGGGCTGCGGGCGATCGCTCGCCGGGTGCACGGGCACGCCGCGGCGATCGCGGCCGGGCTGGACGGCGCCGTGGTGCACGACAGCTTCTTCGACACCGTGCTGGCGCACGTGCCAGGCGGCGCGGAAGCCGTTGTGGCGAAAGCGAAGTCGCGGGGGATCAATCTGCGCCTGGTCGACGCCGACCACGTCGGCATCGCGTGTGACGAGGCCACCACCGACGCGCACGTCGCGGCCGTGCTCGAATCCTTCGGTACCGCGGTGTCCGCCGAATCCGGTGCGCCCGCGCCGGTCGCGGCGATCGAGAACCGGACCTCGCAGTTCCTGACCCACCCGGCGTTCACGAAGTACCGGACCGAGACGGCGATGCTGCGGTATCTGCGCGCACTGTCCGACAAGGACATCGCGTTGGACCGCAGCATGATTCCGCTGGGCTCCTGCACCATGAAGCTCAACGCCACCGCCGAGATGGAGGCCATCACCTGGCCCGGATTCGCGCGGGTGCATCCCTACGCGCCGGTCGAGGACGCGCCCGGTCTGCTGCGGGTGATCGCTGACCTGGAACGCTGGCTGTCGGACATCACCGGCTACGACTCGGTGAGCCTGCAGCCCAACGCGGGCAGCCAGGGCGAGTACGCGGGACTGCTGGCGATCCGCCGCTACCACCTCGATCGCGGCGACACCCATCGCGACACCTGCCTCATCCCGTCGAGCGCGCACGGCACCAACGCGGCGTCGGCGGCCATGGCCGGGCTGCGGGTGGAGGTGGTGAAGTGCCGCGCCAACGGCGACGTCGACCTCGACGACCTGCGCGCCAAGATCGCCGATCACGCCGATCGCCTGGCCTGCATCATGATCACCTATCCGTCCACGCACGGCGTGTACGAGCACGAGGTCGCCGAGCTGTGCGCGCTGGTGCACGACGCGGGCGGACAGGTCTACGTGGACGGCGCGAACCTGAACGCGCTGGTCGGACTCGCGCGGCCGGGCCGCTTCGGCGGCGACGTGAGCCATTTGAACCTGCACAAGACCTTTTGCATCCCGCACGGTGGCGGCGGCCCCGGGGTCGGTCCGGTGGCGGTGCGCGCGCACCTGGCGCGGTACCTGCCCGGCGATCCGCTGGAAACGGGGTCGCACGCGGTGTCGGCGGCGAAGTACGGTTCGGCTTCGATTCTGCCGATCACCTGGGCCTATATCCGCATGATGGGCGCCGACGGGCTGCGTCGCGCCACGCTGTCGGCGATCGCTTCGGCGAACTACATCGCGCGGCGGCTCGACGAGTACTTCCCGGTGCTCTACACCGGCGAGCGCGGCATGGTGGCGCACGAGTGCATCCTGGACCTGCGCGAGATCACCAAACGCACCGGCGTCACCGTCGACGATGTGGCGAAACGATTGGCCGACTACGGGTTCCACGCGCCGACGATGAGTTTCCCGGTGGCCGGCACGTTGATGGTCGAGCCCACCGAGAGCGAGAACCTCGCCGAACTGGACGATTTCATCGAGGCGATGATCGCGATCCGGGCGGAGATCGACCAGGTCGCCGCAGGGGTGTGGCCGGTGACCGACAACCCGCTGCGCGGCGCGCCACACACCGCGGCGTCGCTGGTGGGCGAGTGGGATCACCCCTACAGCCGGGAAGTCGCCGTGTATCCCCGTGGCCTCGGGCATGCCAGGGCGAAGGTGTGGCCGCCGGTGCGCCGGATCGACGGCGCCTACGGCGACCGGAACCTGATGTGCGCCTGTCCGCCGCTGGAGGCGTACGCGGACTGACCACCGGTCCGGTCGCGTATCTGCCTCACCGCGCGGCGGCCGCCTTCGCGTAGGTGTTCGCCAGATCGGGTCAGCCGCCCGCGCTGCCGACGGCGTCGTGCATGGACTGGTGAGAGTTCGGTCTTCCGCAGAGCAGGGCGCTACGGCGTGGTGAGAGCCTTGACGACGGCGGAGCCGAAGCCGATGTCGTCGGAGGTGGTCAGCCGGGTGTAGCTTCCGCCGGTCTGTTTCGCCAGGTCCTGGAGTGTCTGGGTGCCGTTGCCGCCGATCACGACGACATCCACCCGCACCGGCCGGGCGGGGTCGGTCGCCGCGGTGATGTCCGCCGCCAGTTGGGTGCCGGTGACCGACGAATCGTCGTCGGGTCCGTCGGTGATCAGCAGGACCGAATTGGTGTGGCCCGGCGTGTACCCGGCGACGGCGCTCTTGTACGCCGCGATCAGCGACGGGTAGGCCTGGTCCGATCGGTTCTCGCTCGGGCGAACCGAACTCAGCGCGGTGCCGATCTTCGTGCGCTGGTCGGTGGTCAGCGGGGCGGTGGCGGCGGCCACCTGGTACGGCGTGCTGCCGTCGAGGTTCTTGCCGAAGGTCCACACACCGAGCCCGAACTCGGGTGGCATGACCGTCATCGTGGAATTCAGCGCGGCCAGGACGTTCGCCAGACGGGTCGTGGCGCCCTCCGCGGTCCCCATCGACGCCGACACGTCGACCAGGGCGGTGGACCGCACGCCGAGGACGGGGTCGGCCAGGGTGGCGCGCACCTTGTCGAGCGCGCCACGGGGCGGGACGGCGGCCGCGGTCTGCGGCGAGGCGAATCCCGCCGCGACGAAGGCTTGCGCCTGCTCGGGCTTGCGCAGGTAGTCGGTGAACCGTCCGGCGATGAGGTTCTGCGTCTTGTCCACCCACGCGCCGGACATCAAGGCGGCCGGGTAGTCGGCCACGAGCGCGGACCCGGCGGGCCGGAACGCCGCGACGCCAGGAAACCCCTTCAGTTGCTGTTCGGTAGCGGCAATCGCGTGCACGGGTCCGTCCTGTGCCGTGAGCCGCGTCAGCGCGGCCGCGGCGTCGGACGCTTCGGGGGCGTCGGCGGCGAGCCCGGAGATCGCGGCGACCACCTGGCCGGACCGCGCGGCCTGCTCGCTGAGCGGTTCCGCGCCCGAGACCGCGGAGCCGACCGCCGTGGCCGCGGCGAGCGTGGCGTCACCCGCGGGCAGGGCCATCCGCAGCCCGCCCCAGCCGTTCAGGCCGATCTCGCCGAGCGAGCCCTGCTGCAATCGCGGCAGATCCGCCCAGGACGCGTCGGCCTGCTCCAGGGCGCGACGCAGGTCCTCCGGCACGGCGAGCACGATCGGGCTGGCGGCGACGGACACCGGCGTGCCCTCGATCAGGCCGGGAACCCGCATGGACTCGATGGAGCGGGTGGAATCGGCGATCCACAGCGCAGGCTGCGGGCCGAGCGCCTGATCCCACGGCTTGCCGCTGGTGAACGCGGAAACGACCGCGGCGGACGGCTGCGCGGTCACCTCGACCCGCGCACAGTGGTCGCGCACCTTCGGCTGGGTGGCGTTGTAGCCGTCGGCGGCGGCGCGCACCTGCGCGGCGATGCCGGGATCGGCGGTGACGTAGAGCGTCGCGGGCCCCTCCACGCATTCGGCCGCCGCCGCGCTGTCCTGATTCGCCGCGCGATCGCGCAACTGGAACCAGCCGACGACGATCGCGGCCAGTAACGCAACGGCGACCACTGCGATAACCGGACCTTTGCTGACGCCCCGGGATCTGGTTGCGCTGCGATGAGTGCCCACGCGCTCAGTGTATGGTCACCGGCGCCGGGCGAAGTCGTCGAGGCTCCCCCGCACCGGCACGGGTGCGGCGCGGTCGCGCTGTCCCCCCGCCGCGCCGGACGGCACGACGGCGGGACCCCTCAGTCGCGGATGACTCGTCCGCGGTCGAACTCGTGTCCGCCCCACACGCCGGATTGCCCGGTACGGGCGGCGAATTCGCCACAGGCATCCCGGATCGGGCAGCGGGCGCAGACTTCCCGGGCGTAGTCGAAGTCCTGAGATGGGTACGGGAACCAGGCTTCGTGGTTCGGGTCGCCGCGGCAGGCCGCCCGGTGCCACCCTCGGGAATCCGAGAGCGGGAGCAGGTCGGCCAGGGTCAGCTCCGCGACGGCGGTGGTCTCGGTGCGCGTCATCGCGATCTTCTCCTTTCTCGGGTCGTGGTCAGGTCGCGGCGAGTTGCTTCCAGATCCGGCGCTGCTGCCGGATCCGGTGGGTGGGGGCCTTCGGCTCCCAGAGCAGGCGCATGCCCGCCTCCTCCGGGGTGCGGTCCGCCTTGGCCGTGTTGCACGGCGCGCAGCAGGCCACGAGGTTGCTCCAGGTGTTCGGACCGCCCCGCGACCGTGGGCGGATGTGGTCGACGGTGCGCGCCCACCCGGCGCAGTAACCGCACCGGTTCCGGTCGCGGCGCAGCACGCCCGCCAAGGTGGCCCTGCTCTCGTCGTGCACCAGTACGGTGTGCTCGAGGTAGACGTAGCGCAGCAACCGAATAGACTGCGGCAGAGCGATTTCCACGTGCCGGGACCGGATCGGGAAACGCGGCTCGCGGTCGGCGACGGACTCCGCCGCTCCGGCGACCAGCAGCACGACGGCCCGGTCGGCCTTGATCTCGTCGAGCGCCTCGTAGGAGGCGTTCAGCACGAGTACCCCGGTGTGTATCCAATTGTCGGCGGTTATCGCCGCCTGATCGGCGGCACGGCAAAAGGTCATGGGAATCACCATGTTTCGTGCGAGCGGGAGCGAATGAGCAGAGTCGCGGCGATCAGCCGAGGATCTGGAGGCGGCTGCCGACCGGTTCGTCGTGCCGCGCGCGCAACGGCCTGCCGAGCGCGTCGCCCGCGGCCGACGAGCACGCCGCGATGGCATTCATTCGCTTCGTCGTCTCCGGGATCACTGCCGCCCCTCCTCTCCACTGCTCTGCGGCCACCTCGAGGCGGTGACCGGTGTCGAAACACATGGTGGCACAGCGCACCCGCCGTTGTCGGGTCATTTTCCGGCGGCGGCGCGGTGGGTCAGGCCGGTCGCAGTTCGGCCGCGCCGAAGGACACGTCGAACCGGTCGCACCAGATCGCGACGCTGGTCAGCCGGGCCAGGTCGGCATCGGCGGGAATGGGGTAGTTCTGCGAGCCGTGGTTGCCTTTGAGCTTGCCCAGATCGGTGTGGTCGCCGTCGTCGAAGACGAACCACCCGTCGCGGCCCGCGCGCACCGGCGCGTCGGTGAGCCAGACGTGCAGGTCGGGGCCGTCGGAGGTGTCGAGGTCCGTCAATCGCAGCACTCTGCTGCCGTCGGGCAGCAGCAAGACGGTGACGGCGCCGGTGGTGGCGTGCTCGTGTGAGATGAAGGCGCCCTCGGCGATGGTGCGCGGCTGCGACGGCCCGCCGGAGCCCGGCGCTGGGGAAGCCGACGGCGCGGCCTCCTGCACGGTGGTGTCGGTGAACAGCCGCCACGGCTGGAATGCGGCCAGTCCCGCGCCCAGGCCGGCGATCAGCAGTGTCACCGTCACCCAGGTGATCGGCGATCGAGCGATGCTCCGTGCGGACGCCATGGCTGCTCCTCGAAGTGTCGTCGCGGGACCGGAAGGGCTGGTGCACTACGTGGGGAAACTCGCCCCCATCCGAGTATGGGGGCGAGCGGGGGTGGCGTTGGCGGAAAGGACGTCATCCGATCGGGGAGTGCCCGAGCAGGACGTGACCGGTGAAGTGGGTCTGCTTGGCCCGTGGCAGCGGGTGGAACAGGCAGCCGTGCACGTCGCGGTAGCGCATTTCCAGTTCGCAGTCGCGCGAAAAGCCGAGTCCGCCGACGGTTTCGATGGCGAGGCGGACGGTCCGCACGAGCGCGTCCGCGGCGGCGGTCTTACGGCTGAGCGTCCGGCTCGCGTACTGATCGGTGTTGGCGAAACGCAGATTCTCCGACCCGGTGAACATGGCGTCCACGAGATCGCCGGCGGTGGTGTGCGCGGTGGCCATCTCACCGGCCAGTTGGACGGTCGGCGCGTCGGCCCGGCCCGCCGCCAGCGCGGTGGCCAGGTCGACCGCGCCGTCGGCGATGCCGAGGTAGGCCGCCATCACCAGCGGCATCGCCGCGCCGATGACGACGTTCAACAGCGGCGGCCACACGGTCGCCGGGCGGATGAGCGAGACCGCCGCGTCGGGCACGAACACATCGTCGAGCACCACGGTGTGCGAACCGCTGGCCCGCAAACCCAGAGTGTCCCAGGTCTTCTCGATTCGCACGCCTTCGGCGGCGAACGGGATCGCGCAGTGCAGCACCTGCGGCCCGCCGGGTGCGTCGTCCCAGCGCACGCTGGTCACCAGGACGGTGCCCGCCTCACATCCGCTGGCCGGCGCTTTGCGCGCGTGCACCCGGTAGCCGCCCTCGACCCGCTCGGCGCGTCCGCCCGAGCCGACCCAGTCGGAGGCGCCGGTGCTGACCAGGATCGCGCCCGCGACCACCTTGGCGAACAGCGGCGCGGCATCGATGCCGTGGTTGTGCCGCCACACCTGGGCGGCGACCAGGTGGGTGTGCATCGCGAACGCGACGGCGGTGGAGGGATCGTGGCGGCCGAGTTCACGCAGGATCGCGCCCATCTCGCGGTGCGTGACCCCGCCGCCGCCGAACTCGGCGGGAACGAGAGCCGCCGACAGCCCGCTCTCGCGCAGCGAGCCGAAGGCGGCGAGGGAGAGCTCGCCGGAGCGGTCGCGGGCGGCGACCTCGGGACGGAGGGCTTCGCCGACGCGGCGTGCGCGGGCGATCCAGTCGGTGGTGACGTCGGTGGGGGCAGGAGCTGTAGTGGTCATGTTTCGAAGTTAGGAACGGCCGCGATAACCGGATAGTGCAGAAAGTGGACCGCCCCGGTCCGCCGACGAGACCCGTTCGCGAGGTGCCATGACGACTTCGACGCCGAGTTACGGCCAGTACTGCCCGATCTCCCGGGCGCTCGAGGTGGTGGGCGAGCGCTGGTCGCTGCTCATCCTGCGCGACCTGCTGCTGGGCACCACCCGGTTCAACGACCTCGCGCGCGGCCTGCCCGGCTTGTCGCGCAGCCTGCTCGCCAAAC
Organism: Nocardia sp. NPDC003726; assembly: GCF_053586955.1. Taxonomy (NCBI): domain Bacteria; kingdom Bacillati; phylum Actinomycetota; class Actinomycetes; order Mycobacteriales; family Nocardiaceae; genus Nocardia; species Nocardia sp. NPDC003726. The sequence goes on along the minus strand of NZ_JBSFNF010000003.1, from coordinate 357,266 downwards.
GCCTGCGGCAGTTCGAGCGAGCCGGGCTGGTGGCGAAACCGGGCGGGGAGTACCTGCTCACCGACGCCGGACGGGACCTGGAACCGATCCTGTTCGGCCTCGGCGAATGGGGCGCGCGCTGGACCTTCGGCGCGCCGCGCGACGACGAGCGCGACCCGGCCCTGCTGGTGTGGTGGATGCACACCGGGGTCGACACCTCGTCGTTCCCTGGCCGTCGCCACGTGCTGCACGTGCGCTTCACCGACGACCTGCGCCGCTTCTGGATCGTGATCGAGGCCGGCGTGCCCTCGGTCTGCGAATCCGATCCCGGCTATCCGGTGGACGTCGCGATCAGCTCCGACGTCGCCTCGCTGTACCAGGTGTGGCTGGGGCGGCTGCCGCTGGCGCACGCGCTGCGGGCGGGCCGGGTGGCCTTCACCGGTCCGCCCGCGCTCACCCGCCGGATGCCGTCGGTGCTGCGGCTCAGCCCCGTCGCGGGGTACGCGGACCCCGCGCCCATGGGGGCGGCCGCCCGGCGCGCGTCGTGAACTCCGTCAGAGATTCCCCACGACGTGCTCGAGACGCCGGGCGACCAGTTCGCGGGCCTTCTCGCGCAGCGCGGGCCGGTATCCGCTCGGGTACACCGGGTCGCCCGGGGCGTAGTCCTTCAGGACCTCCTTCGCGAGGGTGATCTTGTGCACCTCGGTCGGTCCGTCGGCGATGGCCATCACCTCCGCGTAGCTGAGCATGTCGACGAACGGCAGGTCCTGGCTGACGCCGAGCGCGCCGTGCAGGTGCAGCGCGCGCTGGGCGATGTCGTGCATCACCTTCGGCATGGCGACCTTGATGGCGGCGATGTCCTTGCGCACCTTCTTGTAGTCCTGCTCCTTGTCGATGCGCCAGGCCGTGCGCAGCACCAGCAACCGGAACTGCTCCATCTCGATCCAGCTGTCGGCGATGCGTTCCTGGGTCATCTGCAACCCGGCCAGCGGACCGCCGCGCATCGGGCGCGAGACCGCCCGCTCGGCCATCATGTCGAACGCTTTGCGCACCATGGCGACCGTGCGCATCGCGTGGTGCACCCGCCCGCCGCCCAGGCGGGTCTGCGCGACGACGAAACCCTCGCCCTCCGCGCCGAGCAGATGGTCGGCCGGGACGCGGACGTCGGTGAACCGCAAGTGGCCTTCGTGCTCGCTGAACCCGGCCACGTGGTAGTTCTTCACGATCTCCAGCCCGGGCGCGCCCGCGGGCACGATGAACATCGACATGCCCTGGTACGGGCTGACCTCGGGATCGGTCACCACCATCACGATGTGGAAGGCGGCGAACTCCGCGTTGGAGTTGAACCACTTCTCACCGTTGATCACCCACTCGTCGCCGTCGCGCACCGCGCGGGTCCGGAACAGCGTCGGGTCCGAGCCGCCGGTCGGCTCGGTCATCACGTAGCACGAGCCGATCTCCCCGGCCAGCAGCGGCTCGAGATAGGTCTTCTTCTGCTCGGGCGTGCCGTAGTGGGCGAGGATCTCCGCGTTGCCGGAATCCGGCGCCTGGCAGCCGAATACCGACGGCGCCCACACCGAGGTGCCGAGCACCTCGTTGAGCAGAGCGAGCTTCATCTGCCCGTAGCCGGGGCCGCCCAGCTCCGGCCCGAGGTGGCAGGCCCACAGGCCCTGCTCCTTGACTCGCTCCTGCAACGGCCGCATCAGCGCCATCGCCTCGCGGTCGGTGCGGTCGTACGGATTGGGGTAGAGCAGGTCCAGCGGCTCCACTTCGGTGCGAACGAACTCCGCGGCCCAGTCCAGCTTGCGCTGGTATTCCGGGTCGGTCTCGAAATCCCAAGCCATGGTCAGCCTTTCGTGTCCCGCGCGGTGCCGGTCACCACGCCGTCGAGCAAAGTGGTCGCGAGGATGTCGGCGATCTCGCCGGGGGAGCGTCCGCCGCGCGGGCGGTACCAGAACGACACCGTGTTGAGCATGCCGAGCACGCTGTTGGTGACCACGTGGTCGTCGGTGCGCAGCAGCCCTTCGGCATGACCTGCGTCGACCACGCGCTGCCAGCAGTGCTGCACCCGGTCGCGCAGGTCCTGCAGTTGCGCGGCGCGCTCGCCGGTGAGCGCGCCGACGTCGCGCAGTTGGATGGACACCTCGCGCTGATGACGGATGATCAGCCGCACATGACTGTGGATCAGCGCGCGCAGTTTGGTGATCGGATCGCCGGGGCCGTCGGCGATCTGTTCGGCCTCGGCCAGCATGAGCTGGGTGTAGTCGCGCAGGATCTGCCAGAGCAGCTCTTCTTTGGAACCGATGTGGTAGTACAGCGCGCCGCGCTGCACGTCGGCGCGCTCGCCTATCTCGGCCACGCCGGTGCCGTGGAAGCCCTGCTCGGCGAACAACTCGATCGCGGCCCGCACGATGCGCGCCCTGGTGTCGCTCGCCGTCGATTCGGCCGCGGGCGGACGGCCCCGCTTGCGCGACGGGGCGGTCATGCCGACGGGTCCAGCACGATCTTGCCGACCCCGTCGGCCCGCTCGGCGAACAGACGGTAGGCGGCGGCTCCTTCGGACATCGGGAGGTGGTGGGTGACCACCGCCTCGGGGCGCAGCCTGCCGCCCGCGGTGAGTTTCAGCAGCGTGGGCAGCTCGTACTGGATCGAGCACAGCCCGATGTGGAATTCGAGGTCCTTCACCTGCGCCGCCATCAGGTGGAACGGATAGGCGCGGTTGTGGCTCACACCGATCACACTGACCCGGCCACCGTGCCCGACGGCGCTGATCGCCAGCTTGATCGTTTCGTCGGCTCCAACCGCTTCGATCGCGACATCCGCTCCACCGCGCGACATCTCGCGGATCGCCTGCTTCGGATCGTCCGACTCGACCGGCTCGGCGCCGAGATCGGCGGCGCGCTCGCGGCGCTCGGCGAGCAGATCGACGCCGAGCACCCGGGCCGCGCCCATCGCGAACGCGGACTGGACCGCCATGAGCCCGACCGGACCGAGTCCGATCACCACCACGGTGTCGCCCGGCGCGATGCGGGCGCGGCGGGCCCCGTACCAGGCGGTGGGCGCGTTGTCGGTGAGCACGACGGCGGCGGTGTCGCTCACCTCGCCGGGCAGCTTCGCCAGGTTGCCCGCGGCGTGCGGGACGGCCAGCAACTGGGCTTGGCACCCGTCCAGCGCGCCGCCGAGCCCGTAGCAGGCGTCCACCGGCAGCGGGTGGCGAGCGCACGCGGTGACGATTCCGGCGCGGCACTGCGCGCAGCCGTCGCACCCGGCCGACGCGGCGACCAGCACGCGGTCGCCGACGGCGAAGCCGCGGGTGTACGGGCCCAGTTCCACGATCTCGCCGACCGCTTCGTGCCCGACGCCGTAACCGGCGCCCGCGACGAATCCGTGGCCGGCGTAGATGTGCAAGTCGCTGCCGCAGATGCCCGCCGCGGTGACCCGGACGATCGCGCCGTCGGATCCTGGCAGGACGGGATCGGGCCGTTCGCCGTAGGAGATCTCCCGCGGTCCTTCGTAAGTCAGCGCCTTCATCGCCATCCCCCATCGATCGCGAGGGTGGCTCCGGTGCAGAACGCGGAGGCCTCGGTGGCGAAGAACAACGCCGCCCCGACGATCTCCTCCGGCTTGCCGACCCGGCGCAGGGCGTTGTGCTTCGTGAGCTCCGCGCGCAGCTCGTCGGGCCACGCCGTGGCGATATCGGTCTCGAACGGCCCGCACTGGATGGTGTTGACCCGCACGTTCGGCGCGAACGTCTGGGCCAGTCCGCCGGTCAAGGCGTTGAGACCCGCCTTGGCCGCCGAATAGGGGACCGCGAAGGGCTCCGGCCTGATCGCCTCGATCGAGGAGATGTTGATGATCGAGCCGCCGCCGCCGGCCGCCATCCGGCTGCCGATCAGCGCCGACAACCGGAACGGTCCTTTGAGGTTCACGCCGATGACCTTGTCGAACAACGCCTCGGTGACCTGGTCCAGACTGGGATACAGCGGTGACAGGCCCGCGTTGTTGACCAGCACGTCCACCCGGCCGAACGCGTCGTAGACGGTCTGCACCAAGGCGTCGCACTGGGCCCAGTCGCTGACGTTGCAGGCCACCGGCAGGGCGCGGCGGCCGAACCGTTCCTGCACCTCATCGGCCAGTGCGGCGCACCCGTCCAGCTTGCGGCTGGCGATCACCACGTCCGCGCCCGCCTCGGCGAACGCGAGCACCATCTGCTTGCCCAGCCCCCGGCTTCCCCCGGTGACGACGACGACCTTGTCGGTGAGTGACAACTCGACTCCTGCGCTCGGAAATGTTCCGATCAGTACATTAAATCGGGCGCACGTTAGGATCAAGGGGCTGTCCGGCCGACCGCCGACGGCTCACGACCCGCCGGGTGCCCGACCAGCTCGCCTCGGCGTGGCGGACGGATTCGGGCACAGGGCCTGGGCGACCCGGCGCGCGGTCACACCGCTACCCACGGGTAACATGGCACTGTTTTCCCACTCGGCTTTCCCGGAAGTGAGGCAGTAGATGACAGAGCGGATTCAGGTCGGCGGGCTCCAGGTGGCACGCGTTCTCCACGAGTTCGTCGAGAACGAGGCGCTCCCCGGTTCCGGCGTGGATTCCGCCGCGTTCTGGGCCGGCGCCGAGCAGGTCATCAATGATCTCGCTCCGCGCAACCGCGCTCTGCTGGCCGAACGCGACGAGATCCAGGGCAAGGTCGACGCCTGGCACGCGGAGCACCCCGGCGCGAACTACGACAAAGCCGCCTACAAGAACTTCCTGACCGAGATCGGCTACCTGCGGCCCGAGCCCGCCGATTTCCAGATCACCACCCAGAACGTGGACGAGGAGATCGCGGCCACCGCGGGCCCGCAGCTGGTGGTGCCGGTGATGAACGCCCGTTTCGCGATCAACGCCGCCAACGCGCGCTGGGGCTCGCTCTACGACGCGCTCTACGGCACCGACGCCATCTCCGAGGCGGGCGGCGCGGAGAAGGGCGCCGGCTACAACAAGGTGCGCGGCGACAAGGTCATCGAGTGGGCGCGCAACTTCCTCGACGACTCGGTCACCCTGATCACCGGTTCGCACATCGGCTCGACGTCCTACAAGATCGTCGACGGCGAGCTCGAGGTCGGCCTGGAGGACGGCACCAGCATCGGTCTGGCCGACCCGTCCCAGCTGGTCGGCTACCTCGGTGACCCGGAGGCGCCGAGCTCGGTGCTGCTCAAGCACAACGGTCTGCACATCGAGATCCAGATCGACCCGCAGTCCCCGATCGGCAGCACCGACACCGCGGGTGTGAAGGACGTCGTGCTGGAGTCCGCCGTCACCACGATCATGGACTTCGAGGACTCGGTCGCCGCGGTGGACGCCGAGGACAAGGTGCTGTGCTACCACAACTGGCTCGGCCTGATGAAGGGCGATCTCGCCGAGAAGGTCACCAAAGGCGAGAAGACCTTCACCCGCACCATGAACCCCGACCGGGTCTACACCGCGCTGGACGGCGGCGAGCTGGTGCTGCACGGCCGTTCGCTGCTGTTCGTGCGCAACGTCGGTCACCTGATGACCTCCGACGCCATCCTGGACGCCGAGGGCAACGAGGTGCCGGAGGGCATCATGGACGGCCTGATCACCTCGCTGATCGCCAAGCACAGCCTGGCCGAGGACGTGCAGCTGAAGAACAGCCGCACCGGCTCGGTCTACATCGTGAAGCCGAAGATGCACGGCCCCGACGAGGTCGCGTTCACCAACGAGCTGTTCGGCCGGATCGAGGACGTGCTCGGGCTGGAGCGCAACACCCTCAAGGTCGGCATCATGGACGAGGAGCGCCGCACCACGGTGAACCTCAAGGCCTGCATCCAGGCCGCCGCCGAGCGGGTGGTGTTCATCAACACCGGCTTCCTCGACCGCACCGGCGACGAGATCCACACCTCCATGGAGGCCGGGCCGATGGTCCGCAAGGCGGACATGAAGTCCCAGCAGTGGATCCTGTCCTACGAGGACTGGAACGTCGACACCGGCCTCGCGGCAGGCCTGCCCGGCAAGGCGCAGATCGGCAAGGGCATGTGGGCCATGCCGGACCTGATGGCCGACATGCTCACCCAGAAGATCGGTCACCCGCGCGCGGGCGCCAACACCGCGTGGGTGCCCTCGCCCACCGCCGCCACCCTGCACGCCACGCACTACCACCTGGTCGATGTGTTCAAGCGGCAGCAGGAGATCGCCAAGGGCGGTCGCCGCGCCACCGTCGACGAGATCCTGGAGATCCCGCTGGCCGCCGCGCCGAACTGGACCGACGAGGAGAAGCGCCAGGAGCTGGACAACAACTCGCAGTCCATCCTCGGCTACGTGGTGCGCTGGATCGACCAGGGCGTCGGCTGCTCGAAGGTGCCCGACATCAAGGACGTCGCGCTCATGGAAGACCGTGCGACCCTGCGCATCTCCAGCCAGCTGATGGCCAACTGGCTGCGCCACGGCATCGTCACCGCAGAGGAAGTGGTCGCGAGCCTGGAGCGGATGGCCCCCGTCGTCGACCGGCAGAACGCGGGTGATCCGAACTACCGGGCGATGGCGCCGGACTTCGCCGGCAGCATCGCGTTCCAGGCGGCCAAGGAGCTCATCCTGGAGGGCACCAAGCAGCCCAACGGGTACACCGAGCCGATCCTGCACCGCCGTCGTCGTGAGGCGAAGGCGCTGGCCTGCGTCTAGTCCCCGGGTGTCGCGAATCCCCCGGTCTTTCGGCCGGGGGATTCGTGCTTTTGCGGGCAATCGGAGTTTCGACTCTTGTTTATCGGTCCGTTACCCTGGGTGCCGCACGAGATCGTTCGATTTGTGAGGAAGATTCATGGGAAGCGTTGTGCTCGACATCGTGGCATTGCTCGCCAATCGCGCGGCGATGTTCTGGAATTGGATGGCCACCGGATCGGCGGGCTTCCCGCCGCTGTGAGCATGCGGTGCACGATGTGCTCCGAGTAGTGAAATCCCCTGGTCAGGTGTACTGGCCGGGGGATTTTCCGATTCGGGCCGCGATCGTGAAACGTTCCGAATTGTTCGTTTTCACACTGTGGGCACCGTTGCTCGGTGAGCGCGGGATCAGCAGGTCGCGGAATTCGCCGGGCAGCTCTGCATCGGACCATGGGCGGCCCGCGGATTCGGATGGGCCGCGTACCTTTTGCGCCACGCCCGCTGCGGCGTCCGCGTCGTCGTGATCCCTGACGCCCCGGGGGATTTCGCCGCCGATCCCGCGCGCGAAGCCGCTGCCCCTCGTATCTTGAACACGTGAACTCCGCAGGGTCCGTGCGCACGCGGTCGCGTATTCCTCGTTGGTTCGTGCTGTGGATGGGGCTGGTGACCGCCCTGGTCGCGCTCTGCTGCGCGGCGCTGTTCTGGCAACTCGCCGCGGAGGGCACGTTTCCGACCCTCGTCGTGCTCTGGGCGGTGCTCGGCGTGCTCGGCGGGATCGCCGTCCTGTTCGGACTGCTCGGGCTGCTGCGCTACCGTGCCGTCTTCCACAGCCTCGCCTCGCCCGTGCTCATCGTCGTGCTCCTGGCGCTGACGCTCTACGACGTCCCGGAGGACACCGGCTGGCGCCTCTCCCGGGGGATTCTCGAAGACCAAGCCGTCGACTGCGCGCATTCGGGCCACCGCACCCGCCTCGGCGTCTACACGATCACCTTCATCACCCCCCGCGACGGCGGCTGCCTGTTCTATACCCAGTCGGGAGACTCGAATTCGGAGGGCTTCGCCTTCTTCCGTGACCCGGCCACCCCACCCCACCTCGGTCCACCCGCCACCAACGGCATCGAATACTCCGCCTTCGACGGCCAGTGGTACCGCTTCGCCGACACTCACTGAACCCGGTCGCCGAAGATCGCTTCGAGGGTGTCGGCGTTGGCGGCGCGGGCTATCCACATGGTCAGGCGGGCGTTGTCGCGGCATGCTTTGATCTTGCTGACTTCCACACTGGGACTGTCCCTCCCGGAATTCGATCACGCCCGCGTCGATTCGGGCGACCTACCTGATATCGAACCCACCGAGTACCGTGCGGACCTGGTCCGTCACACTCACCGAGGCCGACGTCCCGGTTCTCGGCATCGTCGTCGAAGTCCAGCTGCAACGCGACGACGACAAGATGTGGAGCTGGCCGGTCTACCTGACCACGCTCTGCGCCTGACTAATTCGATGAGGACTTCGTGTACCGACGAAGGCATGGCGCGGAGGTTACCGATAGCCACCGACAGGTTCGGGTGGGGTGGGTCACCATTCGAAGGGCAGCGGTTGGCGGGGCTCGATCCACAGCGCCTCGGCGAGGGCGCAGAGCGTTCCGTCGGCGCGGGCCAAGGCCACGCCGACCGTGTGTTTGCGGCCGTCGGCGGAGACCGGCCAGCCGTATGAGACGTAGGGGTCGCCGGTGCGGACCGGTTGGAACTGGGTGGCGGTGAGGGCGGCGGTGACCGCTCCGGGGCGCAGGTCACGCAAAGCCATCGCGGCCCAGCCACCGGGGCAATCCAGAGCGGCCCAGACGTTTTCGGTGGGCAGGTAGCCGTCCGGGCCGGCGAGCAGCGGATCCGGTGTCCAGGCGGCGATGACCATGTCGTGCGCGGACATGGCCCAGGGCGACAGGCGCAATCCGCGTCCGGGGGCACAAGCCGCGCCGCAGCCGTAGCAGTGGCTCATTTTGCGCAGTGCGCCCGCGGTCGCGCTCGCTGTCCGCGCCTGTTCCCACGTGGGCGCGGGCCGTGGCGTGACCGTGACCGCCGACGGGGAAGCCTCGGCGAGTATCGCGCCGTCCAGGTCGGTGAGTGATGCGCCGCCGGAGCCGTCGGCGGCCAGCACCACCGGAGTGTCCACGAGCACTCCGCGGCGGAAGTCGACGCGCACCTGCGTGGCGCCGCTCGCGGCGGCGAGCACTCCCGCCACATATCCGCCGAACGCCACGCCCGGATAACCACGCACGTGCGGGGGCACTGTGAACGCATCGGTCCGAATCATCAGCTGCCCCACCTTTCCGGCCGACGATCATGACCCGGCCCAGCCGACGATACCGCCGGGAGAGCGCCGGTCCTCAGCCGGGCCGCCGTGTTCGCGGACCTTCCGCCGTCGACTACGACCGGAGCATGCGCCTCGCAGCCGGCCGCGAGGTCAGCGAAGCCTCCGGCTGCGGGTCGTATGCGGTGCCGTGGCGGCCCGGTGGTCAGGGCAGCGGGGCCGCCCCGCGCCGTGTGAGCAGCATGCCCATCACCCCGGCCTCCTGCCCCTGCCCATGGATCATGGACCGGGCGATCTCCTTGACCGGCCCGGAGCGCAGCAGGCCGTCGGCGGCCTCGGCCATCGCGATTCCGCCTTGGTGGTGGCGGAACATCAATTGCAGGAACAGGATCTCCGCGTTCGGGCCGCGCGCCGCGGCCAACTCGTCCAGTTCCGCCGTGCTCGCCATCCCCGGCATCACCCCGGCGGTCTGCGCGGCCGCTGCGTGGTGCCGATGCGGCGACGCGTCCGCGCTGTGCATCCACGCCATCGGCTGTGCGGAGGTGGGCGGCGCGTCGGCAAGGCGCAGCCAGCCGAGCATGGTGCCGATCTCCATGCGCTGTGCGCGGTCGAGTTGTTCGGCCAGCCGGGTGACCGCCGGATCGACCGCGCGGTCCAGCCGCTGCACCATGAGCAGGGCTTGCTGGTGATGGGTGGTCATGTCCTGGACGAAGCCGATCTCGACCTCGGTGAGAACCGGTGCGGCCGAACGGTGTTCCGAAAACACCAGCGGCCGCAGCGCGGCGCCGAGCACGAGCAGGGCGAAGGCCGTCGAAGCCAGGGCGGCGATCCGCATCCAGCGCGGCATCGCTACGACCCGACGATCGACCGCTGGTCCGCCGGAGGCGAGTACACGTCGTCGTCCAGTCGCAGCACCATGAAGCCGTTGTCCGAGCACGCGACGTAGAGCTGCGAGCCGCGCCATTCCGGCGGCGACAGACACCAGTCGGTGGACACGTCGCCGAAGGCGAGGCGGCCGGTGCGCGGGGTAAGGGCATCCAGCGGGTTGAACTGCCCCTCGAGCACGGCGCGCACCGCCGAAGGGGTGCTCATGAGCGGAACGCCGATGATCGAGGCGAGCGCGTGCGGCGAGTTCCACAGGCCGAGGTTCTGCCCGGTGCGGGCAGGCGGGTTGTAGTAGGCGATCTCGCGGATGGCGTAGGGATCGCGGATGTCGAACACCCGGATGCCGGAGGAGATCCATCCGCAGGCCAACGCGGTCGGGTTCTCCTGCCGGTCGGCGGCGCAGTAGTGCGATTCGTAGGCGAAGGCGGAACCGCCCATCGACGAACCGATATTGCTGTCCATGTGCTGGGGCAGGTTGATCTCGAGCTTGATCTTGCCGGCCACCCTCGGCGCGGTCTCGTCGGAGATGTCGATGAGTTTGACTCCGCCGGAACCGCCTTCGTCGACGGTGTAGAGGTAGGGCTTGCCGTCGTAGCTGACCGGGATGCTGTGCTGGGTCGCCCAGCCGTCGGTCCAGAACACCCGGCCCAGGTGGTGCACCTGCGGGTTGGGGTCGCGGCGCTGCACCGCGCTGATGTCGAGGACGGTGAACCCGCCGAGCGCGGAGATGTACATCCGGTTGCCGTCCGGACTGATGCCGAACCCGTGCGCCTCGATGCCCGTCAGTCCCTGCCAGACCACGTGCGGGTTGGCCGGATCGGTCAGATCGACCGCGCTGACGAAGCCGGGCGCGATCCCCGAGGCCCAATAGGTGTTGCCGTCGGGGGAGAAGCCGCCCTCGTGCGTGGTGATCGGCAGCGGCATCGCCAGATTCGTCCCCGGGCCGGGATTGAGCAGCCGCGGATGCGCGCAATCGGAGACGTCGTAGACCGACAGGTAGCCGACGCCCTCGCCGACCGGCACGCCGGTGCCGACCAGCAGTTTGCGCTCGGTGTTGACCTTGAGGCTCTCCCAGGTTCCGGCCAGCATCGCGGGCTCGGTCAGCGTCACCGTCGGCCGCGGACGCGCCGGATCGGACACGTCGAGTACCTGGACGCCGCGGCCCTCGCTGATCAGGTCGCCGGGAAAGAACGAACCCAGATAGGCGCAGTGCTCGAAGCTGGTGGAGGTGATACCCGCGCCGCGGCCCGCGTAGCCGCCGACGAAGGAGATGTTGCACCGGTAGCCCTGCGTGCTGCGCCCACTGTCGCGATCGGCGGCGGTGACATCGCCTTGCAGTCCGTTCTCGGGGGCGGAGCCGGGTCCGCAGTCGGCGCGGGGGACCGAGGTGCGCCCGACGTCGAGGAATTCCTGGACGGCGTCACGGGGGGCCGATCGCGGATCGGCCGACGCGCTCACGGGCAGCAGCGCGACCGTGATCAGGCCGATGGTGAGCAGAGCCAGCGGTTTGGCGCGGCGCAGTGTGGCCGATGGGCGCATCGTCGCGACCCCCCAACTTCGTCGTCGAGATTGGCTGCCCAGGGTGGCTGGGACAGTCACCGCCGAACTGACTGAATGGTAATGATTCCGCTCGGCGCGAGCGTGAGTTTCGCCGAATCGCGGCCGAATTCGCGAAGTTTTCCGTCCGGCGTGGTCAGCGCGGCTGAGTCGGTTCGGTGCCGAGAGCGGCGGAATCGAGATGCGCCGACAAGAGATGCTGGCAGACACCCAGGAAGGTGCGTCGCAATCCGGCCGCGCGCTGCGCCAACTCGGACTGCGCGCGAACGTACTCCGCGCGCCCGGATGGCGTCTCGATGCGAACCGGCTCGTAACCGAACTCCGTCAGATCGTAGGGGCTGGCGCGCATGTCGAGTTCCCGGGCGGCGCAAGCCAGCTCGAAGCAGTCCAGCAGCAGGTCCGAGGAGATCAGCGGGACGAGTTTGAAGCCCCATTTGTACAGATCCATGTTCGCGTGCAGACAGCCCGGCTGTTCGCGGCGCAGCTGGTCGGCGCGGGTGAGGGGCTCGGCGTTGCGGCCCACGGCGTCCGGAGTGAAGAAGCGATAGGCGTCGAAATGCGTGCACCGCAACTGCATCGAGTCGAGCACGGCGTCGGTGCCCGCGTGTCCCAGCCGCAGGGGAACCTTCTGGTGGCGGATGTCGTCGGTGCGGTACACCATCGCCCATTCGTGCAGGCCGAAACAGGACAGGTGGGCGGGCCGAGACGCGGTGGCGCGCAACAACTGCGCGACGAACGCGACGGTATCCCGGCGTTTGCCGAGGTAGGCGGGATCAGCGGAGTAGCAGTCCGTACCGGAATCGGTGACGACGTGGCGGTAGCCGCGGGCCCCCCGGTATTCCGCGGCGTCGGCCAGCCCGATGCCGTATCCCGGATGCCAACGCCGCAACTGCGCGGGTTTGTGCCCGTAGTAGGTGAACAAGAAATCGATCACCGGGTGCGACGAACCATGTGCTCGTCGCTCCAGATAGGGCCCGACCAGATCGTCCAGCCGGGCCCGATGTGCGGCGGCGGACGTTCGCCACCGCACACCGGACAACACCCGCATTGCTACCGCACCCCGCCTGGCCGGATCGTCACTCGCCCACTCGATGCGTTCCGTCTCGGACGGTGCCGACGAACTCCTCCACCAAGTCCTCCAGGGCGACGATGCCGGTGGTGTTGCCCCGGTCGTCGACCACCCGGCCGAGATGGCTGTTGGTGCGCCGCAGCCGGGCCAGCGCCTCGTAGAGCGTCGCGCCCATGCCCACCGTCGGCAGCGGGCGGATATCGGTGCGCGGGATCGGCGTCCCCGGGCCGGCGCTCTCGTCGGCCACCTTGTCGAGCACGTCCTTGACGTGCAGGTAGCCGACCAGCGAGCCGTCGTTCGCCCGCACCGGGAAGCGGGAGAAACCGGTCTCGGCGACGGCGGACTCGATGTCGCCGAGTGTGGTCCCGTTGCCGCGCAGCGGGATCGATCTGGTCGCGTCCCGCGGCACCATCACGTCGGCGACCACCCGGTCGCTGGTGCCGAGGGCCTGGGTGAGGCGGCGGTGCTCTTCCTCGTCGAGCAACCCCTCCGACCGGGACTCACCGATCATCTCGGCCAGTTCGACCGTCGACACGGTGGCTTCGAGCTCGTCCTTCGGCTCGACCCGCAACATGCGCAGCGACAGGTTGGCGGCCAGGTTGTACAGCGCGATGAGCGGGCGGGCCAGCCGCAGCCACATCAGGTGCACCGGCACCAGCAGCAGCGCGCTGCGTTCCGGCCCGGCCAGCGCGATGTTCTTCGGGATCATCTCGCCGAACAGGATGTGCAGGATCACCACGATGGTCAGCGCGAGGGCGAAGGCCACCGGGTGCAGCAGTTGCTGCGGCAGGCCGAGCAGCTCGAACGGACCTTCCAGCAGGTGCGCGACGGCGGGTTCGCCGACGCGGCCGAGCAGGATCGAGCAGATGGTGATGCCGAGCTGCGCGGCGGCGAGCATCATCGAGAGGTTCTCACCCGCCCGGATGACGGTGTTCGCGTTGCGCTTGCCCTGTGCGGCCAGCGCTTCCAGCCGGTCGCGGCGGGCGGAGATGAGCGCGAACTCGGCGGCGACGAAGAAGGCGTTGCCGCCGAGCAGCACGACGGTGAGCAGGACGCCGAACAGGTCACCCATGGCTGTGCTCCTTGGTCGCGATGATGTCGGCGTCGACCGGGATCAGGCGGACGCGGTCGATGCGCCGCCCGTCCATGCGCTCCACCCGGGCGATCCAGCCGCCGGAACCGTGGCTTTCCGGCGCCGTCCACTGCTGCGAGCGGGGATTCGGCAGCACGACCTCGTCGCCCGGCACCGGGATGCGGCCGAGCCGGGTCAGCACCAGGCCGCCCAGCGTCTCGTACTCGCCCTCCGGCGCGTCGTATCCGGTCGCCCGGGACACCTCGTCGATGCGCAGCAGGCCCGAGCAGTCCCAGCCGTCGATGACGCGCCGGACGTCGCGCTCCTCCTCGTCGTGCTCGTCGCGGACGTCGCCGAGGATCTCCTCGATGATGTCCTCCATGGTGACCAGGCCCGCGGTGCCGCCGTATTCGTCCACGACGAGGGCGACCTGCATGCCGTCGGCGCGGACCCGTTCGAGCACCTCGTCGCCGTCCAAGCTGGCGGGCACGATGGGGACCGGCTGGGCGAGCCGGTACAGCGGGGTGGTGGTGCGCGCGTGCGCTGGGCGGGTGAACGCCTGCTTGACGTGCACGAAGCCGAGGGTGTTGTCGAGATCGCCGTCGATCACCGGGAAGCGGGAGTAGCCGGTGCGGCCCGCCGCGTCGATCAGATCGGCGATGGTGTCGTCCTTGTCGAGCGATTCGATCTTCACCCGCGGCGTCATCAGCTCCTCGGCGCTGCGCTCGCCGAATTGCAGGGAGCGGTCCATCACCTGGGCGGTGGGCTGGTCGAGCGCGCCGCGCAGCGCGGACGTGCGGACCAGGGAACCGAGTTCCTGCGGCGAGCGGGCCGACCGCAATTCCTCCGCGGGCTCGACGCCGAGCCTGCGCACCACCCAGTTGGCGGTGCCGTTGAGGAAATGGATCATCCACTTGAACACCACCGAGAACGCGATCATCGGTCCGGCCGTGACGCGGGCGGTGGCCAGCGGCTTGGCGATGGCGATGTTCTTGGGCACCAGCTCGCCGTAGATCATCGACAGCGAGGTGGCCAGGACCAGGGCCAGCGTCAGCGCGACGCCGCTCGCGGCGGCATCGCTCAGCCCGAGGCCCGCGAACACCGGATGCAGCAGCCTGGCCAGCACGGGCTCGGCGATATAACCGGTGATCAGGGTGGTGATCGTGATGCCGAGCTGGGCGCCCGACAGCTGGAACGACAGCGTGCGATGCGCCTTGCGGACCATGCGGGCGCGGACGTCACCGGTGCGGGCGTGCGCCTCGACGGTGCTGCGCTCGAGGGCGGTGAGGGAGAATTCCGCGGCGACGAACAGGGCCGTGCCGACGGTGAGAGCGATGAATCCGATCAGGCTGAGCGCGGTGAGCGCGACGGACATGATCAGCACCACCCGGACGGTGCTGCGTGACGGCCTGTGCGGAATGGGACTACTGCGGAGCGGAGGACGCCGGGTTGGTCACCCGGCTCGATAGAGGAGCCCTCCTGTGCGGCGCCCTCGGACGCGGGTGACAACTGGATCCTTTCGCAAATGAGTCGTGGTGCCGGTGTCCGGCAACCACCATGCTACCGGCCCACGTGCCGCGCGGCGTGGGCCGGTGCCGGTGCGATGCGCGTGTCGGCGCTCACCAACCGCTCGGCAGCGGGCGGCCTTCGGCGAACCCCGCGGCGGACTGCACGCCGAGCACGGCCTTGTCGTGGAATTCGGCGAGCGTGCGCGCTCCCGCGTACGTGCACGCGCTGCGGACGCCGGAGCAGATGTGGTCGATGAGATCCTCCACGCCGGGACGCTCGGGATCCAGCCGCATCCTGGAGCTGGAGATGCCCTCTTCGAACAGTCCCTTGCGGGCGCGGTCGAACTCGCTGTCGGAGGCGGTGCGGGCCGCGACGGCGCGCTTGGAGGCCATGCCGAAGCTCTCCTTGTAGGCGTTGCCGTCGCGATCGACACGCAGGTCGCCCGGGGACTCGTAGGTACCGGCGAACCAGGAGCCGATCATCACGTTGGACGCGCCTGCGGCCAGCGCCAGCGCCACGTCGCGGGGATGACGCACGCCGCCGTCTGCCCAGACGTGCACGCCGATTTCCGCGGCCGCCGCGGCGCATTCGGCTACCGCGGAGAACTGCGGGCGGCCGACGCCGGTCATCATCCTGGTGGTGCACATGGCGCCGGGCCCGACACCGACCTTGACGATGTCCGCGCCCGCCGCGGCCAATTCCCTGGTGCCGTCGGCGGAGACGACGTTGCCCGCGACCAGCGGGACGCCGAGCCCGAGATCGCGCACGGCGGTGAGCGTTTCGAGCATCTTGGTCTGGTGTCCGTGCGCGGTGTCGATGACCAGCAGGTCGGCGCCCGAATCCACGAGGGACTTGGCCTTGGCGGCCACGTCGCCGTTGATGCCGACCGCGGCGGCGACGCGCAGCTTGCCCGCGGTGTCGACGGCGGGCTGGTAGATGCCCGCGCGCAGCGCGCCGGTGCGGGTCAGTATCCCCGCCAGGGCGCCGTCCTCGGCGGTGAGCACCGCGAAGTCGGCGTGCTCGGCGTGCAGCAGATCGAACAGGTCACGCGGGGTGGTGGTGGCGGGCGCCCGGACGAAATCGGTGACCGCGACCTCGCGCAGGCGGGCGAAGCGGTCGACGTCGGCGCAGGCGGCCTCGGTCACCACACCGACCGGACGTCCGCCGTCGACCACCACGACCGCGCCGTGCGCGCGCTTGTGCATCAAAGCCACCGCCTCGGAGACCGAGCGGTCGGGGGCGAGCGTGACCGGGGTGTCGGCGGTGAGCGAGCGGCTCTTGACGAAGGCGATGGTGTCGGCGGCCGCGGTGATCGGCAGATCCTGGGGCAGGACGACGATGCCGCCGCGGCGGGCCACGGTCTCGGCCATCCTGCGCCCGGCCACGGCGGTCATGTTCGCCACGACGAGGGGGATGGTGGTGCCGGACCCGTCGGTCGTCGACAGATCGACGTCGAAGCGCGACGCGACGTCCGTCCGGTTCGGGACGAGGAAGATGTCGTCGTAGGTCAGGTCGTACGGCGGCTGATGACCGGGGAGAAAGCGCACTCGACCGATGATATCCGCGCGCCGACCGGTGCGCGCCGTTCTCCGAGGACGCGATCGCGTCGTAACGGGTGCGGGCAAAGGCGCGGGACACAACGCGATGGGCCGTCGGCAGGCAGTTGCCCACCGACGGCCCGGGCGCACGCGCGGTCAGACGTAGGTGAAGGGGAGTGCGTTGCTGATGCCGTCCAGCTCCACTTCGACGGTGACGTCCACCGTGCCTGTTCCCGTCGGGGAGATGGCCGTGATCTGGGTGTCGGAGTCGATGGTGAACGTGGTCGCCTTCGTACCGAAGCGCACGGTCAGAGGACCGACATTGCTGAACCCGGAGCCGGTGATCACCACAGTGCTGAAAGTCGTCGCCGGGCCTGTGTCGGGGGTGAGGGAGGTGAGTACAGCTGCCATGGTTCGACTCCAAGCCGAGTAGTGAAAGAGATTATCGTGCAACGGATGTCGATCTTCTGCGGCAACCGCTACATATTCAGTAAGCCTCCGGCGACGGCTTTTCGACAAGGGATCCGAAGTCCGATTTCGTCCGGTTTCGACCCGCTGTCACGCCTTCCTGGAATCAGCATCAGCGCACCCTGGGCCTGCTCGATGGGGTCGGGCCGAGCGAGCACCGCGCGGGGCCGCCGCACCCGTGGATTCAGGCGGCGGCTTGCGAGCGGGAGAGCATGATCGTCGCGGCGGCCATCACGACCACCGCACCGGCGGTGACGACCAGTCCCGCGGTGTCCGTCCGCAACCGCTCGTCCAGCACGGCGATGCCGATGAACGCCGCGGCCAGTGGCTCGACGACCGTGACGGCGGGCAGCGACGCGGTCAGGGGTCCCGCTTGATAGGCGCGCTGCTGGAGATAGACGCCGGTGACGCCTGCTCCGACCAGCGCCCAGGTCTGCCAGCCACTCAGCACGTCGCCGAGACCGTGCTCGAACAGATCGGTGACGTAGTCGGTGAGCGCGGCGGCCAGTCCGTAGAGCGCTCCGCTCGCGGCCCCGATCAGCAGAGCGCGCCACGCCGGATCACGCGCGGCGATCCCACCGACCGCTGCCGCGACGATCAATCCGAGCAGGATGCCCAGCGGCACGAGCCATTCGCGCAGGGGCGCGTTGGTATCGCCCTCGGTCGGATTGCCGACCAGCAGGAAGCAGGCCAGCGCGGCTGCCAGCACGAGCGCGGTCGCCCAGGTGCGCGGCGCGACGCGGCGGTCGTTGAGCCGGGCCGACAGCGGCAGCGCGAACACCAGCGCGCTCACCAGGAGCGGCTGCACCAGCAGCACCGCCCCCAACGCGAGCGCGAGGACCTGCATGCCGTATCCGCCCGCGTCGCCGACGACCCCAGCCCACCAGCGCGGGGTACGCAGCAGCGAGCGGATCAGCGACGCGTCCTCCGGCACCGCGGCAGCAGCGTGCTGTTGTGCGACCGCGGCGACCGCGAACAGCAGCGCCGCGAGCAATGCGCAGAGGACGGCCGCTGCCGCGTGGGTCGACACCTTCTAGTTTGCTCCGCGATTGCCCCGCTGTGGCGACTGCTGGGCTCGCACGGCGCGTCGCCGTGGCCGGCCCGGCGTGTCGCCGGAGCCGGAAGCCGCGGCGCGTCCGGAGAATCCGCCCGCCGCGCCGGAACGGCGGGTGGACGCGCCCTCGCCCGAACTCGCACCGTATCCGGCGGTGTTGCCCGCGGCGGGCTTCCCGGCGACTTTCGCGTGGCCGCGCCGGCGTCCCGGCGCGGTGACCGATTCACCACGGCCCGAGACCGAGCCCGATCGGGACTGCTTCACGGCACCGGCGCCGCGACCACCGGCCGGAGCTGTCTCCGAGCGCCGGTTCGCTCGGCGGCGTGCGGGTTCGGGCGCCTGGGCGGCCACGGGCGCGGCGGAAGCCGGGACCACGGGGACACCGGACGGACGGCGGGCGCCGGTGATCTCCACCAGCGCGCGGTCGCCGGGACGGACCGCGACCCCGTCGACCTCGACACCCGCCTTCCGGGCCATCGCCTCCACCTCGCGGCGCTCTTCGTCCATGACCAGCGTGACGACCACGCCGTCCTCGCCCGCGCGGGCGGTGCGCCCGGCCCGGTGCAGATACGCCTTCGGCTCCGGCGGCGGGTCGACGTGCACGACGAGGGAGATCCCGTCGACGTGGATGCCGCGGGCGGCGACATCGGTGGTGACCAGCACCGGCACCGAGCCGTCGGCGAACGCGGCGAGCGTGCGGGTGCGGTTGTTCTGCGCCTTGCCGCCGTGCAGCGCGCCCGTTGGGATGCCTGCCGCCCGCAGCTGTTTGGCGAGCCGGTCGGCGCCGTGCTTGGTGCGGACGAACATGATGGTCAGCCCCTCGCGGGCGGCGATCTCGGTGGCGACCGCGCGCTTGGTCACCTTGTCGCCGACGTAGAGCAGGTGATGCGACATCGTGGCGACCGAGGCCGACGGCGGCGCGGTGGAATGCGTGACGGGGGAGCGCAGGTAACGCTTGACCAGCTTGTCGACCTCGCCGTCCAGCGTGGCCGAGAACAGCAGGCGCTGACCGTCGCGCGGCGTGCGGTCGAGCAGCTTGGTCACCTGCGGCAGGAAGCCCATGTCGGCCATGTGGTCGGCCTCGTCGAGCGCGGTGATCGTCACGTCGGACAGATCGGCGGATTTCTGGGCGAGCAGGTCGGCGAGCCGTCCCGGTGTGGCGATCAGCAGGTCGACGCCGCGGGCGAGCCGGTCGGCTTGGCGTTTGATCGGGGCGCCGCCCACCACCGAGGCGACGCGCAGGCCCAGCGCGAGCGCCGGTTCGTCCAGCGCCCGCTCGATCTGCGCGGCCAGCTCACGGGTCGGCACCAGGACCAGGCCGCGCGGGCGGCCCGGCTTGGCCGGCCGGCCCGCCAGCCGGGTGAGCATCGGGAGGCCGAAGGCCAAGGTCTTGCCGGAACCGGTCGGTCCGCGGCCGAGTACGTCCTTGCCCGCCAGGACGTCGGGCGTCGTCGCGGCCTGGATGGGAAACGGCATCTCGATGCCGTCGCGTCGCAGTGCCTGCACGAGCACGGCGGGCAGGCCCAGATCCGCGAAGGTCGCGGGGGGCGCCGCGGCGACGGTGGTCGAGGGGGTCACGAGGAGGATGTGCCTTTCGTCGCACGGCGGGTTCCACGCGGAACGCGCTGTTCGGTGGGATGGAGAGCGGCGCGCGATGCGGTTTCACCGCGCGGTGGCGCGAGGATGACGCGCGCCGGGTGGAGCGAAGAGGATGGCCGACCGGAGACGGGCCGAAGCTCCAGGATACGCGCCGGGAAGTCAGCCGTGGAACAGCCGGCTCAGTTCCACCAGCCAGGGTACGGCCACCGCCTGCGTCGGCACCACCAGGATGGCGGCCGATCCCAGATAGGCGGCCGTGGCGATGCGGATGTCGCCGATCCGGCCGCTGAGCCGCTGGATGCGGATGAGCGTGGTGGGACCGCCCGCGGCGAGCGCGCCTTGCGGCGCGGTGGACTTCGCACAGGCGACCAGAGCGCGGGCCAGCGGTTTCGGCCCGGTGACCTTGACCGCCGAGTCGTCGGCGAGCAGCTCGATGAGCAGTTTCACCGAGCCGAGCGCGGCCTTGCTGCGCACCACCCTGGGGAACGCCTCGTGCACGGCCGTGAACGCCTCCAGCACCAGATCGTGCCTGGCCCGCAGATGCGAACGCTCGTGGCTGACGATGGCGGTGACCTCGGCGTCGGCCAGATTGGTCAGGGTGCCCTCGCTGAGCACGACGCGCTGGCGCAGGCCGGGCAGGCAGTAGGCGATCGGCTCGGTGGCGGCCAGCACCCTGATGTCGGCCGCGCGTCGGTGCGGACCGCTCTGGTCGAGCAGATCGACGAGCATGCGGTGCCGCGCCCGCCGCCTGCGGGTGTGCACGCCGACCCGGATGATCGCGTAGATCAACCGGGCGCCGATCAGCAGCGTGAGCGCGAACACGAACACGTACGCCAGCCACAAGGGCAACCCCAGCGCGTCGATCTCCCTGGTCGGCGCGGTGGTCGGGCGGCCGTCGGGGCCGGGGACCAGCAGTTCGGCCGCGATGGCCAGCCCGGAACCGAACGCGCTGAGCACGGCGGCGAGCGCGATGGCCTGCCAGAGCACCAGCGCTGCCCGAGGCGTCCGATAGGTCCAGGTCGCCCGGCTGAGCAAGGCCGGGGCAGGCCCCGCGAGAAGCAATGCCAGTCCGGCGAATACCGGCGCGGTTGCGTTCATCGACTCAGCTCACTGCGTTGTGGGGCCAGGGCGCCCGAGGAGTCTACTGCGGCGGCGGCGCCGAGTCCTCGGTTGCTTCGAGCTTAGCGAGTGCTTCGCGGAGAGCGGCAGCCTCGTCCTTGCCGACCTGTTCGACGAAGTGCACCAGTGCCGCGGCGCGGCTGCCCGCCGCGTCGGCCTGTTGCAGCGCGTCGACCATCAAACTCGCCACCAGTTCGTCGCGCGTGTGCACCGGCGCGTAACGGTGGGCGCGGTCGTCGCGCCGCTGCACCACGAGGTTCTTCTTCGCGAGGCGTTGCAGCACGGTCATCACCGTGGTGTACGCGAGCTCACGGCGTGCGGCGAGCGCCTCGTGCACCTGCCGGACCGTTTGTGGTTCGTCGGCCGACCACAACTGATCCATGACCGCTTTCTCGAGTTCACCAAGACCTGCCATTCCCTAATTTTAGGGACTCAACGACGAGGATGCGTACTACGGGGTGTCGTAACTATGGAGTAGCTGGTGTGTCATTTCTCATACGGCGCGGTCTCGGGCGGTGTGGCAGCCGGTCCGCCCACTTTTCCACGCACGTGCCGCGTGCCGATCGGGACGATCATCGGCCGCCCCGACACCGGGTCCTCGAGCACCCTGGCGTCCAGGTCGAAGACCTCACGCAGCAGCTCGGCCGACACCACCTCGCCCGGCGCGCCCGCGGCGACGACGCGCCCGGCGTGCATGACGACCAGTTGGTCGCTGTAGCGGATCGCGAGATTGAGATCGTGCAGCACCATGACGACGGTGCGCCCGAGATCGGCGTGCAATCGGTCCACCAGGTCGAGCACCTCGATGGAGTGCGCCAGATCCAGGTAGGTGGTCGGCTCGTCGAGCAGCAGGATGTCGGTGCCCTGCGCCAGCGCCATCGAGATCCAGGCCCGCTGACGCTGGCCGCCGGACAGCTCGTCGAGCGGGCGGTCGGCGAGGTCGGCGATCCCGGTTTGTTCCAGCGCCGTCGTCACCTCGGATTCGTCGGCGCCCGACCACTGCCGGAACCAGGACTGGTGCGGATGACGTCCGCGGGCGACCAGATCGGCGACGGTGAGCCCTTCCGGGGCAACCGGCGACTGCGGCAGCATGCCGACGATGCGGGCGACGTCCTTGGTCTTCATCGTCGAAATGGCTCTGCCGTCCAACATCACCCGGCCTTCCCGGGGGCGCAGCAGGCGGCCGAGCGAGCGCAACAGGGTGGACTTTCCGCAACCGTTTGGCCCGATGACCGTGGTGATCACACCCGGAGTGATGGTCAAACTCAGCCCGTTCACGATCACCTGATCGCCGTAGCCGAGGGTGACCTCCTCGGCGCCGAGCCGGTGACCGGGAGCGCTCGCCCGCTCGGTGGCGGCAGGGGTGAGGTCTGCGATCGTCATGACAGCGTCGCCTTCCGGTTCATACGCACGAGCAGGTACAGCAGGAACGGCCCGCCGAACGCCGCCGTCACCACGCCGAGGGGCAGGTCGACCGGGAACACCGTGCGGGACGCGACATCCGCGCCGACCACCAGGATGGCCCCGGCCACCGCGGAGCCGACCAGCGGCTCGCCCGGCGTGCGCAGCAGGCGGCGGGCGATCTGCGGCGCGGCGAGGGCGACGAAGCCGACCGGCCCGACGGCGGCGGTGGCCACCGAGGCGGCCACCACGGCAGCCGCGATCAGGATGGCCTGCTGGGTCTGGACGCGCACGCCGAGCGCCCGCGTGGTGTCGGAGCCGAGGCGCAGCGCGGCGAGCGTGCGGGCGGCGGCGAGCGCGACGAGCGCGGCGATCCCCGCGGCGATCGCCGCGGGAGTCAGGTGCGCGGTGTCGGCCGAGTTGAGCGATCCGTTGAGCCACAACTGCACTCGCTGGGCATCGGCCAGGCTGGCGCGGGTCAGCAGCCAGCTGATCGCCGCGGTCAGCAGGGCGTTCACGCCGACGCCGATCAGCACCAGCCGCAGCCCGGTCGCGCCGTACCCGCCGGTGGCGGTGCGTCCCCAGGCGAGCAGGTAGATGGCGACCGCGGTGAGCAGGCCGCCCGCCAGCGCCGCCACCGGCGCGCCGACCGAGGCGGCCAGCCCGGTGCTCGCGCCGCCGGTGCCGACCAGCACGGCGACCGCGCCCAAACTCGCGCCCGAGGTGATGCCGAGCATGTCCGGTGCGGCCAGCGGGTTGTGCAGGATGGACTGGGTGATCGCGCCGGCCAGCCCGAGCGCGAGGCCGACCACGAGCGCGGTGAGCGCGCGCGGCAGCCGGGATTCCAGCACGATGAACCGCTGCGCTCTGGTACCGCCGCCGGTCAGGACCTCCAGCACGCGTCCGAGCGGCATGTGGGACTCGCCCACCGCGATGTCCAGGCAGAACAGCGCGAGCGCCAGCGCGATCAGGATGGCGATGATCAGGATCATCCGCGGTCGCAGCACCGTCGACACCGGCCCGACGCGCAGCGCGGGTCGCGCACCCGTGGTGCGCAGCGAGATCGTCACAGGTTCACCAGCTTTCGTCTGCGCACGAACGCGAGGAAGAACGGAACGCCGAGCACGGCGACCACCACGCCGACCTCCAGCTCACCGGGGCGAGCCGCCACCCGGCCCGCCACATCGGCGATCAACAGCAGCAACGCGCCGAGGAGCCCGGAATAGGGAATCAGCCAGCGATGATCCGGTCCGGTGATCGCCCGCGCGAGATGCGGAACGACCAGGCCGAGGAAGGCGATCGGCCCGGCCGCCGCCGTCGCCGCGCCCGCCAGCAGCACGACGGCCGCGAGTCCGAGCGCGCGACTGCGGCCGACATGCACGCCGAGCCCGCGCGCCACGTCGTCGCCGAGGCCGATCAGATTCAATCCCGGCGCCGCCAGCACCGCCAGCAGCATCCCTGCGGCCAGGAACGGCAGCACCTGCCAGAACACCGCGGCGTCGCGGCCCGCGACGGTGCCGATCACCCAGAATCGGTAGGTGTCCAGCGTGGCGGCGTCGAACAGCACGACGGCGTTCGTCATGGCCTGCAGGAAGGCGGTGACCGCCGCGCCGGCGAGCACGAGGGTCAGCGGGCTCGCCTTGCCGCCGCCCACCGAAGAGGTCGCGAACACCGCCACCCCGGCGATCAGCGCGCCGGTGAGCGCGAACCAGATGTATTGCTCCGGTGCGCTGAAGGCGAACAGGTACACGCTCAGCGCGGCGAGGAACGCCGCGCCCGCGTTCAGTCCGAGCAACCCGGCGTCGGCGAGCGGATTGCGGGTGTTCCCCTGTACCAGCGCGCCCGCTGTTCCCAGCGCCGCGCCGCAGACCAGCGCCAACGCGGTGCGCGGCAGGCGCAGTCCGCGCACGATCTCTTCCTCGGTGGAACCGGCCGCGCAGGTGAAGGGTCCGCTCGGGCAGGCGAGCGCGTGCTGCACAGCGTCGAACACCGTCCCCGGTGCGAGCGAGCGCGCGCCCACCGCGACACCGGCGAGCACGGCTAGCAGCAGTAGGACGGTCGAGACGAGGAGTCCGCAAAGACGTCGCCGCCTCACGGTGGCAAGAGAGGTCACGGCGACGAACTGCTCCTGAAATCATCGATACGGTTGCTAGGTCTGGTAAGCCTAACCTATCTTTCGCTGTACGGACGGGCACGGCCGAATGTCCGCCGCGCCGCGCGACGGAGCCGATCCCCGAGGAGGTTCGATGACCGAGCTCATCACCACGCCACATCGCTCGACGACGGCGTTCGGACGCGCCTGTGCCCGGCTGCGCGCGCTGCAGCCGGAGCATCCACGGGTCTATGCCGTCGCCGCGATCGCCGAGCAGGGTAAGCGCCGCTGGTGGCAACTGGCGGACGGAGTGCGCGAAGGTCGCGTCGAACTCATGTACCGCAGGCATGCCGCGGAGATGATCAGCGCCGACATCGCGGCGGAAGTGGTTGCCACGGCGCTGATCCATGCGATCGCCGGACGGGTGGTGGCGCTGCTCGTCGCGGAGGGTCGGGCATGGGACCCCGGGTTGGAGAATCTCTGGATCCACACGGACAACGACGGCGGCATCGACTGGGCGGGTTTGTCCGACACCACGATTCGCGTGGTCGACGGCGATCCGCTGGCGGGTGGACCCGGTGTGGTCGCCTTGCCGTGCCCGGAGGCGATGTCCGTCTGGCTCGCGCATCGCTGCGAGTCCGCGTTGACCGTCGTCCAGCGGAACCTGACGCGCTGCTCCGGATTGAGCGCACGGCGGTTCTGGTCCCTGGTGGGTGAATCCGTCGCGGGCGCTTCGGCTTACGTGCCCGATCTGGCGCGGACCGATTCCGTCGCCGGTGCGCGCCGCGGCCAGGCCCTGCTGGCGGCGATGGCCGAGCGCGGGCTGCCCGTGCGGCGGTCGGGCGGTTGCTTAGTTAGGTAAGCCTGACCTATACTCGGATCCGGCGTACGGATCGCGTGAGCGTCCCGAGGGCTGCGGTGACCCCCGATCCCTTGCCGCGGCGGGCTCCACCTCCGGTGGGGCCCGCCGCTCTGTCCGTCTGTGAAGTGCGTCGCCGACTCTGGCGCGCCGTCCGGCCCTGGTTCTACGCTGACGCCGACACGATCGCGAACCCCCTGTACAGCAGGGGTATTCGTCGTCCGGCCGTCCTCGCCCGGCCACCGCCGCACCGGGGAACCCGGCCCGGTGCCGTGTCGCGCCCATCGGCGCGCCACCTCCGAGGCCGCGCCGATGCCCGCCGTCGCGGACCGGACGCACGACGGCTCAACGGAATTCGAGGCTGTCAGCTTGTCCACCCGCAGATCGTCCCGCCGCCGTTCGATCGCTGCCGTGCTCACCGCTGTCGCATTGCTCGCCGTGCCCGCTTGCGGATTCGGTGAGCAGCGGGCGCGAAGCACCCCTGCGCCGCACTGGGATTACGACGCCGAAGGCCCCGATCACTGGGCCGACTTGGATCGTGACTACCTGACCTGCAAGAGCGGCCACCAGCAGTCGCCCGTCGACCTGCCAGGTCACGCGAAACTCGAGCCGTCCGAGCACATCACCATCGACTATCACGCGGCCCCGGCTGTGACGCTGCGGAACAACGGGCACACGGTGCAGGCGAATCTTCCAGCGGGAAATGGAAATCGCATCGTCGTCGACGGTGTTCCGTACGAACTCGTGCAATTCCACTTCCACCTGCCCAGCGAGCACACCGTGGACGGCGTGGGCACGACGATGGAAGCGCACTTCGTGCACAAGAGCGCGGCGGGCGCGGTGGCCGTGCTCGGTGTGCTGCTGCGCGCCGCGCCGGGACCGTCGGCCTTCGCGCCGATCCTCTCGGTCGCGCCGCGGGCCGTCGACGCCGAGACCGTCGTGCCGGGCCCGATCGATCTGCGCGCGATGCTGCCAGGTGCGACCGACCAATACCGCTATCAGGGTTCGCTCACCACCCCGCCGTGCAGCGAGGGCGTTTCGTGGACGGTGCTGGGCAATCCCGTCGCGGTGGCCCCGGCCGACGCCGACCGGTACCGGACGTTGTTCGCGCACAGCAACCGGCCGACCCAGCCGCTGAACGGCCGGACGGTCACGCTGGCGGGCGGGTGAGGCCGCGACGGCCTGGTCCGGGCGCTGTGCGACAGTGAGTACATGACACAGCAGGAAACCCGTCAGTTCGGCTCGCTGGCGGATGTCACACCCGAGCAGATGAACGCCTACAGCGAAGGCACCTTCGCCGATCTGATCGGCCTGCGTTACACCGAGCTGAGCCCGGAGCGCGTGCGCGGCGAGTGGGTCGTGAAACCGCATCTCTACCAGCCCGCCGGTATCCAGAACGGCGGCGTGTACTGCACCGTCATCGAGACGCTCGCCAGCATCGCCGGCGGCATCTGGTTCGGCGACCGAGGCACGGTCGTCGGGGTCAACAACAACACCGATTTCCTGCGGGCGGTGCGCGAAGGCACTCTGACGGGGGAGGCGACGCCGCTGCACCGGGGCAGGCTGCAGCAACTGTGGCAGGTCGTCATCACCGATGAGCAGGGCCGCACCGTGGCCCGCGGGCAGGTGCGATTGCAGAATCTGCCGCATCGGTCCTGACCGCTCGACCGGCGGCGGCGGAACGGGCGTGCCAGAATGTGCCTCACCCGTCACGGTGAACCGGTGAGGAGCCAGGATGCGACTGTCACCGCACGAGCAGGAGCGCCTGTTGCTCAGCTACGCCGCCGAGCTTGCCCGGCGCAGGCGGGCGCGCGGACTCGCGTTGAACCATCCCGAGGCGGTCGCGCTGATCACCGACCACGTGCTGGAAGGCGCGCGCGACGGCCGCACCGTCGCGGAGCTGATGTCCTCCGGGCGGACGGTCCTCACCCGCGCCGACGTGATGGAAGGGGTGCCGGAGATGATCCCCGAGGTCCAGGTCGAAGCGACTTTCCCGGACGGCACCAAGCTCGTCACCGTGCACCACCCGATCGGTTAGGCGGGCGGGATGCGGTTCGCGAGCGCCCCCGGGACGGATCGAGGCGCGGTGTGATCCCCGGCGAATACTTCTGCGCCGAGGGCGTCGTCGAACTGAACGCCGGCGCCGCGCGCATCGAACTCGACGTGATCAATACCGGCGACCGCCCCGTGCAGGTCGGCAGTCATGTGCACTTCCCGCAGGCGAACGCGGCCCTGGAGTTCGATCGAACGGCCGCGCACGGTCACCGCCTCGACATCCCGGCCGGTACCGCGGTGCGCTTCGAACCCGGTCTCGCGCAACGGGTGCGGCTGGTGCCGCTGGGCGGCGCCCGCGAGGTGCACGGGATCAGCCGGACACCGCCGGGCCGTCTCGATGACCGGCGCGGGACTCGGTGCGGGGAGGTAGGACGCGATGAGTGAGCTGAGCCGGGCGCGATACGCCGAATTGTTCGGACCGACGACCGGCGACCGGATCCGTTTGGCCGACACCGATCTGCTGATCGAGATCACCGAGGACCGCAGCGGGGGACCCGGCCGCGCGGGCGACGAGGCAGTGTTCGGCGGCGGCAAGGTCCTGCGGGAATCCATGGGCCAATCCCGCGCGACGCGCGCCGAGGGCGCTCCCGACACCGTGATCACGGGCGTGGTGATCATCGATCACTGGGGAATCGTCAAGGCGGACGTCGGCATCAGGGACGGGCGGATCAGCGCGATCGGCAAGGCGGGCAACCCCGACACCATGTCCGGGGTGCATCCCGACCTGGTCGTGGGGCCGTCCACCGAGATCATCTCCGGCAACGGCCGCATCCTCACCGCGGGCGCGATCGACTGTCACGTGCATTTCATCTGCCCGCAGCTGCTGGAGGAGGCGCTCGGCGGCGGCATCACCACCCTCATCGGCGGTGGCACCGGTCCGGCGGAGGGCAGCAAGGCGACCACCGTGACGCCCGGCGCGTGGCATCTGGCGCGCATGCTGGAGGCCACCGACGGCTGGCCGGTGAACATCGTGCTGCTCGGCAAGGGCAACACCGTCAGCGCCGAGGCGATGTGGGAGCAATTGCGGGCCGGGGCGTCGGGCTTCAAGCTGCACGAGGACTGGGGCTCGACCCCCGCCGCGATCGATGCCTGCCTCACCGTGGCCGACGCGGCGGGGGTGCAGGTGGCGCTGCACTCGGACACGTTGAACGAGGCCGGTTTCGTCGAGGACACCCTCGCGGCGATCGCGGGCCGCGGCATCCACGCCTATCACACCGAGGGCGCCGGCGGCGGGCACGCGCCCGACATCATCACCGTCGCCGCCCATCCGAACGTGCTGCCCAGTTCCACCAACCCGACCCGCCCGCACACGATCAACACCCTCGACGAGCACCTGGACATGCTCATGGTGTGTCACCACCTGAGCGCGTCGATCCCGGAGGATCTGGCCTTCGCCGAGAGCCGGATCCGCCCCTCCACCATCGCGGCCGAGGACCTGCTGCACGATCTGGGCGCCATCTCGATGATCGGCAGCGACTCGCAGGCCATGGGCCGCATCGGGGAGGTCGTGTTGCGCACCTGGCAGACCGCGCACGTGATGAAGCGCCGCCGCGGCGCGCTGCCGGGCGACGGCGCCGCCGACAACGCGCGCGTCCAACGCTACATCGCGAAATACACCATCTGCCCGGCCGTCGCGCACGGCCTCGACCACGAGATCGGGTCGGTCGAAGTGGGCAAGCTCGCCGATCTGGTGCTGTGGGAGCCCGCGTTCTTCGGCGTGCGCCCGCACGCCGTGCTCAAGGGCGGCGCGATCGCCTGGGCCGCGATGGGCGACGCCAACGCCTCCATTCCCACGCCGCAGCCCGTGCTGCCGCGCCCCATGTTCGGCGCCGCCCCGGCGGCCGCCGCCGCGACCTCGCTGCATTTCGTGTCCGAGCAGGCGATCGAGGACGGCCTCGCCGACCGGTTGCGGGTCCGGCGCAGACTCGTGCCGGTCCGCGACGTCCGTGGCGTGCGGAAGACGGACCTGCCGCACAACGACGCCATGCCGCGCATCGAGGTCGACCCCGACACCTTCACCGTCCGCATCGACGGCGAGGTCTGGCACGAAGACCCCGCCCCCTCCCTCCCCATGGCCCAGCGCTACTTCCTCTTCTGACACCCCGTGAGTGGCACATGGCTGCGGAGAAATGCGAGAAGAAGTCTCGATGGTGTGCCACTCGTGGGGAACCGGCGCGGAGCGTATAGTCCGCTGGACTCGGAGGAAGGGAGGGAAGGATGCCTCGGTCAGGCGAGCGGGGGGTGGGGCGCCGTGTTCTGGTGGGTTGTGTGGGGGCGGGGACGCTTCTGGCCGCGATGTTCGCGACATCGGCTGCCGCACCGTTGTCGCCCGGGAGCGGGTCGGCGAGCTCGACGGTCGCATTGAACGACTACTGCCAGGAGCACGGCGCGGTGGGCCACCTCGCCGACGGCCGGACGGTTTACTGCACACAGGTGCAGAACACCGACGCGTTCGTGTGGTCTTACAGCCGAGGCCCGATCCCTCGCGATCCCCACACCCGCGACTACACCTGTGACAGCGATACCTGCCACCGGCCCGACGGCAGCGCCGTTCCGAACTATCAGCGCTGCGGTCTCCTGTGCGGCGAGCCTCCCACCAGCGGCGACGTGCAGAGCGGGCTGTACGACTGCTTCGCGACGGGAGCCGAATTCGAAGAGTGCGAAAGCCGGATCCGATGACCGGTCGGATCCGTCCTTCGCCAACGAACGGATCGAAACCTACGTGAGCCGGTGCTCGTGGATCGGTGCGCTCAGCGCGGTGCCGTTGAGGTCGAGGTACAGCAGACGCTCGGTGACGGATACGGTCACGGCGTTGCGGCGTTCGGTCGCGGCGACGGCGGCATCGATGAATTCACGATCGAAGCTGTACAGCGGTATCGCTTCGGCGCGGTGCACGCGCTTGCCGGTGAGTTGCGCCAGTACCTTGGCCGGGTCGCGGTGGGTATAGACGGCGACGCGGTCGGCGAGTTTGCTGCCTCGGTGCACCCGCTCCGCGTCGGGTGCGCCGATCTCGATCCAGGCGGTCAGGCGTCCGGTGAGGTCGCGCACCAGCACGGCGGGCTCGTCGGTCGCGGAGACGCCACCGTCGCTGAAGGCGATGCCCTCCTCGTATTCGAGGCAGTAGGCGAGCACCCGGGTCAGCATGAACTCCGCGGATTCGGACGGATGCCGCGCCACCCGCAACTCCAGCTCCTGGTAGACGCCTCGATCGACGTCGGCCAACTGGACGGCGAAGGTATGCAGTGTCGCGCTGAGTGCCATAGCTGCAGGAGCTTAGTGCCGACGGAGGCGTCGGCCGGGGTCGAGCTTCCTTCGGTGCCGGGTGGTCCGGCGCACGCAACGGGCTGGTTCTCGGCGTTCAGCGAATGCCATTGCGGGGCCGTAGGATCCGGCGATGACACTTACTCGTGCCGACCTGGCCGGATACGTCGAACGTGACTTGGACGCCGAGCTGGCGAGATGGTTCGCCGATCGCCCGCCGGTCGTCGTGCCGGAGCAGACCCGGCCGGTGGCGCCCTTTCTCCAGCGCCTGGCGCCCGCGTCCGCGGCGGCGCTGGCTGCGTTCGACCGCAGGGTGCGGTCCGGGCGGATGCCGCAGTTCCTGGACATCCACGATTGGTCCTATGGTTTCGACTTCGCCGGAAATGATTGCGGTATAAGGGATTCCGACTACGAAACCGAGCTCACCGACGACGACGTCTACTCGATCGGCGCGGACGGCGGCGGCAACCTGTACGTCGTGCTCACCAACGGGCAGGTCGCGCTCTGGTTCCACGAGGAGGAAGTGGTCGAGGGTGGCACCCGCTTCGACGACCTGGATGTCTTCCTCTGGTCGGTCGTGCGTTACCACGCGGTGCGGTCCGGGGCGCTGGCGCGCGATGCGGTCGAGGCGGACTTCCTGGCGCTGGGGCAGGACGGCGCGCTGGAGCCGGACCTCGGGTTGCTGCGCTCGATGAAGTAACGCGCGTTCGCTCAGTCCTCGCCCGCTCGCCGCTGGAACGGCCGCCCGGTTCGGAAGACGTCGCGCAGCCAGGGCGCCCGGCGGTGGTGCGGACGGCTGCGGTCGGCCCAGAGCGGATTGGATTCGTCCCGGCGGTAGGCCGCGAGCTGTCCGGCGATGGCGAAGTGCAGCCGGGTGGCTGTGCCGACCACCTCACCATCGGTCGCCAGCGCTTGCGGCGTGGGTACCTGCACCAGCAGTTCCGGCAACTGGCGTTCACCGTAGACCTTGCTGTGGCCGATCGCCGCCAGCAGCAGCGCCAGCACGGCGCGGGTGCGCGACCAGCGCAGGTCGGCGCGCAGCCAGCGGATGTCGAGCAGCCCGGCGTCGAGCCGGTCGCGGAAGGCGGGCACCGCGCCGTGCGGGTGGTAGGGACCGTTGCCGACGAACAGGAACCAGACTCGCCGCCACTGCCCGTCCAGGCAGATCTCGATCGGCTCGGCCCGGCGCAGGGTGACCACGAGCGCGGCGGCGAAGGCGGGCCACTTGCCCCAGCGCGACTGCCACTTCTCGCGCAGCTGCACCAGGTCCGGATAGGCGCCGAGGCTGGCGGTGTTGATCAGGTGCCGGGTGCGGGAGCCGGTGTCGTCCTCGCATTCGACGGCGGCGATGTCCACCGCCACCGCCTCGCCCGCGCCGGTCGCATCGATCACCTCGCGCAGGTCGTAGACGCCCAGATCCCGGGCGAAGTGGTTGAGCGTGCCGGTGGGGATCACGACCAGCGGCAGCTCGTGGCGCAACGCGACCGCGGCCACCGCGGCCACCGTGCCGTCACCACCGGCGACGCCGACCGCGAGCACCGGTTCACCGTGCTCGGCGATGGCCTGCTCGAGTTGCTGCGCGCAGTCCAGATCGGGTCGCGTGCGCAGCACGGTGGCGGCGGGCAGGGCGTCGACGACGTCGTCGGTCGGATCGTAATTCGGGTCGCCGGACATCGGATTCACCATGACCACAAGGCCTTTGCCCTCCACCAGCACGGGCACTTCGCGGACCGGACGGGCCTGCGCCTCATCGGATTCGCGCACGGGCCACCAGCGACGCGTGGCCAGGGCGACACCGGAACCCACGGCCGCACCGACGAGCACGTCGGAGCTCCAGTGCACGCCGGTGTGCACCCGCGAGTAGGCGACGGTGGCGGCCAACGGGGCGACAACCAGTGCGGTACGCGGGCTTTCGAGTGCGACGGCGGTGGCGAATGCCGCGGCGCAGGCGCTGTGGCCCGAGGGGAACGAGGAGGACCTCGGGGTCGGGACGAGTCGCCGGTGCACCGGCAAGAGTTCGGCGGCGGGCCTGCGCCGCGCGATCAGCGACTTGAGGCCGACGTTCACGACGAGACTCGCTCCGGCGACGGAGACGACACCGCGCAGCGCGGCCCGCCGCGGCGCGCCTTGGCGTGTGGCGAGCAATGTCGCCATGGTCAGCCACAGTCCGCTGAAATTCGCACTGCTGGTGAGCCGCAGCAAACCGTGGTCGACCGCCGAGGCGGGCAGTTCGGCGACCGCTCCGCCGATCGCTCGATCGATTCGTCCGATGCCGTGGAACTTCCGGCGCACCCAGCTACTCACGTGTCCGACATTACCGATCACCACCCCGGCGTCTCGAAACACGAAGGCGCGGTGCGTTCCGGCGGGGACGGCAAGGCTCTGGCGCGGCAGGACGGTCACAAGGTGGAGACTTGCCCCGAAAGCCCGTGTTCTAACGGTGCTCTCGTGATCCGAATGCCACCTGCCGGGAAGTCGGAAGCGGTCGAGGCCGGTACGGACGCGGTCGCCGCTAGCGAATGGCGGTGGGGATGAGGTGGTGACGGGCGAAGGCGCGGGCTTCTTCGTCGGTATCGAGCGAGAAGTAGCTGTCCGGAATGAGCAGGAGGGTGAGGGACAGGCGCGCGGCGATCTCGGCGGACGCGTCGGGATCGATGTCGCCGATGTCGTCGGCGCGGCGGAGTTGTTCGGCGAAGAACGCGCGCGCGGCGGCGAGGAGCGTCGCGCCGTAGGTGATGACGAAGGGCTGGCCGCCTTCGTCGGCGAGCAGGATGCGGTTGGTGAGCGGATCCGTGCGCAGCGTGCGCAGTGCGATCGCGAAGCCCTCTGCCGCGCGGTCGCGTACGTCGGTGTGGTCGGCTACGGCCGTGGTGATCCCGGACAGGACGCGCCGCAGCCACACGGTCAAGGCCGTGGTGACGAGCAGGTCCTTGCTGGGAAAGGCCCGGTAGACGGTGGCGCGGTGCAGGCAGGCGCGGCGGGCGATGTGCTCCATGCGGACCCGGTCGATGCCGTGGTCGCGGAACTCCGCCAGGGCCGCGTCGATGATCCGGGTGGCCTGCGGGTCGCCTTCGATGCCTGCCGCGAGCCGGTCGACATCGAAGGCGGCGTTCGTCTGCCGGGCACTGCGCATGGACCTAATCCTGCCCGACCGCCCGGGCGTGCCGCATGCCCGCGCGCGCCCGGGGGTGGTAGCGCAGGGGTTCCGGAATCAAAGGCCATGCGTTGCGGATCAGCGTCGCGACGGCGCGGAAGTGGGCCTGATCGGCCCGGTTGTAGCGCAGGCCGAGTTTGTCGCGGGCCGGCTCGGGCAGCATGGCGGCGGTGATCACCCGGTACTCGGACATGATCACCGGCCGCAGCAGCCGTTCGACCGGTTGCGGCAGATACGGCAGCCGCATGTCGCTGGTGAACCGGAGCCGATCGGTCAGCCAGCGCGCCGACTCGGTGGCTTCCAGCACGTCACGGCAGATGTCGTCGAAGTACCGCTGGAAGCCGGCGTAATCGGGGGGCATCGGCCGGTCGCTGACGCCGTATCGCCGGAACCAGGTTTTGCTCTGCTGGTACAGCTGCTCGCGTTCGGCGCCGGTCAGTCCGTCGCCGAACACGTCGGCGATGTCGATGACCGCCTGCACCATCGTGGCGTGGGTCCAGTAGTAGGTCTCGGGATTGAGGGCGTGGTACCGGTCCCCGTGCGCATCGGTGCCGCGGATGTCGCGGTGGTAGTCGCGGACCCGGGCACCGGTGCCGCGTTCGACGGGGTCGTAGACGGTGCCGATGATCTCGGGTATCGAGCGCAGGACCCGGTCCCAGGGATCGCCGAAGAAGTCGGAGTGTTCGGTGACGCCGGCTCCCACCGCGGGATGCATCAGCTCCAACATGCCGTACGGCGCGGCGACCAGGAACAGTCGCAGGTCACCGAGGTAGCGCCAGAGCAGCGTGCCCGGTCCGAGCCGCGGGTCCTCCTGCGTGGCCTCGTCCGGCACGGCTTCAAGATGTGCGGTCATCCTCGACCCCTCTTTCGTGGTGCGACGAAAAAACTATAAATGTCGCATGTGTCGCAGACAAGGAGGACTTGGTTGGAGCTCGCGAGGATATGCAACCAATAGTTGCGTGATGACTGGCCGTCGACTAGCGTCATATGCAACCAAACGTTGCATATTGGAGGTCGCGATGATGGAGTACGGCAGCATCGAACGGGAGATACACGTCGACGCCTCGCCCGAGGTGGTCTTCGAGGTGGTCAGCAGCCCGGAGCACATCTCGCAGTGGTGGAGCGACGACGCCGAGTTCAGCGCGGCTCCCGGCGCCGTCGGCGAACTCGTCTGGGGTGACCGGGCCCAGGTCGCGCCGATCAAAGTGGAGCGCGCCGAGCCGCCCCGGGTGTTCTCGTTCCGCTGGTGCCATCCGGGCGGAGTGGTCGACGACCCCGCCGGTTCGCTGCTGGTGACGTTCGAGCTCACGCCGTCCGGTGCTGGTACCAGGATTCGGCTCACCGAGACCGGTTTCCGGGAGATGGGCTGGGAAGCCGCGAAGCTCGAGGAGCTCTACCGCGACCACACCACCGGGTGGGACACCTTCGTGCCCCGGCTCGGGGAGTACATCGCGCGGCTGGTGTCGACGCCGTGACCGCCGCCGTCGACGACGACCTGTGGTCGGCCATCGGGGATCCGACGCGCAGGCGGATGCTCGACCTGCTGCTCGCGGAGGGGGATGGCACGGCGACCAGCCTCAGCGAGCGCCTGCCGGTGACCCGGCAGGCGGTCGCGAAACATCTCGGCGTGCTCGACCGGGTCGGCTTGGTGCACGCGACGCCCGCCGGGCGCGAGCGGCGGTACCGGGTGGACGAGGCCCAACTCGCTCGCGCCGTGGCCCAGCTGTCCTCGGTGGGGGCGGCGTGGGACGCCAGGCTCCGGCGGATCAAGCGCATCGCGGAGGCGATTCAGCGCAAACAAGATCAACAGTGAAAGGAATCGAACATGGTGGACATCCTGCACAAAGTCGGCATCGAGGCGCCGGTGGACGAGGTCTACGCCGCCTTGACCACCACCGAGGGACTGTCCGGGTGGTGGACGACCGATACCGAGGGAAACGGCGGCGATGTCGGCGGCCTGCTCGAATTCCGCTTCGCGGCGGGTGGATTCGACATGCGGGTGCGTGAACTCGACCCGGCGAAGCGCGTGCTGTGGGAGGTGGTCGGCGGACCCGAGGAATGGATCGGCACCCAGGTGGACTGGAGTCTCGATCAGGAGGGCGATTACACCTCCGTCCTCTTCACGCACCGAGGCTGGCGGGAACCGGTGGACTTCATGCACCACTGCAGCACCAAATGGGCGGTCTTCCTGCTGAGCCTGAAGTCGCTGATCGAAACCGGCAAAGGCGCGCCGGATCCCGACGACGTCAAGATCGACAGCTGGAATTGACCCGCTGCCCTCCGGCCGCTCGTTCTCGGACGCGCGGCCGGAGGAAAGGTCCCGCGTTCCGGCGCGCAGGCCACCCGCTCCCGCGCGCCGTTCAGGCGCCGACGTAGGCCGCGAGATGTTCGCCGGTGAGGGTGGAGCGGGCGGCGACGAGATCGGCGGGAGTGCCCTCGAAGACGACCCGGCCGCCGTCGTGTCCGGCCCCGGGCCCGAGGTCGATGATCCAGTCCGCGTGCGCCATGACCGCTTGGTGGTGCTCGATGACGATGACCGACTTGCCGGAGTCGACGAGCCGGTCGAGCAGGCCCAGCAACTGCTCGACATCGGCGAGGTGCAGGCCGGTGGTCGGCTCGTCGAGGACGTAGACCCCGCCCTTGTCGGCCATGTGCGTGGCCAGCTTGAGCCGTTGCCGCTCGCCGCCGGACAGCGTTGTGAGCGGCTGGCCG
This sequence comes from Nocardia sp. NPDC003726, assembly GCF_053586955.1. NCBI lineage: Bacteria > Bacillati > Actinomycetota > Actinomycetes > Mycobacteriales > Nocardiaceae > Nocardia > Nocardia sp. NPDC003726. The sequence continues at coordinate 320,913 of NZ_JBSFNF010000003.1, read as the reverse complement.
AGGCTGAGGTAGCCCAGCCCGACGTCGGCGAGCCTGCGCAGGATGGCGTGTGCGGCCGGGGTGCGCGCCGCCTCGGTGTCGAAGAACTCCTCGGCCTCGAGCACCGACATCGCGAGCACTTCGCTGATGTCACGGCCACCGAGGTGGTATTCCAGCACCGACGCCTGGTACCGCTTGCCCTCGCACTCCTCACAGGTGGTGGCGACGCCCGCCATCATGCCCAGGTCGGTGTAGACGACGCCCGCGCCGTTGCAGGTGGGGCACGCGCCTTCGGAATTCGCGCTGAACAGCGCGGGCTTGACGCCGTTGGCCTTCGCGAACGCCTTGCGGATCGGCTCGAGCAGCCCGGTGTAGGTCGCCGGATTGCTGCGCCGCGAGCCGCGGATGGGCGTCTGGTCCACCGCAACCACGCCTTCGCTCGCGGGGATGGATCCGTGCACCAGCGAGCTCTTGCCCGAGCCCGCAACGCCGGTGATGGCGACGAGCACACCCAGCGGAATGTCCACATCGACGTCGCGCAGATTGTTCGCTGTCGCGCCGCGGATCTCCAGCTTGCCCTTGGGCTCCCGTACGGTGGCCTTGAGCGTGGCCCGGTCGTCGAAATGGCGGCCGGTGACGGTGCCGCTCGCGCGCAGGCCATCGACGCTGCCCTCGAAGCAGACGGTGCCGCCCGCCGTGCCAGCCCCTGGACCGAGGTCGACGACATGGTCGGCGATCACGATCGCCTCGGGTTTGTGCTCCACGACGAGCACGGTGTTGCCTTTGTCCCGAAGCCGCAGCAGCAGGTCGTTCATCCGCTGGATGTCATGGGGGTGCAGGCCGATGGTCGGCTCGTCGAAGACGTAGGTGACGTCGGTGAGCGAGGAGCCGAGATGACGAATCATCTTGGTGCGCTGGGCCTCTCCGCCCGAGAGGGTGCCGGAGGGCCGGTCCAGCGAAAGGTAACCGAGCCCGATCTCGACGAACGAGTCGAGCGTGTGGCGCAGCGCGGCCAGCAGCGGCGCCACCGACGGCTCGTTCAGCCCGCCGACCCATTCGGCCAAGTCGCTGATCTGCATCGCGCAGGCGTCGGCGATGCTGATCCCGTCGATCTTCGACGAGCGAGCCGCCTCGGTGAGCCGGGTGCCGTCGCACTCGGGACAGGTGGCGAAGGTGACCGCCCGGTCCACGAACGCCCGGATGTGCGGTTGCATCGCCTCCCGGTCCTTGGACAGGAAGGACTTCTGGATCTTGGGGATCAAGCCCTCGTAGGTGAGGTTGACGCCCTCGACCTTCACCTTGGTGGGCTCTTTGTAGAGGAAGTCCTGCATCTCCTTCTTGGTGTACTTGCGGATCGGCTTGTTCGGGTCGATGAACCCCGACTCCGCGTACACCCGCACCGTCCAGAAGCTGTCGGACTTCCAGCCCGGGATGGTGAACGCGCCTTCGGCCAGCGACTTGGAATCGTCGTAGAGCTGGGTGAGGTCGATGTCGGACACCGAACCCCTGCCCTCGCAGCGCGGGCACATCCCGCCGGTGACGCTGAAGCTGCGACGCTCCTTCACGGTCCTTCCGGCGCGCTCGGTGGTGACCGCGCCCGCACCGCTGATCGAGGCGACGTTGAAGGAGAACGCCTGCGGCGAGCCGATGTGCGGCTTCCCGAGCCTGCTGAACAGGATGCGCAGCATGGCGTTGGCGTCGGTGGCGGTGCCGACCGTGGAGCGCGGGTCGGAACCCATACGTTGCTGATCGACGATGATCGCGGTGGTCAGTCCCTCGAGCACGTCGACGTCGGGCCGGGCCAGCGTCGGCATGAAGCCCTGGACGAACGCGCTGTAGGTTTCGTTGATCAGCCGCTGCGACTCCGCGGCGATCGTGCTGAACACCAGCGAGCTCTTGCCCGAGCCGGAGACGCCGGTGAACACCGTCAGCCTTCGCTTCGGGATCTCGATGCTGACATCCTTGAGGTTGTTCTCGCGCGCACCGTGCACGCGGATCAGATCGTGGCTGTCGGCGGCGTGCGGCGCGGGCGCCTGCGTGTCCGTCGTCGTGGCCGTGCTCATCGTGTCTCCATCTGTTCTGGCGGGGGCCGCCGCGGCGGTCTCCCTCGGCGTCGCCGGGCTCGATTCAACCAGTTCGCTTCGGGCGGGTCAGCGCAGTTGCTGGATGCGGATCAGGTTGCCGGCCGGATCACGCACGGCGCAGTCGCGCACGCCGTAGGGCTGCTCGGTCGGCTCCTGGACGATCTCCGCGTCACTGGCCGCCAGCCGTTCGAAGGCGCCGTCCAGATCCTTGGTTGCCAGCAGGATGCCGCCGTAGGTGCCCTTGGCCATCATCTCGGTGATGGTGCGACGCTCGTCCTCGGTGATGCCGGGATCGGCGCCCGGCGGGTGCAGAACGATGGACGTCTCGGGCTGACCGACGGGGCCCACGGTGAGCCACCGCATACCTTCGTATCCGACGTCGTTGCGGACCTCGAAACCCAGAATGTCGCGGTAGAAGGCGAGGGCCGCCTCCGCGTCGTCGTGCGGCAGGAAGCTCGCGTGAATGGTGATGTCCATGGCAGTCAGGCTAATTGCGGCTCGGTAACCGGCGCTTCTCGATTCCTGATCGGTCTGGTCACCTGTTTCGCCACGCAGGACGGTATGCCCGCGGTGGCGCGCCCCGCCTCGCGCCGGTAGACGCTCGGCGGCACGCCGACCAGCTCGGTGAAACGGGTGCTGAAGGTGCCCAGCGACGAGCAGCCGACCGCGAAGCACACCTCGGTGACGCTGAGGTCGCCACGGCGCAGCAGCGACATCGCGCGTTCGATGCGGCGGGTCATCAGGTAGGAGTACGGCGACTCGCCGTAGGCGAGCCGGAACTGGCGGCTGAGGTGCCCGGCCGACATGTGCGCGTCGCGCGCGAGCGCCTCCACGTCCAGCGGCCGCGCGTACTCCCGATCGATGCGGTCGCGGACGCGGCGCAGCCGCGCGAGGTCCCGCAGGTGCTGTGTGGCGGCGGGTCTGCTGGTCACGAACGCGATCGTGCCACATGGCGGTGACAAGCGGGCCGCATCGGGGTGCTACCAGAAGGTCGCCGTGAGCTCGTGCTCGGCGAGCGCGGTCCGCACCAGTTCGCTGAGCTGCCCGGCGTCGAGCAAGGCGGGCGGGTGGTACCCCATGACGCGCAGCGCGATCTGGTCGGCGGCCTCGACCAGCGCGACGTACAGGTTGCCGCCGCGCTCGGTCACGACGCGGGGCGAGTTCAGGCTCTGATTGACCAAGCCGAGCATCATCGCCGAGGCCGGGCGGCCGTCGATGCGCAGAATCTCGGGGTCGAGCTTGCCGAGGCTGGAGCACACCGTGGAGATGGGGTCGGTGGCGGCCTGCCGCGCCAGGTGGGCGTAGCGTCCGCGCGGCAGCGCCACCGCGACCGGAACCAGCGGCGGCACGTCCTGTCCGCCGGCGGCGGCCGCGGTGAGCTTTTCCTTCATCACCGCGCGCAGTGCGGCGAGGTCGGCCGGTGCGCCGTCGCGCACGTCCACTTCGAAGGCGATCGAGGTCAGCGCGTTCGCCCTGAGGTCGTCGGCGGTGCGGGTGCTGACCGGCATCATCATGCGAACCCGGCCCGCCTCGTCGGTGCGGCCGAGCCGCGTGGCGATGGCGGTCATCATCGCCACCGCCAAGGTGGTGCCGGTTCCGCCTCTTGCCCGTGCCGCCGCGTGCCAGAGCTGCGCCGGGACCGTCGCGGTGACGGTGGGAAGCCGGAAGCGCGCCTCGTCCTCGGAGGGCCCGGCCCCGCCGCGGCCGGTGACGGCCAACCGCAGCGCCAGACCGGCTGCCGACGGGAACGAGCGGGCCCGCCGCGCGGCGTCGCGAAGGTCGGCGGCCAGCAGGCGCATCCGGCCGAACTCGTCGGTGCGGTAGGACAGGTCGAGCCGTTTGTCCGCGACGGCGTCGGTCACCGCCGCGCAGAATGCGGAGCCGTCCGCAAGCGTGTGCGAAACCAGCAGCGACACCGCGCTTTCCCCATTGTCGATGCGGGTCGCCGCCAAACGCCACGCGGGGCCGCCGAACGTGCGCAACTCCGCGTGCCCCTGTTCGGCGATCCAGGCCTCCAGATCGCCTGCGGCAATGGGCTCGTCCGCGACCTCGAGCGGGCTGAATTCGACTCGGGTGGTCCACCGGTCCCCGGCGGCGGGGATCGTCGCGGGCGCGACCGCTCGGCCCAGTCTGCCGTGCCGCAATGCCTCGTGGAAATGTTCCAGCGCCGCGAGATCGACGGGACGGTCGTAACGCCAGACCGCCTGTATCGCCAGGGTTCCCCCTAGCGCGGAGTGCCCACGGGCACTCACGCAATCGATATCGGTCAGGCGGTGGGTCACGCGAATCTCCCCTCGAGTACCGGACACCGGTGCGGGTCCGCATCGGTGTCGTCGCCGCCACAACTCGGCGCTACGACGATGAAGATCGTTCGAATATCCGGTTTCGAGCTGTTTCGGCCAACCACGAGCATCCGGGCTGGCAACGCCGTGGTCAACCCTACTGGCGGGTTCGGTGCGCGCGGTCGTGTGATGCGCCGCGAACGGTACCCGCCGGTTCGTTACCTGCGCGAATGAGAATCCGGCCCCGAGCTGTGCGCGAGCGGCGGCGGCGGTGTCCGGCGCAGCGAACCGGACGAATCGCCTCCACTTGAGCTGAACGGGCGACCACTTCGGCAACGGGTGGGCGGCCCGGGTGGTGGTCAGCCCGCGTCCGGGCCGCGACGGCGCACGAGCGGCAGGTAGACCTCGTCCACGATTTCCACGAGGACGTCGTCGGGAGCGGTGGGCGCGCCGCGGACGACGAACTCGTTGCGGAGCAGGACGAGAGCCACGGTCGCCACCCTCGGATGCAGTGCTTCCGGAGCGGCTTCGCCGCGTGCGATCGCGCGGCCGAGGATAGTGAGCCAAGGGGCCGCGGTCGCGTCGCCGGACTGGCCGGGAAGCTGTGCCAGCAGCTCCGCGGCGCCGCCGGCCGCCGCGATGAGTTCGCGCAGGATCGCGCCCGACGGCGAGCTCCAATGGCGGTTGACGCGGCGCAGCAGCTCGAGCGCGTCCTCGCGCAGGTTTCCGGTGTCGGGCGGCCGCATCGCCGTGGCCAGCTGCCCGTAGGCGGCGATGCCGAGCGTCAGGCGGTTGGGCCAGCGCCGGTAGATGGCGTTCTTGTTGGTTCCGGCTCGTGCCGCGACCTTGTCCATGGTCAGCGCGGCGTACCCGGATTCCAGCAGTTCGTCCGCCGCGGCCCGCAGGATCGCCTCTTCGAGGGCTGGTCCGCGCCTGCGCGTCTGTCCGGCGCCAGGCCGCCGCGCCGCATCCTCCACCGTGACCCCTTTCGCAATAGGTGCCGATCGTACTTGCCGACTGCGGGCTCGCCGGGATGCCCCGCGCGATTTAGGGTACGGTTCGTACCCTACTTTGAGGAAAGGACGGCTGCCATGCGCGCCAAGGGCATCAGCTATGAGACCGGTTTCGTCCGCGACGGACGGTCCTCCCGCGTCCGATTCGACCGCGAGATCGTGGCACGCGAGCTGCGGTTGATTCGCGACGAGCTGCACTGCAACGCGGTCAGGATCATCGGCGGCGATCCCGAACGACTGGAGATCGCTGCCGCGTGCGCCGCCGATCTCGGTCTCGAAGTATGGTTCTCGCCGTACCCTCTCGAGTCGAGCGTGGCCGACATGCTTACCCTGTTCGCCGACTGCGCCGAGCGGGCGGAGCGGATCCGCGCGCGTGGCGCCGAGGTCGTGTTCGTGACCGGCGCCGAACTGAGCTTGATGCACAAGGGGTTCTTCCCGGGCGACACCGTCGAAGAGCGCGTCCGGCTGCTGACCGCCGAGCCCGATGATCTCGGCGAGCTGGTCGCCGCAGTCGGTGCGCGGGTGAACGACTTCCTGGGCGAGGCCGTGTCGGTCGTTCGCGCACGCTTCGGCGGCCCGATCACCTACGCGTCCATCCCGCTCGAACGCGTCGACTGGACGCCGTTCGACATCGTGTCGGTGGACCTGTACCGGACGGCCGAGACCGCAGGCCGGTTCGGCGAAGGCGTTCGCGCACTCGTCGCGCAGGGAAAGCCGCTGGCGATCACCGAGTTCGGCGCGGCGACCTTCGCGGGCGCCGGTGATCTCGGAGCGCGGGGGCTGGAGATCGTCGAGTACGACGACATCCGTGGGCCGGTCCGGTTGAACGGCGACTACGCCCGCGACGAGGACGGGCAGGGGCGGTATCTGCGCGAGCTACTGGAGATCTTCGACGCCGAGGGCGTCGACAGCGCGTTCGTGTTCGTCCTCGCGCTCTACGACCATGTCCACCGCCCCGACGGCGACCCGCGCGACGACCTGGACCTGGCCGGCTACGGCGTGGTCAAAGTGCTCGAAGACCGTGACGGCGAGACCTACCCCGGCGTTCCCTGGGAGCCCAAGGCCGCGTTCGGCGCACTCGCCGACTACTACCGGAGTCACTGAGAGCCCGGCGAGTGGCGGCCCCTTCCGCGCCGCCACTCGGCCTGCTCGCCGTCGCGGGTTGCCACCGCTGATCGGATGGCGGTATGGATGCGGCCCGCTCCTTCGCCCGCATCGGTTCCGAAAATTGCTGTCGCGCGCTGTCGTCCGGCGTTTTCGTGCCCCGAGATTTCCGCCGGATGGCGCGCTGTCGAACACTTGCGCCATCGATTGACGTACCCCGATCGGCGGGTTTCTAATGATGGATGGCGCAATTCGTGCGCCGGTCGATCGACGAAGCGAGGTGAGCGGCAGATGCCGGATGACAGTATCGACATCGACAACCGCGCCGCCCTCGAGAAACGGGTCGCGCCGCCGCGTCGTTGATCCGTGTCCGCGATCGGCGAGCGGGCAACGGTGCCCCGGTCGGCCGATGCGGCGCGAACGCCACCCTTGTGTTACGACGCGTACGGACGGCAGGTCCGGGTTCGGCCGACACACGTAGTCCTTCGCCGCGGCGCGACGTTCATTTCGACGCTGCTCGCCCCCTGTGCGCGCGCCCTCTGCCCCGGAAGGGTGCGCCAGCCCCGCACGACAGTATGTATTGGAGCCCCCGCTATGGCCACATTGCCAGAGAAAGCCGAATCATCGCCTCGCCCACCAGGGCCGGACCGCGAGCCGACCGGCTACTGGCCGATCCGATCCTCTTCCGGGCAGCGGTAGGCGATGACGACCTTTCTCAGCGCTGTGACCGCCGATCACTTCGATACCGAAGTGCTCCAGCAGCATTGGATTCCGCTGGCCGCCGACGACGCCGACACGGCGGCTGTGCTCCGGGAACGGCTCGGCATAGACTTCACCGCCGCCCGCGACCAAGTGTGGGAGACCGACAACTTCCTCTATCTCCCCGTGGTCGCCGACTACCAGCGCGGCGAGGCCGTCGAACGGGCCACGATCGTCTTCGCCCTCGGCGGGGAGTTCCTGGTGACGCTGCAGCCGTCGGAGCATTTCGTCCCCTTCGACAAGGCGGTGGCGAAGATGCGCCGCAACCCGGAACTCGCCGGCTCCGCGCACGGCGTGATGTACGCGCTGCTGTGGGCGCTGAACGAGGCGTCCGAGCGGGTGCTCCACCATGCCGGCGCCGCGCTGGAGGCGACGCACGCCGAGATCGAGCGGGCGATCTCCGGCCACAACCGCAGCGATCTCGCGATCACCGACGTGCGCGGCACGCTGGCGCGGATGAACGCCACCGAGCGCATCGTCGCGCGCACTCGGCTTACGCAGCTGCAACTGGCTCGCGCCGCGCGCCACCTGCGGGCGGACGGTCCGTCCGGCCGCGGCGAGCTGAACGATGCCATCGGCGTTCTGCTCGCGGACATCGACGGGGTGGGGCAGCAGGCGAGCATCGAGTACGACAAGGCCCGCTATCAGCAGCAATCGGCGCTGGCCTGGCTGGATGCCCAACAGAACGAGATCGTCAAGAGGTTCGCCGTCGCCGCGGTCTTCCTGCCGCCCGCGCTGATCGCCACCTGCTATGGCGTGGATCTGATCGCCGAGTTGTCCTGGCAGACCGGACTTCTGCTCACCACGCTGCTGACCCTGGTGGCCGCGCTGATTCCCCTGGCCTACCTGAACCGAAAGGGCTTGCTGCGCTGAGTCGCCAGGCGATCGCGGGTGTCCGTCGATCATTACCTCGCGCGTAATCGACTCTGCGCTCCTAGCGAGGCAAGGTTGGAGACAGCCGATCGGAAGACCGGTACGCCTGAGGAAAACCTTTACCGCACAGGAGGATTCATCATGACACGCTACGAGGAAGCGGTCGATCGGTACTTCGCCGCGTGGAACGCCACCGACGAGGACGCCAGGGCCGCGGCGGTGGCGGCGGCCTGGGCCGAGGACGGAAGCTACACCGATCCCCTCGCGGAGGTCAGCGGGCACGCCCAGTTGGCGGCGGCCATCGGTGGCGTGCAAGCGCAGTTCCCCGGCTTCGAGTTCCGCCGCCTCGGCGCGGTCGACGGCCACCACGACATCGCCCGTTTCTCCTGGGAACTGGTCTCCGCGGCCGACGGCAGCGCCCCGGTCGCAGGCTCGGACGTGATCACCCTGGGAGCCGACGGCCGGATCACGAGCGTGCACGGTTTTCTCGACCGGGTGCCGACGGCGTAGGCGCGCAGACCCGCGCCTGGCGGCGGTTCCCTTCGAGTCCGCGGGGCTGCGGAAACTCGGCACACCGGATCGGCATGCGGTGTGCAGCGGCTCGCCGGTGGCAGGTTCGCGCCCGCCGTCCCGGCGGATACGTGTCCCGAGACCGGTTCCGGCGGGTTCGGCGCGAAGCCCGGAATTCGCGAATCGCCGCCTGCGATCCGCCGCCCAGTGACACGCCCGGCTCACCCGTGGTCCGGTTGCGCCTGTGGCGAACACGGTGCGTCGTCCGCCGCCCGGGGGCATCCTGGACCCGGTAGTGCAATTCCGGCATACAGGGTGGTGGTCGGCGTGGACAACGCCGCGATGGATGCCTACTCCCGCACGGTGATCGCCGTGGCGGCCTCGGTGACGCCGCACGTGGCCAGCGTGCGGACCAGGCGGGGGAGCGGGTCGGCGGTGGTCTTCACCGACGACGGATTCCTGTTGACGAACGCGCACGTCGTCGGCGCGGCCCGCGAGGGAGAGGTGGTCTTCGCCGACGGGGTGGAGTCCCGGTTCCACGTCGTCGGGATCGATCCGCTGTCGGATCTGGCGGTGCTGCGCGCCCGCGGCGGCGCGCCCGGCGCGGTGCCCCTGGGGGATGCCGACCGGTTGGTGGTCGGCCAGCTGGTGGTGGCGGTCGGGAATCCGCTCGGCCTGGCGGGCTCGGTGACCGCGGGCGTGGTGAGCGCGCTCGGACGCGCGGTTCCGGTGGCATCGCGCCGTGCCGGGCGGGTGATCGAGGACGTGATCCAGACCGACGCCGCGCTCAACCCCGGTAACTCCGGTGGCGCGCTGTCGGATTCGGCCGGCCGGGTGGTCGGCGTCAACACGGCGGTCGCGGGCATCGGGCTCGGCCTTGCCATCCCGATCAACGCGACGACCCGCCGGATCATCCGCACACTGCACACCGAGGGGCGGGTCCGGCGCGCGTACCTCGGTCTGGTCGGCGTGCCCGCGCCGCTGCCGGAGCCGGTCGCCGAGCGCACCGGGCAGGCCGCCGGGGTGCGCATCATGGAGGTGGTCCGTGGCGGCCCCGCCGAGGAAGCCGGGCTGCGCCGCGGTGATCTGGTGCTGAGCGTGGCCCGGTCGCAGGTGCGCGACGCCCAGGGCATTCAGCGGCAGCTGTTCGCCGAGGCGATCGGTGTGCAACTGCCCGTCACCGTGCTGCGCAACGGGGCCATGGTGGACGTGATCGCCGTCCCGGTGGAATTGGTGGCGGACTGAGCGGACCTAATCGGCAGCGGGGACGGGCGCGGCGGTGTCGACCGCGGCGGGGGCCTGCGGCTTCCAGCGCGCGTCGACGAGCAAGCCCACCAGCCCCACCGCGAGGCAGACGCCGGACAGTGCGAGCATCGCCGGATGGGTGCTTCCGGTGAGCGCGTCGCCGAGGATGACGGTGCCGATCGTGCCGGGCAGCACACCCAGCACCGTGGCGATCAGATACGGCCAGAAGCGGATCGAGGACAAGCCGCAGCAGTAGTTGATCACCGAGAACGGCACGGCCGCGATGAGCCGCAGCGAGCCGACCGCCAGCCACCCCCGCCGGGCGAGACGTTCATCGATCGCGCGCACCGCGGGATGGGTGAGCCGGGCCGCGACCTGATTGCGGTCGAGCGCGCGAATGAGCAGGATCGCCAGGGCCGCGCTGACGGTCGTCGCGCCCACCGCCAGCGCGATGCCCAGCAGCGGCCCGAACAGCAGTCCCGCGCTGACGGTGAACACGGTGCGCGGGATCGGCGCCACCGTCACCAGCGCGTGGACCAGGAAGAACAGCAACGGGAAGACCGGCCCGACGGACGTCGCCCAGTCCTGCACCTGACGCGGCGACGGCAGGGGGACCAGCAGCGCGGCGCCGAACAGCGCCACCGCGCCGGTGATCAGCGCGACGATACGCGGGTCACGGATCAGCCTCGTCACGGCCGACAGGTTACCGGTTGGTAGTGGCGGGCAGGATCAACCGGCCGGGAACACTGCCGCTAGCATCAGTGGAAGCGGGACGAATGCCCGTTAACCGAAGTAGTCGCTGAGCTGGGCGAATGTGAGGGTTCGGGCGCGCACTGGCGGTGCGCCCGTGGTGAGGAAGAGGAACAGCAAGCTATGCCGATTGCTTCTGATGCCGGGGCCGACCCGGTGCCCGAATACGGCGCATGGCGCAAGGGCGTTGCCGGGGTGCTGGCGAAGGCTCGCCGTGTCGAGGTGAGCGAACTTCCCGAGGAGCCCGAGCGACTGCTCGACGAGACGACCTACGACGGGCTCACCGTCGCGCCGCTCTACACCCGGCGGGATGAACTGCCGGAGCTGCCCCTGCCGGGCGCCTTCCCCTTCGTCCGCGGCCGGGACGCCACCCGCGACGTGCACCGGGGCTGGTTCGTCAGCGCGCGGTTCGCCCAGCGCGACGCCGCGGCGGCCAACCGCGAGATCCTGGCCGGACTGGAGAACGGGATCAGCGCGATCTGGCTCGGCGCGGGCGAGCGCGGCGTGCCGGTGGCGGATCTGCCGACCGCGTTGCGCGGCCTGCTCTTCGAACTCGCCCCGCTGACACTGGACGCGGGCGACGAGGTCGCCGCCGCGGCGGCGCAGGTGTTCACCGCGCTGGACGGCTACACCGCGCCCGCGCGCGAGGACATCCGGGTCTCGCTCGGCGCCGCGCCGCTGACCAGCCGCTTCGCCGGTCTCGCCGACATCGGTCTCGCCGAGGCCGCCACGCTGGCCGGACAAGCGGCCCGGCGCAAGGAAACGGTACGCGCGATCACCGTGGACGGCACCGTCTTCCACGACGCGGGCGCCTCCGACGCGCAGGAGCTCGGCGCGGCCGTCGCCGCGGGCCTGGCCTACCTGCGGTCGATGACGGAGAGCCTGGACATCGCCGACGCGCTGGGACAACTCGAGTTCCGGTTCGCGGCCACCGACGACCAGTTCGCCACCATCGCGAAGTTCCGCGCCGCGAGGCAACTCTGGGCGCGGGTCGCCCAGGTCTGCGGCGCACCGGATTTCGGCGGCGCACCGCAGCACGCGGTCACCTCGGCCGCCATGATGAGTCAGCGCGATCCGTGGGTGAACATGCTGCGCACCACCCTCGCCGCGTTCGGAGCCGGCATCGGCGGCGCCGACACGGTGACCGTGCTGCCGTTCGACGTCGCGTTGCCGCCCGGTGAGCTCGGCGTCTCGCAGGCGTTCGCCGACCGCATGGCCCGCAACACCCAGCTGCTGCTGCTCGAGGAATCGCACCTCGGCCACGTGGCCGACCCCGGCGCGGGATCCTGGTACGTCGAAGACCTCACCGCCGCGCTGGCGGCGAAGGCATGGGGGTTCCTCCAGGAGATCGAGGCGGCGGGCGGCTACCTCGCCGCGCTGGATTCCGGTCTGCTCGCCGAGCGCGTCGCCGAGACGAAGGCCGCGCGCGACACCGACGTCGCGCACCGCAAGACCGCTGTCACCGGTGTGAACGAGTTCCCGAATCTGGCCGAGCAGCCGCTGTCGGAGGCGGCGCGGCAGGCCGGCCGGGTCGCTCGCTACGGCGCGGCGTTCGAGCAGTTGCGCAACCGTTCCGACGCCTACCTCGCCGAACACGGCGCGCGGCCGAAAGCGCTGCTGGTGCCGCTCGGTTCGGTGGCCGAGCACAACGTGCGGGTCACCTTCATCGCGAATCTGCTGGCTTCGGGCGGCATCGAGTCGATCAATCCAGGGCCGCTCACGGTGGAGGCGATCGCCGCGGCGGCCACCGAAGCGGGAGCGCCGATCGCGGTGCTGTGCGGCTCGGACAAGCGCTACGAATCCGAAGCCGGTGCGGCGGTGGAGCAACTGCGTGCCGCCGGCGTGCCCACCGTGCTGCTGGCCGGTGCGGCGAAGGCCGTCGCAGGCCTGGACGACGCGCAGCGCCCGGACGGATTCCTCGCCGCGCGCATCGACGCCGTCGCCGCGCTGTCCGGCCTGCTGGAGAAGGTGGGAGCCTGATGACTACTCGTGAGATCAAGCACGTGATCGGCAGTTTCGCCGACGTGCCGCTGGCCGAGGGCGCACCGGAGCCCGCCGCGGTCGACGCCGCGCAGGTGACGGAGTACGTGCGCGCCGCCGCCGCGGCCAACCGGTACGCCCCCGAGCAACTGGTGTGGTCGACCCCCGAAGGCATCGACGTGCCGCCGGTGTTCACCAAGGCCGACCGGGACGCGATCGCGGCCGAGGGGTATCCGCTCGACAGCGTGCCCGGCGTCGCGCCGTTCGTGCGCGGGCCGTACCCCACCATGTACGTCAACCAGCCGTGGACCATCCGCCAGTACGCGGGTTTCTCCACCGCCGCGGACTCCAACGCCTTCTACCGGCGCAACCTGCAGGCGGGCCAGAAGGGTCTGTCGGTCGCGTTCGACCTGGCCACGCACCGCGGCTACGACTCCGATCATCCGCGGGTGCAAGGTGACGTCGGCATGGCGGGCGTCGCCATCGACTCGATCCTGGACATGCGCCAGCTGTTCGACCACATCCCGCTGGACCAGGTCAGCGTCTCGATGACGATGAACGGCGCGGTGCTGCCGATCCTCGCGCTGTACGTCGTGGCCGCCGAGGAGCAGGGCGTCGCGCCCGAGCAGCTGGCCGGAACCATTCAGAACGACATTCTGAAGGAGTTCATGGTCCGCAACACCTACATCTACCCGCCGAAGCCATCGATGCGGATCATCTCCGACATCTTCGCCTACACCAGCGCGAAGATGCCGAAGTTCAACTCGATCTCCATCTCCGGCTACCACATCCAAGAGGCCGGCGCGACCGCCGACCTGGAGCTGGCCTACACCCTCGCCGACGGCGTCGAGTACATCCGGGCGGGCATCGACGCGGGCATGGAGGTCGACAAGTTCGCGCCGCGGCTGTCGTTCTTCTGGGCCATCGGCATGAACTTCTTCATGGAGGTCGCGAAGCTGCGCGCCGGGCGCCTGCTGTGGAGCGAGCTGGTGGCGAAGTTCGACCCGAAGAACACGAAATCGCTGTCGCTGCGCACCCATTCGCAGACCTCCGGCTGGTCGCTCACCGCGCAGGACGCCTACAACAACGTCGCGCGCACCTGCATCGAGGCGATGGCCGCCACCCAGGGCCACACCCAGTCGCTGCACACCAACGCGCTCGACGAGGCGCTGGCGCTGCCCACGGACTTCTCCGCCCGCATCGCCCGCAACACCCAGCTGCTGATCCAGCAGGAGTCCAACACCACCCGCCCGATCGACCCGTGGGGCGGCTCGTACTACGTCGAGTGGCTGACCCACCAGCTGGCCAACCGCGCCCGCGCGCACATCGCGGAGGTCGAGGCGCACGGCGGCATGGCGCAGGCGATCGGCGAGGGCATCCCGAAGCTGCGCATCGAGGAAGCCGCCGCGCGTACCCAGGCGCGCATCGACACCGGCCAGCAGCCGGTGATCGGCGTCAACAAGTACCAGGTCGAAGAGGACCAGCAGGTCGAGGTCCTCAAGGTCGAGAACTCGCGGGTGCGCGCCGAGCAGATCGAGAAGCTGCGGCGCCTGCGCGCCGAGCGCGATCCCGACGCGGTGCGGCGGGCGCTGGCCGAATTGACCCGCGCCGCGGCCTCTTCCGAGGGCGGCATGGCCAACAACCTGCTCGCGCTGGCCATCGACGCCGCGCGGGCCAAGGCCACCGTCGGGGAGATCTCCGATGCGCTGGAGCAGGTGTACGGCCGCCACCAGGCCGAAATCCGTACGCTTTCCGGGGTGTACCGCGACGAGGCAGGGAAGGTCACCAACATCACCAAGGCGAGCGAGCTGGTCGAGGAATTCGCCGAGGCCGAGGGCCGCAGGCCGCGCATCCTCGTCGCGAAGATGGGGCAGGACGGCCACGACCGAGGCCAGAAGGTGATCGCCACGGCCTTCGCCGACCTCGGCTTCGACGTCGACGTGGGCCCGCTGTTCCAGACCCCGGAAGAGGTGGCGCAGCAGGCGGCCGACAACGACGTGCACGTCGTCGGTGTGTCGTCGCTGGCGGCCGGCCACCTCACGCTGGTGCCCGCCCTGCGGCAGGCGCTGGCCGATGTCGGGCGCCCCGACATCATGGTCATCGTCGGCGGCGTCATCCCGCCCGGTGACTTCGACGAGCTCTACCAGGCGGGCGCGGCGGCGATCTTCCCGCCCGGCACGGTGATCGCGGACGCGGCGATCGACCTGCTGAAGAAGCTCGGCGCCGAACTCGGTCACGAACTCGGCAGCGGCGCCGCGGATTCCGCCGCGACGGAATGAGCGAAGCGGGTTCCCCGGCGCGCGACACCCCGACCGGGCCCGCGCGCCGGGCGATCGACGTCGACGCCCTCGCCGCCGCGGTCCGCGCCAACGAGCGGGCCGCCTTGGCGCGGGCGATCACCTTGGTGGAATCCACCAGGGCCGATCACCGGGCGCTGGCGCAGCAGCTGCTGCTGAAGGTTTCGCCCGAGGCGGGCGCGGGCGGCGCGCCGTCCAACCGCGTCGGCATCACCGGCGTTCCCGGCGTCGGCAAGTCGACCTTCATCGACGCGCTCGGCATGTACCTGATCGAGCGGGGGCACCGGGTCGCGGTGCTCGCGGTCGATCCGTCCTCGACCAGGACCGGCGGCTCCATCCTCGGTGACAAGACCAGGATGGCGCGGCTGTCGGTGCAGCGCGACGCCTACATCCGGCCTTCCCCGACGGCCGGCACGCTGGGCGGCGTCGCGAAGGCGACGCGCGAGACCATCGTGCTGCTCGAGGCGGCGGGTTACGACGTGATCCTGGTGGAGACCGTCGGGGTGGGCCAGTCGGAGGTCACCGTCGCGAACATGGTCGACGTGTTCTGCTTCCTGACCCTGGCCAGGACCGGCGATCAGCTGCAAGGCATCAAGAAGGGCGTGCTCGAACTCGCCGACCTGGTCGCGGTGAACAAGGCCGACGGCAAGCACGAGGTCGAGGCCAGATCCGCGGCCCGGGAACTGGCGGGCGCGCTGCGCCTGATCCACCCGCACGACGCGCTGTGGCGGCCTCCGGTGCTCACCATGAGCGGATTGGAAGGCATCGGCCTGGACCGGTTCTGGGACACGGTGCTGGAACATCGCCGCGTGCTCACCGACGCCGGGGAGTTCGACGAGAAGCGTCGCCGCCAGCAAGTGGACTGGACCTGGACCATGGTGCACGACCAGCTGCTGCGAAGGCTCGCGGACAACCCGCAGGTGAAAGCCATTCGCGCGCAAGTGGAAAAGCAGGTCCGCGACGGCACCCTCACCGCCGCGCTCGCGGCCGAGGAACTGCTGAACGCCTTCGACGGCCGCTGACCCGCCAGGACGCCGATCCGGCGCGCCGCGACGACGGTCAGCGGCCGGCAGGCCAGTAGCTGGACGACGACCAGGATCGACTTCGAATCACGCCGATATTCGAACACACATTCCCGCGGTCGTGGTGTTCGCCTCTGCGGTCATCCGATGCCGGCTCGGCGCAGCTGTTCGGCCACCTGCTCCAGTCCGTCCCTGATCAGCTGTCCGTACTCGTCGTCGCCGAGCGCGCCGATCGTCTCCCGCGCACGCTGGAGGTGCTCACGAGCACGATCGAGATCGCCCAACTTGCGATAGCACTCACTCAGATTGAGGTGAAGCGAGGGACGCAGGCCGGCCACCGGAAGCGACACCCCCGCTTGTGCGACCCGCGCATCGGTGATGAGGTCGGCGGCCGCCAGCGCTCGCTGGTCCCAGATCAGCTCCTCGTGCACGTCGTCTTGCACGTCGGCCATCGCGTGCGCGAGCGTGCAACGCTGCAGGGGGTCCCCTTCCTCGCCGCCGATCTCGTCCCAGATCTCGGCGAACTGGCGACGAGCGGCCTCCCGCTCGCCGCTGTGGCTGAGCTGCACGGCCTGACCGATCCGGATGAGCGTCGGATCCGTGATCATTCGAGGCTTCCTTCCCTGCACCATCTTGCGACAGCGGCCGTATCGCAGCTTTGCGGCCGGATAGCGTTGGCCTCCAAGTAAATACGGTCAACCTAGCAGCGATGATCCGATTTCGGCTACCCAGGTGTGGCAACCCGAGCCGGTCGAAACCGGCTATGCGAGGCCGAACAGCGCCGCCCCGTTGTGGTGACAGACCCGCCGCAACCAGTCGTCACCCAGATCGAGCCGTTCGAGCGCCTCGATCGAATGACCATAGGAATGCGGGATGTTGGGGAAGTCGCTACCGAACAGGATGCGGTCGGCGAAGGCGCGCAGCCTGGCGTGCTCGTGCACCGGGAACGGAGAATCGGCCTCGGAGAAATCGGTCCACACCATCGTGGTGTCCAGCCGCACGTCGGCGTACGTCTCGGCCAGATCGAGGAATTCGGAGTACTCCGGCGTGCCCATGTGCGCGACGATCAGGCGCAGGCGCGGAAAACGCCGCAGCACGCCGGCGATCGGTTCCGGCCCGGTGTGCGTTCCCGGTGCGGGGCCGGAACCGCAATGGATGACGATCGGGACGCGCGCGTCCTCCAGCAGGCCCCACACCGGGTCCAGCAGCGGATCGCCCGGATGGTAGCCGCCGACTTGGACGTGTGCTTTGAAGACGCGGGCGCCGCGCTCGACGGCCTCCCGTACGTAGCTCGCCGCCCGCGGTTCGGGAAAGAACGTGGCGGTGTGCAGGCAATCGGGGGTGCGCGCCGCGAAATCGGCGGTCCATTCGTTCAACCACGCGGCCATGTCCGGCTTGTGGGGATACACGAGAGCGGTGAACGCGCGAACCCCGAAGTCCCGCAGCGTCTTCAAGCGAACCTGCTCGTCGGCGCGATAGGTGATCGGCCAGGTGCGGCCGATCAGCGGGCCCGCCGAGTCGAAGTACGCCCACACCTTCCGCAGGACCTGGTCCGGCATGAAATGCGTATGGACATCGATGATCCCGGGCAGCCCGAGCCGGTCGCGGAATCCGGACAGGTACGTCGTCTCGTCGGCGTCGCTCATCGGACCTCCTGCGTCGCGGGCGGATGCACCGTGCACGCGAGGTCGCCGACCCGCGCGATCAGTCGCTCGAAGAACAGCTCCTGGTCGGTGCCGATCACGATATCGGCGTTGGGCTCCCGGCCCCACATGCCCGTCCAGTCGGCGACCGTGGTCGCGCGAGTGATGGTGCCCGCCAGTTCGACGTCCACCGTCGCCGGGCGGGTGCGGGCCAGCGCCGGGTCCAGCGCCACCGCGGCCGCGAACGGATCGTGCATATGGGCCAGGTAGCCCAAGTCGTAGCCGTGGTGGAAGTCGAAGTAGAACCGCACGGCATCGGTGACGTACCGGACGATCGGATTGCTCGCCGATGAACGGGCCTCGGGCGGATCGGCAGGGGAGACGACCTCCACCGGGTAGCTCTTCGCGCGTTCGGCGAGGCGGACCAGATGCTCGGGCCGCATCTCGATGGTCTCGGTGATGTCGAGCGCGCACACGATCGGCCGACGTTGGGCGGGGGCCGCGGCGAAGGCGTCGAAGACCTCCTTGGCGGCCTCCGGGTCGACGTGCACGTTCCACTCGTTGGTCGGTGTCGTGTTGCCCGGGTGGTTGAACGCGCCGCCCATGATCACCAGGCGGTTCAGCAACAGCGGCAGCTCGGGTTCGATCCGCAAGGCGAGCGCGAGGTTGGTCAGCGGCCCGGTGCACAGGCCGACGATCTCGCCGGGATGCGCGCGCACCAGATCCGCCCACATCCGCGCGGCCGATCGCGGCGAAAGGCGGCGAGGCGACGGGGGAAGTTCGGCGTAGCCGATGCCCTGGGGTCCGTGCGTGTCCTCGGTGGTGCGCAGCGGGATCGCGAGCGGTTCGGCCGCGCCGAGCGCGACCTCGATGTCCGGCGCGTGACAGACGTCCAGCCAGGCCAGATTGTTCGCCGCCACCTGCGCCGCCGCGACGTTGCCCGCGGTGGCGGCGATCCCGGTGATCTCGGCCTCGGGGGAGCCGAGCAGGTACAGCAGCGCGAGCGAGTCGTCGATGCCGGTGTCGACGTCCAGGAGGATCTTCTGCCGCACGGCACGAGACTAGCGAGCGGGGGCGCCGGTGTGACGCCGAGGTGTCGATAGCTCGGTGATCGCAGGTGATAGGACATACGTCTAGTACGTATGTCTAAGACGTTGTAGCCTCGGTACATGGGAAATCGCGAGGATCTGCTGGCGGGAGCACGGAAAGTCATCATCGAGCGGGGCGTCGCCAAGGCGACCGCCCGCGACATCGCCTCGGCGGCCGGGGTGAGCCTGGCGGCGATCGGCTACCACTTCGGCTCCAAGGACCAGTTGATCACCGAGGCGCTGACCGACTCGCTCGGCACCGCGATCGGTGACAGCATGGAGCGGAAGATTCGCGAGGGCGGCGGCGCCGCGCCGCTGGCGGCGTTCGCCGCGCTGTGGAACGGCATGCCCGCGGTGTTCGCCGAGAACCACGACAGCATGCTGGCGAGCATGGAGAACCTGGTCCGCGTCGCCCGCTCGCCGCAGTTGCAGAAGTTCTTCGCGCAGAGCCTGCCGGGGGCCTACCGGGACATCGCGGACGCGCTCAGGCAGGCGCACCCGCGGCTGAGCGAGGACCAGGCCGAGGCGATCGCCGAGCTGTATTTCGTGCTCGTCCAAGGGCTCGGCGTGCTGCGGACCATCGCGCCGGAAGCGAACCTCCCGGACGGCGACCGCCTGGCACAGGCGGTCGCCGCACTGACCGGGGGCGAGGGCTAGCGGCCCGTTCGACGACGGAATCCCCGCGGCGCCCCGGCCGGACGGCTCAGTGCGCGGGCAGTGGCCAGGCCGGACGGTCCCCGCCGTAGGCGGGCGCGGGCCAGGCGTAGTCGGAGTATTCGGCGAGCACGGGCGGCGCGGTGAGGACCTGCCCGTGCCGTACCCCCAGCGCCGCGTTCGGCTGCGCGGCCCCGGGGTGACGCGGTGTGCGGTCCGGCGCGCCGAGCAGCCAGGACGCGGTGCGGGCCAGGGCCACGCGCACGTCCCGCCCGGCACCGTCCTGGCTACGGGCGACCAAGGCGTCGATCACACCGGCGGCGAGCAGATAACCCGACGCGTGGTCGAGCGCCTGCGCGGGCAGCGCGCCGGGTACGGAGGGCGCGCCCTCCAGGATCGAGATGCCGGACGCGGCCTGCACGATGCTGTCGAAGCCACGCCGCTCACCCCACGGACCGGATTCACCCCACGCGGACACCCGCCCGTGGATCAACCCGGCGCGGGCGGCTGCCCGTACCCCGGCGCGTTCCAGCGCGCCCGGCCGGTATCCGGTGATCAGCACATCGGCGGCGGCGATCAGGTCATCGATGCCGTCGGTGCGCAGATCGACCAATGTCGAGCGCTTGCCCTGACAGGTGTCGGCGAACTGCCAGGGGATCTCCGGCATCTGCGGCGGGTCGATCCGCAACACCTCCGCGCCGAGCAAGGCCAGCGCCCGCGTGGCGACCGGGCCCGCGATCACCCTGGTCAGATCGAGCACACGCAATCCACGCAGCGGCTGCAACGGTGTCGCGCCCGCGGGTAGCCCGGCCTCCCCGCGGTCGGCGCGCGGGTCGATCGCGACCAACGGGCCCGCCGCCGCTGCCTGTCCCTCCGGGCTCGCGGTCCACTCCTGCTCGGTGCGGACCCGGACGGCGATCGCGCCCTGCGCGGCGGCCAGGTTCTCCAGGTCGGAAGCCCGGATCATGGCCATCTGGGCGACGGCCAGGTCGACGGGTGCCGAGTCGGGCAGGCCGAGCGCGGCGAACAGCCGAGCCCGGTGATGGGGATAGTTGGCGTGCGTGCGGACCCATCCGTCGAAGGTCGGGAAGAAGCCGGAGAGCTCGGCGAACGGTGTCGGCACGCGGTCGCCGATGCGCAACAGCCGCTCGCTGGAGAAGGCCGCGGTGATGCGCTCCGGATCGATGCGATGCGCCACGTGCTCCAGACCGCGTGCGGCGCGCATGCGGTTGGCCGCGGCGGTGAGCGCCGCGACCGAACCGGCGGCGAGCGCCCACACCGGCAATGTCGCGGCGAGATTGCTACCCGGATCCGGCGCGGGGGAGATGCGCGAGGCGGTGACACCGATACCGGCCTCGTAGTCCTGGACGAGCCGTGCGTGCGTGTTCACTCGCTTCAGCCTAGTTGCCGTCGCGGCGAACTCGGGCGCCGTGGTCACCGCGACCACGGCCGGTGTGGACCTCGGTCGCCGTGCCGCGGCGTCGTTCTGTGGCGTCACCTGCGGTGATTCGTGTCGGAGCCCAGCGGGCCTCGCGCGCGGGCGCGAGGCGACTCGATCCGGCGGTGCGGTCGCCGCCAGGATGGCGCGCTCGTCCGGGTCTGGCCCGCCGGGTCGCTCGGACGGCGACCACCGATTCGCCCATGAACGCCGCCGAGGTAGCGGGTGGAATGCTGACGAGCGCGGGCGTCCGCGCGGATGCTTCCTGGTTCCCCGCGCTGGACCGGAATTCGACACTGCTCGTGCGAAACAGTCTGTGCGAGCGCTTTTCTCGCCAGTGAGGATAGTGGCGGGCGCGGAACCGGAGGCTTCGGCCAAGATGTCCCCATGCTGCACCGCAGCACCCGGCGCGGTGACGCCGCGCCGATCCGACGACTCGCCCGTCACGTGCGGGCAGAGGGGCAGAACACGGCCGGTCGTGCCGCATCGCGGCGCGGCGGCCGTAGGTGAGGTCGACGATGACGAACGTCTACGCCGGAAGCGCGGAATACACGGTCCCGGCGATCAGGAAGAAGCCGGGTTCTGCCGCGCGGGAGCGGGTTCCGGTCTTCGGTATCGACCTGCGGCCGCGCGCGGCTCTGCTGCCCGACCGGGTTCGCACCGCGCCCATCACCCTCGACTACGAGCTGATGGCCGTGCAGGACGCGCAGAACGCCGGATACCTCCGGGAGATCCAGGACCTCGCCGCCGAGCGCGCGGCGCTCGGGACCGCCGGTCACGACCAGGCGACGCGATTGCGCGTGCGCCAGCTCGAGGCGGCGCTCGCCGCGGCGGCGACGGACGCGATCGCGGCGGGAGTCGCCGCGGACGACGTCGATCGCGCGCGGGAGTACGGCCGCGCCGGCGCCTACTGGGCCGACCACCCCGCACACCGCTACCTCGGCCGGATCGCGCAGCTCACCGACGAAATGGATTCTCGCTCAGCGGAATTGGCCGACTGTCGGCAGCGGATCATCGAACTCGAACAGCGGCTCTCCCAAACCGGCCCCGGCGAGGTCTGAGCCGTTCGGCACGCCTGGCGCCGTAGCAGCCTCCGCGAACAGTGCCCGCGTCGGTACAGAGATCCGCTGGCCTTCGTGCCTGAGCGGCCTCGGCGGCACGGATCATGCCGCGGATCCCATCGAGCCGGATGCCGCAGCGCCGCCAGTGCGGTTGTGTGCTCGGCCCGATCGGCCCCGGCGGGCATGCGTCGATCGATCCGCCGCCAGCGCCTTCGTCGCGGCGGTCGTCCTGACCGGTGACGCGGACGCGTTCCCCCTCCGACCGAACCCGGGGATCACGACTTCGGCACCGCTGGGTCGGATTGTGATCGCGGCGCGCCGATCGCGGTCATACCCGGCCGCGGTGACCTCGGGTTCGTGGCGGCTTCGACCCGGTCCGGCGGCCGGGGCGACTACCGTGGTCTGGTCCGGCCGCGCGGCGGGACCGGCGACCGAAGGGAGATCGAACGTGGCAGGCGGCGACACCGGCTCGGAGTGGTTGCGGACCCTGCGCTCCGCCGCGAACGCGCGGCATCACCTGCTGTGCTTCCCGCCGGGCGGGGGCTCGGCCACGGCATACCGGGATCTGGCCCAGCGGTTCGGTGCCGGCGTCGAGGTCTCCGCGGTCCAGTACCCCGGGCGGCAGGACCGGTTGGGTGACAACCTGATCACCGACCTGATCACGCTGGCGGATCGGATCGCTCATGCGGTGCTCGCGCAGGACCGCAAGGAGCCGCTGTCGTTGTTCGGGCACAGCATGGGCGCGACCGTGGCCTTCGAGACCGCGCGCGAACTGGAGCGCGCCGGCCGGCCGGTGCACCACCTGTTCGTATCCGGCCGCCCCGCACCGGCATTCGAGGAGACGAAGCGGCTGCACCTGGCCTCCGACGACGCCCTCATCGACGACCTGGTGCTGCTGGCCTCCGATCCGGCTCCGCTGGAGATGCTGCGCGCCGAGCCGGGCCTCGCCGAACTCGTGCTGCCCGCCGTGCGCGCGGATTACCAGGCGGTCGAGACCTATCGCTATCAGCCGGGAGAGCCGCTGCGCGCCGATATCGCGGCGCTGGTCAGCACCGAGGACCCGACGATGCGGCCCGAACAGGCCGACGAATGGCGAGCGCACACCAGCGGCGGATTCGACCGCGCGACGTTCCCCGGCGGGCATTTCTATCTGGACGAGCACGGGGCGCAGGTGGCCGAATTCGTGGGCCGTCACCTCGGCGCCTGAGCACCCGTGGTCAGCGCGGTGCGTGCGCACCGGCCGGGGCGGCCCGTCGGCGCAGCGCCGAGACGTAGCCGAGCCAGGACGCCACCACCAGCGCCGCTACCGTCGCCCGCACCAGTCCGAGGGCGCTCTCGGGGTAGATCACGCCGGTGAGATAGTGGTCGATGAACCCGCTCGACGGCAGCCGCTGCTCCCCGGCGCGCTCGCGGGCCCAGTTCTCCAGATGCGTGAGGGGACAGTCGAAGCCGAACACGATCGTGCTGAAGCCCCAGCAGACCGCGAGCAGGTGCAGCCAGATCGTGCGCCCGAAGCGCCACGCGAGGAATCCGCCGACCACCACGTAGGCCACGAAAGCGAAATGCGTGACGGCGGTGGCGTCGGCCAACAGCCGGTACAGCACGCCTCCAGCGTAGCCTTCCCCGGCGCGGCGGAGCCCGTCTCGGCGGCTACCACGGGGAGGGCTGGTAGTCCTTGAGGAAGCAGCCGAACAGATCGGTGCCGTTCTCACCCTGCACGATGGGGTCGTAGACCCGCGCCGCACCGTCGACCAGGTCCAGCGGCGCGTGGAAACCCTCCTCGGCGAGGCGGAGCTTGGTGTAGTGCGGGCGCTCGTCGGTGATCCAGCCGGTGTCGACCGCGGTCATCAGGATGCCGTCCTGCTCGAACATCTCCCTGGCGCTGGTGCGGGTCAGCATGTTCAGCGCCGCCTTGGCCATATTGGTGTGCGGGTGTCCAGGGCCCTTGTACGCGCGGGAGAACTGCCCTTCCATGGCGGAGACGTTCACGACGTACTTCCGGCGCGCCGCGGCGGCGGCCATCGCCGGGCGCAGACGGGAGACCAGGATGAACGGCGCGACCGAATTGCACAGCTGCACTTCCAGCAGTTCGGTCGGATCCACTTCCGCGACGGTCTGCACCCAGCTGTTGGTGTGCGCGAGGTCGGGCACCAGGCCGCCCGCGTCGATCGCCACGCCGCGCGCGATCCGATCCGGCGTCGCCGACCCGGCGACCAAGGCCAGTTCGGCGACGTCGGCGGCGGTCAGCGCCGGGGTGAGCGAGGCGGTCAGCGCGGTGGGGTGCGCCTGCATGGTCTTGCCGAAGCTGACCACTTCCGGCAGCGCGCCCGCGGGCAGCGGTCCCGATTCGGCCTCGACCAGGGCGCTGTAGGCGCCGGGGGAGCGGCGCACCGTCTGCGCGGCGTTGTTGATCAGGATGTCCAGCGGGCCCTGGGCGGCGACGTCGTCGGCCAAGGCGACCACCTGGGCCGGATCGCGCAGATCGATGCCGACGATGCGCAACCGGTGCAACCAGTCGGCGCTGTCGTCCATCGCGGCGAAACGGCGGATGGCGTCGTTGGGGAAGCGAGTGGTGATGGTGGTGTGCGCGCCGTCGCGCAGCAATCGCAGCGCGATGTACATCCCGATCTTGGCGCGGCCGCCGGTGAGCAGGGCCCGCCGCCCGGTCAGATCGGTGCGGGCGTCGCGTTTGGCGTGGCTGCGCGCCGCGCACTCCGGGCACAGCTGGTGGTAGAAGGCGTCGACCCGGGTGTAGCGCTGCTTGCAGATGTAGCAGGGGCGCGGGCGGATCAAGGTGCCAGCGCTGGCTCCGTTCGTGCTCGAACTGATCGGGATGCCCGCCGTCTCGTCGTCGATCCGGTTCGGTGAGCCGGTCGCGGTCGCGGCGACCACCGCGCGATCGGCCGCCGACACCGCCGCGCGCGCATCGGAGCGGCGCCGCTGCTTGAGCTTCTTGAACATGTGCCCGACCGCTCGCTGCACCGCCACCGAGTCGGGGTGATCCTTCTCCAGCGCTCCGGCCTGCTCCAGGACCCGAAGACAGGTCGCGAGGTCCTCGGGATCAATCATGCTCTCGGCCATCGGGGGTGCGGACATCCTTCATCGAGCTGGGCAGACGACCGGCCCATTGTCGCAAACCCGCCCACCCGGTCAGCCACGCCCCGGCCGGTAGGCCCCGCTCAGTTGCTGCGCGGGGTGATCGCCGCGCGGTCGGCGCGCAGATCGTCGACGAAGTTGGCGATCGCCTCCGCGACCAGCAAGGGCTCGGTGATCGGCAGCCAGTGATCCGCCGGGACGGCGCGGCGCCACAGCTTGTCGACCCAGCGCGCGGAGGCGTCGTAGACGGCCGCAGGGACGAACGGATCGGTGGTGTCGACCAGCAGCTGAACCGGCACCGCGGTCCGCCGTACCCGCGGCGTGCCCAGGTGATGCAGCAGATTCGCCTGCGCGATGCGCGCGCCGGCGAGCAGATCGCCGCGCCAGGTGGGCGCGATCCGCGCGGGCAGCGGCGCGACTGCGCCGAGCCTGTCCACGAGCAGGGCGCGCACCCGGGGCGGGGTGAGCCTGCGGGCCATCGGACCGGGCCTCAGCGCCCAGCGCGCGCCGTGCAACCACCAGCCCGGGTCGCGGAGTTCGCGGGCCGCGTGGGGCGCCAGCGCGCGCAGCCACAGGCCGAGATGATCGAGATTCGGGCCCGCGATGGCGGTGAAGGAGGCGATGCGGGTCTTGGCCCGCTCGTCGCAGACCGCTTCCCACAGTTGCACCGCGCCCCAGCCGTGGCCGCACGCGTGCACCGGCCGGTGCGGGCTGGCGGCGTCGAGCACCGCGAAGAAGTCCTCGGCCAGCGTGCCGAGGCGATACTGCGCCAGTGCTGCCGGAACGGCCGATTCGCCATGGCCGCGCACGTCGTAGGTGATGACCCGGAAGCCGTCGGTCAGCAGGGCGGCGACCGTCGACCACACGCGATGGGTATCGGTCAGTCCGTGCACCAGCACCAAGGGCTCCCCGACGGCATCACCCCATTCGAAGACGGCGAGTTCGGCCCCGTCGCGGTCGACCGTCCAGGCGCGGTCCGGCCGGGGCGTTTCGGTGGTGTCGAGCAGTTCGGTCATGTCCTTACCTCATTCGCTGCCGGCTACCGATCCGATGACACGTCGCCGTCGTGCCCAACGTCAGTAATTCCGATACGGACACTACGAAGGATTGACCCATGGAGGGAAAGGTGAAACGCCCGAATATGGCGCAGCTCACCACCGGTGACGCGGCACGGGCGGCGGTCTTCCCGGCCGGCCGTCGCACCGCCCGCCTCCGCTTCCGGCCGGGCCTGGTCACCCGGAGGGGCGAACGGCGGCGGCGACCGCACGCCACTTGTTGACAACTCGCCAATAGTTCGGGAATCTGGGGCGGAAACCGGCACGGGGCCGGACCGGAGCTAGCAAAGGATCGAGCGATGGCGCGCGCGGCGTGGAGTGACGACGAGGTCGAGGCGGTACGAGACCTGGCGAAGACCTTCTTCGAGAAGGAGGTCGTGCCCCATGAGGAGAAATTCGTCGCCCAGGGGCACCCTGATCGCGCGCTGTACAACCGGGCGGGTGAACTCGGCCTGCTGTGTCCGGCGATTCCCGCCGAATACGGTGGCGGCGGCGGCACCTTCGCGCACGAGGCCGCGATCATCGAGGAGCAGGCGCGCGCCGGGGACGGATCGATGGGCATCCCCGTGCACAGCTCGATCATCGCGCCGTACCTGTACGAGTTCGGCTCCGAAGAGCTCAAGCGGCGGGTGCTGCCCAAGGCCGCCAGCGGCGAGATCGTGCTGTCCATCGGCATGACCGAGCCGGGCACCGGATCGGACCTGCAGAACATCAAGACCCGCGCGGTACGCGAGGGCGACGAGTACGTCATCACCGGCTCGAAGATCTTCATCACCAACGGCTGGCTCTGCGACGGCATCATCATCGCCGCCAAGACCGACCCGGCCAAGGGAGCGGCCGGTGTCTCGCTGATCTTCGCCGAAGTCGGCGACGACACCCCCGGCTTCAAGCGCGGGCGCATCCTCAACAAGATCGGCGGCAAGGCCCAGGACACCGCCGAGTTGTTCTTCGACGGCCTGCGGGTGCCCGCGTCCAACCTGCTCGGCGCCGCCGAGGGCCAGGGCTTCTACCAGATGATGCAGATGCTCGCGCAGGAACGCCTGGTCACGGCGATCATCGCGGTCGCCATGATGGAGAAGGCGGTGCAGCTCACCGTCGACTACACCAAGGGCCGCGAAGCGTTCGGCAAACCGCTGTTCGCGATGCAGAACACCAAGTTCGAACTCGCCGAGTGCGCGACCATCGCCAAGGTCTCGCGCACCTTCCTCGACGACTGCATCGGCAAACACCTGCGCGGCGAACTCGATATTCCCAGCGCTGCCATGTCGAAGTACTGGCTGACCGATCAGCTCGGTATCGTGGTTGACCGCTGCCTGCAACTGTTCGGCGGCTACGGCTACATGACGGAGTATCCGATTTCCCAGCTCTACACCGGCGCCCGCGTCCTGCGCATCCTCGCGGGCAGCAACGAGGTGATGAAGGATCTCATTGCCCGGTCTCTCTGACACCAGGAGCGCGGCCGCGGACGGTGGCGCCGACCCGGCGCTACCGCGCCGCCGCAGGCTCGAACCCGACGAGCGGCGCGCGCAGATCCTCGCCTGTGCGATCGAGATGTTCGGCGAGCGCCCCTACGCGGCCGTCTCCACCGCCGAGCTGGCGCAGCGCGCCGGTGTGGCGCGCGGTCTGATCAACCACTATTTCGGCAACAAGCGCGATCTCTACCTCGCGGTGGTGCGGCGCATGGTGACGTTGCCCAAGCTCGACACCATGGTGGTGCCCACCGGCAGCTGGCGGGAGCGGGTCGACGCCAGTGTGCGCTGGCTGCTGGACACCATCGCCGAGCACGGCAGCACCTGGGTGAAGGTGACCAGCCACGAGGGCGTCGGCGACGATCCCGAAGTGCAGCAGATCCTCGACGCCGCCGACGACGCGGCGGCCGAGCGTCTGCTGCTGATGGTCGGCCTCGCCGATTCCGCGCACGACGCCGAACTGCGCGCGATGGTGCGCGCCTACGGCGGGCTGGTCAAGGTCGCGGGCCGGGAATGGATCACCCGCGGCACGCTCACCCGCGCGCAGGTGCACGAACTGCTGTGCGACATGTTGCTGACGCTGGTCACCGAATCGCTGCCCAAGGTCGACCGCAGGCAGTGAGCTCGCGCCGTCGGTGGCGAATCGGGCGCAGGGCGCGCGGTACGAGGTGATGTCCGGCGAACCGGGGCCGTCGCCGGTGATTCGCGGCGCCGCGCTCACCTGTCCCGGCGACGCAGAACCTTGGGGAGCCCTACTCGGCGCGGGAGGGACCGGCGTTTGTCTTCGAGCAAATCTTCGGCCCCAACGCGCCACCGCGGAGTAGCCCGCCCGGTCGACGTCGTCTTATCCGCCACGAATCTTCCTCGGAAGGCTGCGGTCAGGACGGTGGCCTGTCGACCAGCATGGTCCCCGGCTAATACATTCGCGCGAGTTGCGGCACCATGGTTATCACGGCCCGATCACAAGAATTGGACACTTCGAATCAACTTTTCGCCGTGCGCGCCCTATTCTGTGTCGGTATATCGGGGCGGGTCCGGGCAGTCCGAGGTTCCTGCGCGGTGTGTTGGTGTGGAGAGGGACCTGAATGACACGGGCAGAACGGCGTGATACTGATCGCTGGCCGCAGGCGCAGCCTGCGGATCGCTGGTCGGAGCCCGAGCCCGACGGCGGCTGGGACGACGAGGACGAGCGCTGGCCCGAGCAGCCGCCGAGCCGCCGCAGGACCGGGCGACTACGGGTGGAGATCCCGCCGATCGTCAATCCGTACGCGATCGTCGCGCTGGTGGCGGCGCTGCTGGGACTGTTCCCGGTCGCCATCGTGTTCGGCTTCATCGCCTTCAGCCATCCGCGCGGCCGGGTCATGGCGATGTTCGCGTTGCTGCTCGGCGTCGCCGAGATCACCGCGGTGGCCGGGTTCGTGCTGTTCAGCGGCAACTGGCTGCCGGACGTGATGAACCGCCGAGCCGTGGTCGCGCCGACGCCTGTCGCGTCGATTCCCACGACCGTCGAGCGGCCGGTGGCGACGACGACGGCGGCAGCGCCGAGCCCTGCCGTGACCACTCCCGCGACGCCCCAGGGACCGGTCACGAAAGGTTCGTCGTGCACCGAGGCGCAGCTGGGTCAGATCGGCAGCGCCGCCGACGGCGGCACCATGATCTGTCTCAGCACCTCCGGGGGCTACCAGTGGGCGGGCCCGCACGTCGTCGCGACCGCCGTGCAGCAGGCTGGTTCGAAGTGCGACGCCTCGGGCGCGAAGACCGGGCGCACCGCCGACGGCCGAGCCCTGGTGTGCGAGGTGAGCGGCCGCAGCGGCACCTGGGTGCTGTGGACCGAGTAACGCTCGCTATTCGGCCTTCCTGGCGCGGCTCGGCTGCACCCTGGGCGGCTCGTTGGGCATCTTCGGGTATTGCGGGGGCCACGGCGCGTCCATGAGACCGGCCGCCATATCCCGTTCGGACATCTCCAGCAGCGGCGCGATCGACTGGGGCGCGCGGTCGGCCCACGGGTCGCCCGATTCGGCGTAGCGGGGCGGGACGGTCGCGATGGTCAGCTCGTCGGGCACAACCGAATCCAGATCCGCCCAGCTGATCGGCGTCGAGACCTGCCCGCCGACCTTCGGCCGCACGCACCAGGCGCCGAAAACCGTTTTGTGCGGCGCGTTCTGATTGAAATCGATGAAGACCCGGTTGCCGCGTTCTTCCTTCCACCACTGCGCGGTGATGTCCTCCGGATACCGGCGCTCCAATTCGCGCGCCAGCGCCACCGCGGCGGCCCGCACCTGATAACCGTCCCATTTCGGTTCCAGCGCCGAATACAGATGCAAGCCGCGCGACCCCGAGGTCTTGATCCAGGATTCGATGCCGAGTTCGGCGAGTAGATCCCTGGTGCGGATCGCGGCGTGCCGCAGATCGGCGAAGGTGATCCCGGGCGAAGGATCGAGGTCGATGCGCAGTTCGTCGGAGATCTCCAGATTGTCGGCGCGGTTGGGCCAGACGTGGAACCCGAGGCACCCCTGGTTCACCGCCCACAGGATGTGGGCGAGATCGTGGGCGACGAGCGCGTCGCTGGTGGTGCCGTTGGGTGTGGACACCTCCACGGTGCGCAGCCAGTCCGGCGCGGATTTCGGCACCCGTTTCTGGAACCAGGATTTGCCCGACGCCCCGTCCGGATACCGCTCCAGCAGCAGTGGCCGTCCGCCCACCACGTTCAGGAACGGTTCGGCGACGGCCTGGTAATAGCGCACCAGATCGAGTTTCGTCTCGCCGCGCTCGGTGAAATAGACCTTGCCCGGATTGCTGATCGTGACGGTGCGGCCGTCGGTCTCGATGTCGACGGACTCGGTCATCGCGCGGCGCTTTCGCCGAACAGCGTGCTCAATTCCGCGGGCGCGACCTCGTCCAACTGCGCGTAGGTGCACGACTGCGGCGTCCGGTCGTTGCGGAAGCGCACCAGCCTGCCGCCGTGGCGCAGCCGTCCCGACTGCACGTGCTCGTAGCGCACTTCCGCGACCAGCTCCGGGCGCAGCGCCTCCCAGGACAGGTCCTTGCCACCGGTCCAGCGGCTGACGCCCCCGGGCATCTTGCCCTCCGCCGCCGCTTGCGCCGCGGCATCGGCCCAATCCCGCCAGGGATGGTCGGCGAGCGCGTTCTCCCGCAGCGGCGCCAGCTCCTCGACCAGCTCCTTGCGCCGGGCCGCGGTGAAACTGCTGGCCACGCCGACGTGGTGCAGGCGGCCCTCGTCGTCGAAGAGTCCGAGCAGCAGCGAGCCGACCCCGGCCCCGTCCTTGTGCCAGCGGAAACCCGCCACCACGCAGTCGGCGGTGCGCTCGTGCTTGACCTTCAGCATGACCCGCTTGTCCTGGAGATAGGCCAGGTCGTCGGATTTGACCATCACCCCGTCGAACCCCGCGCCCTCGAAACGGGTGAACCAGTCCTCGGCCACGTCGGGATCGTGGGTGAGCGGAGTCAGGTGCACGCGCGCGAGCGCGGTGTCCAGGATCGTCTCCAGCAACCGCCTGCGTTCGACGAACGGCTCCCCGGTCAGATCCTTGTCGCCGAGGGCGAGCAGATCGAAGGCCACGAAACTGGCCGGCGTCTCCGCGGCCAGCTTGGCGACCCTGGAGGCGGCCGGATGCAGGCGATTCTGCAAAGTGTCGAAATCCAGCCCCTGCTCGGTGACCACCACGATCTCGCCGTCCACCACGCAGCGGTCGGGCAGCGCCTGCTTCAGCAACTCGGCGACCTCGGGAAAATACCTGGTCAGCGGCCGGTCGTTGCGCGAGCCGAGCTCCACTTCGCTGCCGTCGCGGAACACGATGCAACGGAAGCCGTCCCATTTGGGTTCGTAGCTCAGACCGGGCTCGCGGGGCACCGCGGACACGGATTTGGCCAGCATCGGCCGCACTGGTGGCAGCACCGGTAGATCCACGCGATCCTCCTCGGGGTCGATCCTCACCCATACCGACGGAGCGCACGGACCGAACTCATCGGTCTGCGGCCTCGACTCGATCGTAGGCGGCGGTCCCGACAGGTTCGTGGACTTCGCCGGTCAGTTCTCCAGCCAGCCGTGCTGGTCGGCGAACGCGGTGAGCCGGTCGCGGATGGTGAGGATCTCCCCCGCGGTGAGCGCGGGGCTGGCGTCCAGCAGCAGCTCGGTGATCAGGCGTTTGTGCTCGGCGACGGTGAGCTGGCCCGAACCCGGCTTGTCCTTGCCCTTGTGCCGCGCGGGAGGCGCCGACGACCCACCGACCACACTCAGATTCACCGCCTTGGGTCCGCGGTCGCCCTCGGTCACCTCGAACTCGAACACCCGCCCCTGCCGCAACTCGTCCTCGTCCAGGCCGATGTCGTTGACGTGGACGAATACGTCGGGTCCACCGTCCTCCGGCCGAATGAATCCGAATCCCCGAGAGCTGTCGAACGACACCAATTTCCCGATGGACACCAACACCCGCTCCTCGTCGCCGTCGCTACTGGGCAACTTTAACGCGCCTTTTCGCCGTCGTCGGAGGAAAGCGCCTTTTGCAACGAGTTGAATACGGTGAGTCCTTGACCGACCATTCCGTTCACCAGTTCGCTCACTCCGTCCGGTCCGTTCAGCACGGTGAGATTCGCGTTCGCCAACCCGTTCGAGGCCTGCCGCACGATTTCCGGAAGTTGTTCGATCAACAACTGATCCAGCGCGATCCGGTTGTTCGAGGCCGCCGCCTCGGCCTGGATGCGGGTGCGGTCGGCCTCCGCCTCGGCCAGGATGCGCACCCGATCCGCTTCCGCCTGAGCCGGTTTGACGACCTCGGCCTGCAACTGCTGCTCGCGCAGTTCGGCCTCCTTGCGCGCCTGCTCGGCCTGGGCGGTGAGCACCTCCTGCAGCGCCATCGCCTCGGCGAGCGGGCCCGCCTGCGCCGCCTCCGCGTTGGCCTTGTCGATGTCGCGCTGGTATTGCGCGCGCAGGATCGCGGTCTCGCGCTGATATTCCGCCTGCCTGCGCTGGGATTCCTGCTCGGCCTGCGCCGCCGCCTGCGCGGCCTGCGACTGCGCGATCTGCGCGTCGCGCTGGACGGCGGCATTGTGCGGCGCGGCGAGCGCGGCGATATAGCCGAGGTTGCCGTCGTCGATGGACTGGATCTGGAAGGAATCCACCCACAGGCCGATATTGCTCATCTCGACCTTCGACGCGACGAGCACTTCGTCGGCCAGTTTCTGGCGCTCCCGGATGATCTCCTCGACCGTCATCGAGCCGACGATCGAACGCAGGTGCCCGGAGAAGATGCGCCCGGTCAGCACCGACATCTCCCGCTCCTGCTCGGAGAGGAACCGTTGCGCGGCGTTCACGATGGACTGGGTGTCGTTGGCGACCTTGAACGCGATCACCGCGCGGACGTCGAGCTGGATCGCCTGCTTGGTGACGCAGCGCTCTTTGATCTCGGCTTCGAACATCGCCAGCGACAGATAGCGGACCTTGCGGAACAGCGGAACGACCCAGGCGCCGCGTCCGATGACTACTTTGAACGGCGCGTTGTCGCGGCTCTTGCCGCCGCTGACCAGCATCGCCTCGTCCGGGTCCGGCACGTGGTAACCCAGCACGTCTGTCTCCCTTGCTCTCTCAGGTTTCTGCCGCCGGGTCCGGGGTGAGCGGAATCCACGGGACGACGTCGACGACGCGCCCCGGGTGGACCGCGATGACCAGCACGGCCGCACCGGCCGGAATCGGCTCGGCGGACTGTGCGATGTACAGCTCGGTTCCCCCGCGAATCGCGACCAGGACCTCGCCCAGCGTCCCGGCACCTCGGATCGGCGATGTGAGCGTACCCGTCAAACCCACCACCGGGTCGGTCATCGCGTGATCTCCTTCTTCCGGTCACCGGACCGTCACCCTACGTCTCCCGCAGCGTCTTTCGGTACCGGACCGGCGCGACGGCGCGGCGTAACGGCCGCGGCGGCGCGGGTATGTTTCTTGCATGGGAGGTCGGCTGGCGCTGGTGGTGGGGTCGGAATGCGCGGCGCTGGGCGAACTGGGATTCACCGAGGAACTCGCCAACGGCCTGTACGGCAGTCTGACCGAAGCGGGCGGATGGCGGCCTGCGATCGATCTGGACGGCCCGGTGCTCAATCCCACTGCCGCGCAACTGTTCGAGGCCGTCGACGCGGCCTTCACGGCGGCGGCGCAGCGGCAGGCGACCCTGCTGCTCGGCTTCATCGGGCACGGTGTGGCGACGAGCGCGGAGGACTTCTACCTGCTCGGTCACGATTCGCCCGGTGATCCCAACTCGCACAACGCCTTCCACCTGACCCAGGAGATCCGTGAGCGGCTGGACCGGGCCGCGCTGGACGGGCTGGTGCTGCTCGTGGACGCCTGCGAGGCGGGTCAGGGTGTGCAAGGCGCCGCGCGCCGGTGGACCGATCTGCTGGCGCAGTCGGGCGGCCGGATGGAACTGCTGGTCGCCTCCGGCGACGGGCCCGCGTACTCCGGCTGCTTCACCAGGACCATGCTCGCCACCTTCGACCTGGGCCTGCCGCTGCGCGGGGAGAACCTGCTGCCCTCGGACCTGGTCGATCCGATCGCCGTGCAGTGCATCCACCAACAGCCGCAGCATCTGTCGTTCAGCTCCGGTGCGGTGTCCACGACGCAGGGCGTCGACCCCGGACTGTGGCTGGTGCCCAACACCGCGCGCCACCGCGACGCGGTGAGCGGGCGCTCCGCCGCCGGGTTCGTCGATCAGCTCACCCGGCGCCTGCTGCTGACGCTCGATGTGCGCGAGCGTCTCGACGCGATCGTCGACGCGGGCAGCCACCGCCTGCGCGCGGTGCTCGGCCCGGCGGGCGTGGGCAAGTCCACGCTGCTGGCGATGCTGATCCGGCCCAGCCTCGTCGACGGGCTCGCCGTCACCCCCGACTACATCACCGCCGCGGTGTTCCTGACGGTGAACAGTTCGGTGGAATCCGTGGCGGCGGAGCTGGCCGCGCAACTCGACGCGCGCCTGCCCGGCTTCCGGGAGGCGGCGCGCGCGGCCAGGGCGCACCGGCCCAGGGACGAGTTCGACATCTTCGACATCCTGGTCCGCCGCCCGTTGGCCCGCCTGTCCACGGCGGGGCGCCGGGTCACCCTGGTGTTCGACGGGCTGAATCAGCCGCAGGAGGGAACCAGGCGGTTGCTGGTGGCCGCGATCGCCGATCTGACCCGCCGCGAAGATCTCCGGCACGTGCGCGTGATCGTCGGCATCCGGCCCGGCACCGGCGTCGAGGACGATCCGGGGCTGGCGCACATGTACCGGATCGACGTCGCCGAACCGGCGGCCGACGACATCGCGGCCGTGGTGGACTCCGCGCGCGGCACGGCGCCGCTGGGCCCGGTGGACTGGATCGGCTGGATTCAGCGCTTGCTGGCGGAGACTCCCACGGACGCGAGCGGTTCGCGGGTGGTGGCAGGGGGCTGGCTGGTCGCGCGCATGCTGCTGGAGGTCGCTTCGGGGCTGACCGACGGCGCGGTCGCCTCCGGGATCGGCCTCGACCGGGTCATCGCGCTGCGGGTGGAGACGGCGTTACGCGGGCTCGATCCGGAAACCACCAGTGACACAGCGACTTTGCTCGGTGTGCTCGTCGCGGCGGGGGTGGGTCCGGTGCTGCCGCTGGAACTGCTGGACGCGGCGCTGTCCTCGCTCGGGGTCGACCTCAGCGCCGCCAGGGTCCGCGACATCGCCGTGAACCTCGGCACCTTGGTCACCCGCAGTCATCCCGGCACCGTTCGCGAGTCGCTCGGCGTGACCCACGGTGCGTTCCTGCCCGCGCTGCAGGCGGAATGCCGTCGCCTCGGCGTGCGCATCGCGGACGCGCACCGCGCCCTGGTCGCGGCGATCCAGGCCGACGACAGCGACCCGGCCGCCGACTACGCGCGCGGCGCGGCCGTACGGCACTGCCTGGCCTACGGCGATTCCGCCTTGGCCGTCGACTTCCTGGAGAAACTGGAGACCGGCAGATCGGCCGACGACCGCGATCTGTGGGCCGCCTGGGCGCCCGACTTCGCCGAGTCGCTGGGGCCCGACCATCCCGACACCTTCACCACGCGGGAACGGTGGGCCTATCACCGCGCCGAGAGCGGCGACCTGGTCGGCGCCGTCGCCGATTTCGAGCAGCTGCTCGCCGACCGGCTGCGTGTGTGCGGCCCCGACGACCCGGCCACCCTGGACACCCGCGACAGGCTGGCCAGCTACCGCGCGCGCTGCGGTGACTACGCCGGCGCGGGCGAGGAGTTCGAGCAGCTGCTCACCGACCAGCTGCGCCTGCTGGGGCCCGACCATCCCGAAACCTTGCGCACCAGGAACAATCTTGCGTCCAATCGCGGCGATGTCGGCGATTTCGCCGGGGCGATCGCCCGGTTCCAGCAGTTGCGCGCCGACCGTGCCCGCGTGCTCGGCGCCGACCATCCGGACACCTTGCGCACCCGCAACAGCCTGGCGTACTGGCGGGCAGGCAGCGGCGATCTCGCGGGCGCGCGGGCGGAGTTCGAGCAGCTGGTGGCGGACTACCTGCGCGTGTTCGGCGCCGACCATCCCAACACGCTCGGCGCGCGCAACAACCTCGCGGCGTTCCGCGCGCGCAGCGGTGATCTGGCCGGGGCGGGCGCCGAGTTCACCCGCCTGCTCGACGATCGGCTACGGGTGCTCGGCCCCGAGCATCCCGACACCTTGCTCACCCGCGGCAAACTGGCCGCATACCGCGCGGACAGCGGTGACCTCGCCGGCGCGATCACCGATCTGGAGAAACTGCTCGGCGACCGGCTGCGGGTGCTCGGCCCGGATCATCCGGACACCTTCGACACCCGCAACGAACTCGCGGGCTGCCGCGCCCGGCACGGCGACCTGACCCGCGCGGTCGCGGAACTGGAGGTGCTGCTGGTCGCGGAGCTGCGTGCCCTCGGCCCCAATCACGCCGCCACCATCCGGACGCAGAGCACCCTGGCGTACTGGCGAAACCGATCCGGGACCGACCGTCCGGACGCCATGCGGTGCGGTCAGCAACGGTAGAGCGAACGGTAGACGGTGAGCATCGCGAGGCAGTGCTCGATGATCTGCTCCCTGGTGGCGCGCAGCGAACCGTTCAGCCACGCCGAGAACATGCCCGCGTTCCCGCTGGCCATGGTCACGGCCGCCAGCCTGCGCTTGACCGGGTCGTCGATGTGGGCGAACAGATGGTCCTGCATGATCCGGGTGAACACCGGCATCACCGCGAAGGTGGTCTGCCCGAGCCCGGTGCTGGAATACGGCTCGACCAGGAACAGCCGCGATTTGCGCGGGTCGGCGAGCACCTTGTCCACCAGGATCTCCGACAGCGCGCGGTCGCGGGACGGGTCGTCGGTGGCGGCGAAGGCCGTCATCGGTTCCAGGAATTCCTCGGCGACCTGACGGTAGAGCACGTCCAGCAACTCGTCGCGGCTGGCGAAGCTCTCGTAGAAATAGCGGTCGGTGAGATTGGCCTTGCGGCACACCGCCCGCATGGTGACCCCGCTGGCGCCGGACTCGCCGATCAGATCGAGCGCCGCCTCCAACAGCGCAGCCCGCCGCGTCTCCCTGCGCTCGGTGAGCGTCGTCCCACCCCAGATCCGTGGGCCCCCGTCGTCGTCTGCGTCCTGACCTGTCTGCACGGCCCAACGATAGTGCCTGCCGGCGTGCCCCGGCGCCGCGCTCACCCGCCCCGCCCTCCCGTGGCTCGCCGAACCGGATTCCGGCCGCGCGGCGGGCCCGCGCGCCCGTGGGTGATCAGCCGCGTTCCAGCGGCAACCCCGCGTCGCGCCAGCCGACCACGCCACCGGCCAAGCTGGCGGCGTCGTAGCCCGCGCGCCGGGCGCGCGCGGCGAACCGCACCGACAGCTCACCGACGGGGCAGACGAAGACGACGGGGCGTGAGCGCGGGAACGGGATGCCCTGGCCGAACATGTCGTCGAGCTGGTCGTCGCGGATGTTCAACGCGCCGGGCACGTGCCCGATCCGGTAAGCCATGGCGCCGCGGCTGTCCACGATGGTGGGGCGCTCGGTCCGGTCCAGCTCCGCCAGCTGCTCGGGCGAAAGGCGCGGCACCGCCGCCAGCTCATCGGCGGTGGGCTCCGCTTCCCGTTCGGCGCGGCCGAACCATTCCGGCCTGCGCTTCTTGAAGTACGACAGGTACGGC
This sequence comes from Nocardia sp. NPDC003726, assembly GCF_053586955.1. NCBI lineage: Bacteria > Bacillati > Actinomycetota > Actinomycetes > Mycobacteriales > Nocardiaceae > Nocardia > Nocardia sp. NPDC003726. The sequence goes on along the minus strand of NZ_JBSFNF010000003.1, from coordinate 283,350 downwards.
TCGAGCCGATCGCAGACGATGAACACCGCCACGACCGGATCCGCCGGATCGGTCGCCGACAGATCGAGCGCGCCGAGCGTCCGCAGCGCGGCCGCGTAGCTCGCGCCGCTGGTCGGCCCGGCCAGGACGCCGTAGCCGCGCGCCAGGCGCAGCGTCGCGTCCACGGCCTCGCCCGCCGCCACGGTGACGATCCGGTCGTAGAAATCCGGCTGGAACAGCCCGACATCCCACATCTCGCTCTCCGAGCGGATACCGGGAATGAAGTCCGACCGCTCCGAAACCGCCGCGACGGTGCGCAATTCGGGATGGTGCTTGCGCAGGTAGGTGGCGGTGCCCCTGGTGGAGCCGGTGGTGCCGAGCCCGCCGATCAGATAGTCGATCCTGGTGATGCCGTCGGCCGCCAGGTCCTCGTGGATCTCCCGCCCGGTGCCGTGGTGGTGGGCCTCGATGTTCTTCTCGTTGGTGTACTGCGACAGGTGCCGGTACGCGCCGGGCTGCTGGGCCATGGTCGCCTCGATCACCGAGTAGACGTCGTTCGGCGTGGTCGGGTCGGGGCACTCGGACAGACCGGGCAGTTCCACGATCTCGGTGCCCAACAGCTGCAGCAGGTCACGGACCTCGCCCACCTTGATCCGGTTGGTCACCGCGCGCAGGCCGATCCCGTACATCGCGCCGAGCACGCGCAGCGCTTTGGCGGTGTTCCCGCTGGACGCCTCGATGAGCGTGCGCCCCTCGGCGCGGATCTGCTCCAAGTCGTCACGGAGCATCGCCCAGGCCACCCGGTCCTTGACCGAACCGAACGGATTGTGCGACTCGAGTTTCGCGTAGAGCTCGACCTTCGCCAACCCGTGCACCGCTGGGTCGAGCCGCAGCAGCGGCGTGTTGCCGATGAGTTCGGTGATGTGGTCGTAGCGCATCAGGGAGCCTTCACGGATCGGACCGGGCCGGTCGCGGGCGGGGCGCTGTGCGGTGGCCGGGACGACTCGGCGGGGAAGCCGGGTTCGTAGTCGGCGTCGGGCACGACGCGGAACCCGCCCGGCCAACGGGTGACCGCGAGTTTCGGGGGCAGGGGGTGCATGGAGGCCGTCGCGGCCGACAGGTCCATGTGGTAGGCGGCGGTATTCGGGAACACCACCGCATCGCCCGGCTCGGGTCGTGCGGGCAGCCACACCTTGTGATTGGTGATCAGATCGCGTTCCAAGCACAGCCTTCCGGCGAAGAAGACGCCGACCGGCCCCGTCGCGCGGTCGCCCGCGCCTGCCCCGTGCAGGAGGATCGGATCGACCATGACCTCTTGATCGGCGGGCGTCACCGCATCACGGCTGAGGTCGACGTGCACCAGCACGCTGCCGTCGGCGACCTCCTTGACGAACTCGACCGTGGCCACGGTGATCCCCGCGTGGTCGACCAGAGCCTTGCCCGGCTCCAGCCACAGCTGGAGCAGGTTGTCACCCGCCACCTGCGCCACCGTGCGCCCGCCGTGCCGCTCCAGCGGAGCGTCGAGCAGGTCGGCGAGCATCCGGTCGGCGGGGACGGTGTTGGCGTACTTGTGGAACACCGGCGTGCCGTGCACCGCCCCGCCCGCGACGTGATAGCCGAACGTGTTGCTGCCCCAGGTCATCGGCTCCCCGCGGCCGAGCAGCGATTCGCGCAGTGCGAGCACGTAGGCGTCGAACCGTTCGGCGTCGGCGGTGAACACCTGCCGGAACCCGCCGCCGATGTCGAGCACCGAAGGGGCGAGTCCGCGCTCGTAGGCGCGCTCGATCAGGCGCAGGCAGGCGTCGATCGCCCGGACGCGCTCGCCGAGGTCGCCGGAGTCCAGGTGGAAAGCGAACCCGAGGAAAGCGACTCGCCCGCGCCGCGCCGACAACAGATCGAAGGCCCGCTCGACGTGCGCCTGCGGCATCCCGAACCGACTCACCTGCCCGGCGTCGAAACCGGAAACCCGCAGCAGCACAGGTATTTCCGCGTGCTCGGCGGCCAGTTCCTCGATGCGGCCCAGCTCCCAGAGGTTGTCCACGTTGATCGTGACCCCGCGGCCGACGAGATCGCGCAGGAAGGCTTCCCCCTTGGGCCCGGTGACCTCGATACGTGGCGGATCGAACCCGGCGGCGACGGCGCTGGTCAGTTCGTGCGGTGAGGCGACATCGATGGCGATGCCTTCGCGTTCGGCGGTGCGGACGAAGGCGCGCGACTGGTTCACCTTGTGCGCGTAGCAGACGCGGTGCCCGGGCAGGGTTCGTTCCAGCACGGTGCGCAGGCGCAGCAGATTCTCCGAATAGACCTGCGGGAACACCAGATGCGCTGGCGATCCGAATCTCTTCAGCGTCTCCGTCGCGAGGCCGGGAGTGTCGAGGAAGGCGCGGACGATCGGATGCAGCTTCGCGGGCAACGCCTGCGGCAATGGCGTCATACGGCGGCTTCCGACGGCTCGGCGGCCGACGCCCGCGGCACGTCGTCGGGGCGCTGCGAAACCGGGTTGTAGCCGCCGTCCCGGATCGCCTCGAACGCGCGGGCGCGATTGCGCGGACTGCGGAACTCGGCCACCACCCGCTTGCTGTCCAGATCGATCTCGGCCACGCGGATGTCCATCGACTCCAGCACTCCTCCGATCGTGCGAACGCAGTGCTTGCAGGTCATATCGGGCACGTAGAACACCTGGTCCTCGGCGGTGGCGGCGCGGTCGGCGGTGGCCTCGTCGAGTTCGGCGCTCACCTCGGTGGCCGCGCAGCGGTCGGCGATCTCGATGAACGTCGCGACGAATCGGTCCACCAGCGGCGGGAGGACGCTGGAATGCCCGCCGTCGAGCTGATGCGGCATGGCCGCCAGGCAGGCCGGATGACTGCCCTCCGGCAACAAGGCGTACTGGCGGGAGATCAGGTCGAGGTCGTCGTGATACTTGGCGATCGCCTCGGCCGTCGTGAGACCTTCCACCGTGGTGGCGCGTTCCATCACGGCACGCGCGTCGGCGATCGTGGCATCCTTCATCGCGCGCAGGGTCGCCACCGTCTCCGCCGAATAGCGAACGGTGCCGTCGGGCTGCGCGACGAGCGTCACCGGGATCATGCCCCTGCGGTAGGTGGAGGCCTGCAATTCCCAGAACCAGCGCGTGGCCACCGCGGCGAAGATCCCGGAAACGCGCAGCCCCTCGGCGAATTCGGCGGCATCGCGGTAGGGGGTCTGCGCCGCAAGCAGCGCGTGCTGGGCCAGTACGCGCCCGGCGGCCTCGATGCCGACCCGGAAGATGTCGCGCGGATCGTGGTCGGTGGTCGTGCCCGCCAGCACGGCGTGGTCGTCCGTGCCGAGCGCCGCGACCCGCGCGGCGAACTCGGCGTCATCGTCCAGTTGGCGCCACAGCGCCAGCACGGTCTCGCGCATCGCGATCGGCACCGCAGGGCCGAGGCCGTCGGCGCGGAAGTGCCCGGTATTCGGGATGCCTGCGCTGTCGGTCCACGCGATCCGATGGGTCGCGCTGGTCACCTGGTCCGCGCGGCACGGCCGCATGAACCGTTCCAGATACAGCCGCTGGGAGTAGGTGAGATGGCTGCCCTGCTCCAGACCCAATGGCGTACAGGTGAATTCGAATCGCCGATGTCGGGGGGCCGGAGCCGGTTCTGCGCACAACCCTGCCTGCGCGAGTCCGGCCAGCACCCTGGACGCGGCCTTCCGGTCGTAGCGGGGGATGTCGTTGCTCACGTGACCTCCTCGGCGATGGTTCGCACGCACGCGACGAATCGGTCGATCTCGTCGGGCGTGTTGTAGATGTGCGTGCTGACCCGCACCGAGCCCGCGCCGTCGGTGTCGGCGGGGACGCAGTGCGCGCCGGTGCGCACCAGGAAGCCGAACTCGCTCAGGACGAACCCCGCGTCCGCGGCCGAGATCCCCTCCAGGGTGAAGGAGACGATGCCGTAGCCGACCTCGCAGGTCGCGTGCGCCGGGCCGGGCAGGAACTCCAGGCCGGGAACCGTTCGCAGCCCCTCGATCAGGCGCAGGGTCAGGGCGCGGTTGTGCGCGGCGACGACGTCGAGGCCGATCGATTCCAGCACCTCCAGCGCACTGCCGAGGGCCAGGATGCCGGGGATGTCGGGCGTGCCGCCTTCCAGCAGCGCGGGCATCGGACCCGGCCGCAGGCCGTCCGGATCCACCGTGACGCCGGAATTGCCGCCGGGCAGGAACGGCGCCAATCGGTCGTGCACGCGACGGTGGCAGTACAGGATCCCGGTGCCGGGCGCACCGAACATCTTGTGCGCGGCGAAGATCGCGAAATCCGCACCGAGGGCGGTGACGTCGACCGGAAGATGGCCGCCGCTCTGCGAGCAGTCGAAGCACAGCAGGATGGCCGGATCGATCCGGTCGCGCAATTCCTCCAGCGTGCTGAGGCCGCCGAAGACATGATGCAGATGCCCGGTGGTGATCAGCCGGGTGCGCGGGGTGATCTTGGCGAGGATGTCGTCGGTGTCCGCCTCACCGGCGGCGGTCACCCGGTAGGGGATGAGGTGGATGCGGCGTCCGAACCGGGCGAGCAGCCCGCGCAGGTGCTGCCACGGATACACGTTGGAGGCGTGATCGCCCGCGTTGTAGAGGATCTCGTCGCCGTCGGCGAGCGCCGTCAGGCCCCACGACAGCGCGACGGCGTTGACCGCGGCGGTGGCGCCCGCGGTGAAGACCACCTCATCCGGATGCTCGGCGCCGATGAACGCGGCGGCCCGTTCGCGGACGCCGGCGATGCGCGCCGTCAGACCGGTGGCCCAGGGGTAGGTGCCGCGGCCGGCGTTGGCGGTGCCGTTGCTGTGGTAGCGCTGGATGGTCTCGATCACCGGCAGCGGCTTCTGTGTGGTGGCGGCGCTGTCCAAGTAGACCTCGGTTGCGCCGGCGAGCGCCGGGAACAGCGACCGCACCGCGGCTGGCGCGAATGCCGGCGTTTCCGGCGGCCGTGCGGCCTCCGCCGTTCGCGTCACCGGCGATCTCGGGGCGGGGGACCGCAACGTGACGCTCCCTTCACACCGGTAACTCGGACGTCACCCACGATACGCAATTCCGGTACGCACTTCGAAGCTTTGTCGCGGACAACGGCTTTCACGACTAGCCTGGAACGTATGCCTCTGACCCTGCAAGAGCGTCAAGAGTTCCTCGCGCAGCCGCATGTCGCGGCGTTCTCGGTGGCCGCGGGCGCCGGTCGCGGCCCGCTCACCGTCCCGATCTGGTACCAGTACAGCCCGGGTGGCGAGGCCTGGATCCTGACCGGCCCGCAGTCGCAGAAGATGCGCTACCTCCGGGAGGCCGGACGGTTCGGTCTGATGGTGCAGCAGGTCGAACCCACGGTCCGGTACGTGAGCGTGGAAGGCCCGGTCACCCGGACCACTCCGATGACCGACGAGATGCACCGCGAAATGGTCGCGCGGTATCTACCGCCCGAATCGGTCGACGCATACCTGAAGGCGGCCGAGGCCTACGGCGAGCAGGTCGCGGTCTTCCTGCGCCCCGAGCGCTGGCTCTCGGCCGACCTGGGGAACGTCAGCGAGCTCTAGTACCTGCCCTGCAGGTACTCCACGAGGTGCTCGCGTTCGTCCGCCAGTTCCGAGATCGCGCTCTTGACCACGTCGCCGATGCTGACGATGCCGACCAGCCTGCCCTCGTGCACCACCGGCAGGTGCCGGATGCGGTGGTCGGTCATGATGCGCCGCAGGCCGTCGACCCGGTCGTCGGGCGCGCAGGTGCGCACCACCGAGGTCATGATCGCCGACACCGGCGTGTCCAGCAGCTCCGCGCCCCACGCGTGCAGACTGCGCACCACGTCGCGCTCGGAGACGATGCCCGCGATCGCGTTGCCGTCGGGGGAGACGACGACCGCGCCGATGTTCCGCTCGGCCAGGGTGGCCAGCAGTGCGCGTACCGTCGTACCGGGCGCGACCGTGGCGACGTCGCTACCCTTCCTGCGCAGGATCTCCGAAATTCGCATATTTCACCATCCAGACGTCGCGGCACTACCAGGATCGCAAGTTCACCGCCCGGTGACCAGCACGAATCCGTTACAGGCGACGATCGGGTCACGGTGCGGACGTCACAGGCGGCGGGCGACGCTGCGATCCAGATCCCGGGCCAGCAGGGCGATCGCCGCCTGGGAGATGCCCGCCGAGGTGGCCAGGTCGATCGAGGTGAGCTGGGCGATGCGACGCAGGCGGTAGTCGACGGTGTTCGGGTGCACGTAGAGCTGGCGCGCGGTGAGCTGCCGGTTCATGTCGTTGCCGAGATAGGCGCGCATGGTGTCGAACAGCTCGGGATGGGCGTCGAGCGGGTCGAGGATGGTCGCGATCCGCCGGGTGGCCGGGCCGCTGCGGGTGAGCTGGTATTCCACCGCCAGATCCGACATCTGGTAGAGGCCGGGCGGCCGGACGCCGACGCGCACCAGATTGAGCAGCTCGTGTGCCTGATCCGCCGACTCGGGAATCCGATCGGTGTCGGTCGGGACGACGGTCGCGGTGAGCGGGACCTCGGCGGCGGCGGCCAGCAGCTCGAGCGTCGCCGCCGTGAGGACGGTCTCGACCTCGTCGTCCAAGGGAATGAGCAGCGTGCCGCCCTTGGCGCTGAGCAGCGCGAGCGCGCGTGAGGCGAAAACGGTGGCCAGCTCGGACTGCAGCCTGCGCAGCTTGCGGCGCGCGGCGACGTTCCCGTCGACCCGCGGATCGCGCTCGTCCGCGTGCTCCGGAATCGACAGGGCCACAACCTGATACGACTCCGCGATCGGAATGCCCGTCTGCCGGGCCAGGGCCGAGCTGCCGCGACCGCTCAGCAGCGCGGAGGCGAGCGTCTGCGCCGCGGTCTGGTGCTCCTTGGCGACCAGGTGCTGTTCGTCGACGTAGGCGTCCGACACCGCCGCGCTGATCGCCTCGAGCAGTTCCAGCAGCAGATCGGCGGCGACCAGCACCTCGTCGACGTCGTCGGCCTCGGCGGGCGCGGTGACCAGACCGAAGGCGATGCGCAATCCTTCGTGGTAGGCGCGCAGGATGGTGCTCAGCGGCACGCCCTCCCGCGCCCAGCGGGCGGCGGCCGCGCGCACCGGGCCCAACTGCTGCTCGTCCGGCACGGTGCGCCGGTCGAACATCTCGGCGGCGAGATTCAGGCAGCTGCGGGTGAGTTTCGTGACGTCTCCGCGCAATTGCTCGCCGGGTAACGTGCGGCAGGGGGCCATGACGTTCTCGAAATAGCCGACCATGTGCGAGGCCACGCTCTCGGTGTTCTGCAAAGGCACCGAAGCCGGCTGTCCACCGATTTCCAGCACCGGGTCGGACGAGTCGGCGGACAGATCCAACGCGGAGTAGGTCATGACGAATTCGCTCCCCAAATGCCACGCCGGGCGTGCGAGAAATCGCGCCCGGGTCGATCGATCACTATACGAAAGGGGCGAATGGACCGGGAGTGATCTGTGAGATCGCTTGGGAACGCGGCGCGCTCCGTAGTGACGCGAATGCCGGACTATTCGTCGTCCAGCCCGGCTGACAGGTACGCGGCGGCCGCCAGCCACTGCCTGCACTGCGGGCCGTGGACCTCGTGGGCGTAGAGAATGTCGCGGGCCTGCCGGTAGGTGAGGCCGCGGGGCTCCACACTGCAATCGGCCATGGCCGGCTCGGGCGCGGAGTACTGACGCAAGTGATCGGCGCCCGCGCCATCGATGACGGCAACCAGGGGGGAAGTTCGGAATGGCTCCATCATTCGACTACCCCTCGCGTCCGGCGTGCGGCGGGGAGGCCGGCGTACTGGTGGCGCAGGCTCGAACTCCCTGCGTACCTCCCCGATTTCGGGTTCGAGTCTATTCCCCCGTCGCTTGCAAATGCAAGTACATCTGCACGATCGGGCGGAGAAAAAGCGGACGGCGGTCGCCGGTGCGAGACCGGCGACCGCCGCTGTGCCGCTTGCCGTTTGGTGTTCAGGGGCCTTACGGCTTGCGCGCGACCGCGCCGTAGGCGGAGATCGGCCGTGACTCGCCCACCTCCGTGTCGCCCGCGCGCCACTGCGTGATGGACACGAAGCCCGGGTCGACCAGCTCCAGACCGTCGAAGACGGCCTTGATCTGAGCCTGCGGACGGGGGACGTAAGGAGTGCCACCGGTGCCGGTGTAGTTCTCGCACAAGGTGACATACGCCTTGCTGTCGTCGGTGCCGTCCCACATCACCAGGTAGCTGCCCGACGGAACGGAATCCAGCACGGTGTGCACGATGCGCAGCAGGTCGTCGTAGGTCTTGGCGTGGCCGAGCACGCCCATGAACATCACGGCGATGGGCTCGTTGAAGTTCAGGACGTGTTTGGCGTCGGCGATGATCAGCTCGGGATCGTGGTAGTCGGCGTCGATGTAGGTGGTGACGCCCTCCGGCGTGGTGGAGGTGAGCAGCGCCCGCGCGTGGGTGAGCACGAGCGGATCGTTGTCCACGTACACGATCCTGGACTCGGGCGCGACGCTCTGGGCGACCTCGTGGGTGTTCTGCATGGTGGGCAGGCCGGTCCCGATGTCGAGGAACTGGCGGATGCCGACTTCGCCCGCGAGGTAGCGCACGGCGCGGATGAGGAACTGGCGCGACTGCACCGCCATGGTGGTGATGTCCGGATCCACCTCGATCCCGGCGTCGCCTGCGATGCGGTCGATTTCGTAATAGTCCTTGCCGCCCATCCAGTAGTTCCAGATCCGCGCGGAGTGGGGGATGTCGGTTCGGATGAGCGGGCTGTGGTCTTCGGGCATGGGGTTGTACTCCTAGGCGAAACGGGTCGGCGACGCTGCCGTGCGGGTGGGCGCGTGGGGTCGTCGCGAATGACTGGTACATCCGATGTGCACTGTGACAGTACAAGATTCACGCGCGTCCAGCGGGCTGGATCGGGGAGCTGATCTCGATGTTTCCGGGTCGAGGCGACCGCGTTTCACATCTGGCTCCTGGTGGTCCCAGCCAGCGGGCGCACAGAGGGCGAACTTCGTGCTATCGTCCGGTGTCGGTGCAGATGCAAGAACGTTTGAACGTGCATCTGCACGAACCGAATCGCCTGACTGCGGTAACGGAGGAGTGGGGAAGATGTCGGATACATCCACCAACGAGATCATCGGAACTTGGCGCAAGAGTTCCTTCAGCAATCCGAGCGGCAACTGCGTCGAAGTGGCCGAAACGGCCAACGGCCAGGTGGCAGTGCGTAACTCGCGTGACCCCGAAGGTGGGGTCTTGATCTATACGCGTCCGGAGATCGATGCGTTCGTCCGCGGCGCGAAGGCCGGGGAGTTCGACTATTTGACTAGCTGAGCGGTAACATTGGCGGTCGGTGCGGTGTGTTTCGCGACAGGTGGTTGTGACACACTGTGGGCAACCCCCGGAGTATCGGAGACGAACTCGATGATCGCTGAACCCGATGACGATGGTCATGTGCAATCCGTTGTCGCGGAACGTGGTCCGACCGTGCTACGCATCGCATTGGGCGGCCAGTTGCGCAAGCTTCGGGAGAAGAAGGGCATCACCAGGGAAGCCGCGGGTGATGCGATCCGGGGATCGCACGCCAAGATCAGTCGTCTCGAGTTGGGCCGTACCGGCTTCAAGGAACGCGACATCCGTGACCTGCTGACCCTCTACGGCGTCCACGACGCCGCGGAGCGCGAGTCGTTCCTCGAGCTGGCCAGGCAGGCCAACGAGCCCGGCTGGTGGCATCGCTACAGCGACCTGCTGCCGCAGTGGTTCGGCACCTACCTCGGTCTGGAACAGGCCGCGAGCAAGATCCGCACCTACGAGTCGCATCTTGTTCCCGGGTTGCTGCAAACGCCCGAATACGCCAGGGCGGTGGTGGCGCTCGGTTACGAGGACGCGGACACCGATCGGCGGGTCGCGGTGCGTCAGCGCAGGCAGGAAATCCTGTTCCGCGCGGATCCGCCGGTGGTGTGGGCGGTGCTCGACGAAGCCGCGTTGGTGCGGCCGGTCGGTGGTCGCCAGGTGCATCGCGAGCAGATGCTGCACCTGGTCCGCCTGGCGAAGCTGCCCAACGTGACGATCCAGGTGCTGCCGTTCACCGCGGGTGAGCACGCCGCGGCGGGCAGTTCCTTCAGTATCCTGCGTTTCGCCGAGGCGGAACTGCCGGACATCGTGTATCTCGAACAGTTGACCAGCGCGTTGTATCTCGAGCGGCGGCAAGACCTGGCGCTGTACCTCTCGGTGATGGACCGGCTCAGCGTCCAGGCCTTGCAGCCGGACAAGTCGATCGCGATCATGGAGAAGTATGCCGAGGGGCACTGAGCCCACCCGGCCGAAGACCCGATAAGCGAGCGGCCCCCTCCGGATTCGGAGGGGGCCGCTCGCTTGTTTCGTGCTCCGCCGGGCTCGGACGGCGCAACGGTCTACTGCTTGATGAAGCTGGAGGCGATTCGCCAGAACGTCGCAGGCTGCAGTGCCTCGAGATCCCAGTCGTCGGCCATCGCGTGCGCGGTGGTGACGATCCGGTCGATATCGAAATCGTGCCGAGTTGCCGCCCCGGTGGATTCGACGGCATCGATGACGTATGCCACGGCGGTTTCTCGGGAAAAAGTGGTATCGGTGTGGCCGCTGTGGGCCGGTAATGTGCTCATATGTCTACCGTTCGCTGGCTGGTCGGCCAGTGCGGTGTCGGCTGATCCGAACCGACCGCCGGTAAGTGGTTGTTCCATTCGAACGCCCCTGTTTGTCTGGCGGCGGCAAACCCACGGCGGCTTCGGCCTTCGGCTCGCCCACGCGGCCTCCCCTGATGGTCCCCTGTAAAGCGTTGCGGGACCGAGTTTATGCCGCCGTACCTTTCAAATGCAAGCACATCTGCACGATCGATTGCACGTGCGCAGTGGGTATTTCGCGGCCGGAAGTTTGCGGAAACGGTGCCGGATCCGGAAATTTCAGTCGCGGCCGAATAGGACGTCCGTGCTGTAATCGATCTGTGTACCCGGCTCGACGAATTGGTCGGCCGCGGCCCGCCAGGCGAGGAAATGTTCGGTGAAACGGTGCGCCTCTGCCGCCTCGTCGTCGGTGTAGAGCTGGTAGAGAAAGAATCGGTGCGGATCCACCCGATCTGCGCAGATGTCGAAGCGCAGACAGCCGGGCTCGGTCCGGACGGAGGCGTCGGCGCTGCGGGATATGGCCGCGAGGAACTCGGCGCGGGAACCGGGGCGGATCTTCATCGAGACGATTCGGCTGAACACGGTTGTTCTCCCATCGTGACCGTTGCGGTCGATCGGCAAGGGCGGTGGCAGGGTGCGCCACAGCTCAGTCGGTCAGCTGTGCAATTGCCTGGCTAATCGGAGTGTCACCCGAGACGAGTTCGAGCGTCAGCCCGAAGGTGTGCGCGGCGGGCAACAGCCCGGCCAGAACGGCCGCCACGTCCGCGCGCGGGACCTCGCTGCGCCCGACCGGTGGCGGCGCCAGCGTCACCCGTCCGGTGCCGGGGGAGTCGGTCAGGCGGCCGGGGCGCAGGATGGTCCAGTCCAGATCCCTTGCGCGCAGATCCTCTTCGGCCTTGGTCTTCGCGTCGATGTACGCCGCCCACACCTCATCGGTCCCCGGCGCGGGTGCCCTGCCCGCGCCCATCGAGGAGATCTGCAGGAAACGGCGTACCCCGGTGCGCTCGGCGGTCTCGGCGAGCCGGACGGAGCCGCCCAGGTCGACGGTGTATTTCCGGTCCACGCCGCTGCCCTGCCCGGCGCCGGCGGCGAAAATCGCCGCGTCGCATCCTTTGACGACGTCGACCACCTCGTCGGCGCCCGCCTTCTCCAGGTCGCACAGCACCGGCTCCGCACCGGTGGCGCGCACCTCTGCGGTGTGGCCGGGGTTGCGGATGAGGGCGGCGACCTCGTGGCCGTTCGCGGTGAGCACGGGTGCCAGCAGCAGTGCGATCTTTCCGTGCCCCCCTGCGATGACGACGCGCATGGATGGCTCCTTCCGGTCGGGGCGGCGCCCGCGCTCAGCGCTCGGGGCCGCCGGGATTACAGCGCGCTTCGACGGTGGCCTGATAGCCCACCGCCGGGCGCCACGGTTCCAGGTTCCAGCTCGGCTTGTCCGGCTGAACCAGCCGAGCCCACGCCCAGTGGCAGATGAACTGATCGCGCATGCCGGGTGCCTCCGCGTCCGCCGACTCGGCCACGATCTCCTGCCATGCCCGTTCGTCCGAGCCGGGGAAGGTGGTCCGCCGCCCGGCCTGCGTCGGGAAGACGAGCAGCCGGGGACCGTCGATGGTCTCGGTCCACGCGACGCGATCGATCAGCGGCTGTCCCGCGTAGGGGTCGACGGACGGCAGGGCGGCCAGGGGCGATGCGGAGGTGGTCGTCGCGGTCGTCGTGCGGACGGTCGTGGTCGTGGCCGCGGCCGAAGGATCGGACGAGTCGGCGCCGCAGGCGGCCGTCAGGGATATCAGGCCCGTCGCGAGCAGCGCGGTGGCGCGACGCCGGGTGACGACGCGATACGGGTACCGCTGCGCCACGGTCGAACCTCCTGTGTTCTCCTCGGCACCGGTTTCCGGCGTGCTCAACCGAGCCTAGCGAGCCGGCGCGGTCCCGGCGAGGGTCCCCGGCCGGGCCACCGATTGTGGTGGCTTGCCGGTGCGGTCGCGGCTGGGCATAGTCGGTCGGTGCGGTGTGGACGATTCATGGCGGGGGCGGCGGGCGTCGTGGTCTCGATGACGATCGCGGTGGCCGGGGCCGCGGACGCCGGGGTGGGTGAGGCGCCCGGCACCGTGACGGACCTGGTGGAACTGGCGGGGCGGCTGCGCGTGGCGGGGGCGGCGACCGCCGAACGGCTGACGTATTGGTCGCGTGGCCCGCGCGGGCCGATGCTGAGCACCGGGGTGCTGTATCTGCCCGAAGGCGATCCGCCGCAAGGGGGTTGGCCGATCATCGCCTACGCGCACGGCACCTCGGGCATCGCCGACCAGTGCGCGTTCACGCTGCAACCCCGCGACTACTACCTGTCGTCGGTGTACCCGGATCTGCTGCGCGCGGGCTACGCGGTGGTGATCTCCGACTACGTCGGACTGGGGACCCCCGGCGTGCATCCCTATCTGGACGGCCCGGCCCAGGCCCGAAGCATCGTCGACGGCGTACGTGCCGCACGGGCGGTCGCCCCCTCGCTCGGCACACGCTGGGCGGTGTTCGGTCAGTCGCAGGGCGGGCACGCGGCGCTGTTCACCGCCCGGTTCGCTCCCGGCGACGCGCCGGACCTCGAGCTGCGCGGCGCGGCCGCGACCGGCGCGCCGTCGAATCTGGAGGCGGTGTTCCCGTTGGCCGGTCCCTGGCTGCCGCGCCTGCCGCTGCAGAAGACGACGACCTACTTCGGCATGCTGCTGGCCGGATTGCGCGCCAGTGCGCCCGAGCTGGACATCGACAGCTATCTGACCCCGGTGGGCCACGACGTCCTGCGGATCGTGGAAGCGGACTGCGCCGTCGAGGCGGACGCGCAGGTGTCCGGGATCGGCATCGGGGCCATGCTGGCACGGCCGTTGGACGATCCCGCGCTGCTGGCCGCGGTGCGCGCGATGTTGCGGGTGCCGACGAGCGGCTACGCCGTGCCGCTGTATCTCGGTCAAGGGCTGTCGGATCTGGAGGTGCCCGCGCCGCTGACCCTCGAGCTGGTCGCCGAACTGCGCTCCGCGGGCACCGATCTGCGGGTGGGCTGGTATCCCGGCGATCATCTGGGTGCGGCGCGCGAGGCGTTCCCCGATGCGCTCGCCTTCCTGCGCGGGGTGCTCGACCGGCCCTGATCCCGCTCGCTCAGCGCCAGAGCGATCGGCACGGTAGTCTGCGCAGGCCGGGGCGGACCTGGCCGTCGACGGTGACGGTGAGCCCGGCGTGCGCGGCGGCCGAGGTGAACTCCCCCGCCTCGGTCCTGGTGGCCGCGTACTCCAGGACCAGCGCGTCCTCGGGGGTCGGCCCGTCGAAGTAGACGGTGATCCGCTGGGTCGGCGGATCCTGGGTGTCGTCGCGGTCGGCGAGTCCGCGCACAGTGCCGTCCATGCCACCGTCTCCTTCCCGCCGGCGCGGCAGCCGCGCCGGTAGGACTGACGGTAGAGCCACGCCACTGCTGAGAACATGTTGCAAGTTATCGGCTGGAAATGTCACAGAACGGACGTGGCGTCGTGGGGTACAGTCACCAGCCGGGGCGCACCGCGAGCACAGGCCCGGCGACCCAATGTTGTGAATTGTCAACATGATCGCGCCGGGTGGTGTTCCGCGCGGGTCCCGTTGCGAGGATGAGCACAGTGTCGGATGATTCAGGAGGCACACGTCGATGAGTCAGGGCCCACGTTCGTTGGGTAGGGGAGTGCGGCGAAGACGTCTCGCACGTGCGATCGGAGCGATGGCCGCGGGCTTGGTGCTGGTCGCGAGCCTGGCCGGCGCCGCGACCGGCGCGCCGCTGTATCCCGATCCCGATCCGGATCCCTTCTATTCGACCCCCGCGGACATCGCCGACCGCAAGCCCGGCGACGTGCTCGCGACCAGGGTGATGCCGCCGCTGGCGATCTTCCCGGAGACCACGGTGACCGTGATCCGGTTCCGGTCGACGAGCTCGGAGGGCAAACCGATCGCGGCGACCACCACGGTGCTGACGCCGAAGGCGCACCGTCCCGACGGCCCGCTGCTGTCGTTCCAGCACATCATCAACGGGCTCGGCTCGGAGTGCTCGGTCTCCCGGGTGCTCTACACCGGTGATCCCAACCTGGTCGTGCGGGAAGCGCCGGGCTGGAACGTGCTGCTGGCGCGCGGCTGGAGCGTGGCGCTGCCCGACCACCTCGGCCCGAATTTCGCCTACGGCGCGGCGAAGCTCGGCGGGCAGATCACGCTCGACGGCATCCGCGCCGTGAAGCAGGTCGCCGAACTCGGTGTGCAGCGCAGCCCGGTGGCGATGGTCGGATACTCCGGCGGCGGGATGGCCACCGCGTGGGCGGCGGCCCTGCAGCCGAGGTACGCGCCGGAACTCGACATCGCGGGCGCGGCCATGGGCGGCGTGCCGATGAATCTGGTGAAGATGCTCGAGGGGCTGGGGCTCAACCCGCATCCGGTGTTCGGTCTGGCGTTCGCCGCCGGGTTCGGGCTGGAACGCGAGTACCCGACCCGGTTCCCGCTCAGCGACCAGCTGAACGAACGGGGTCTGGCCGCTCGCGCGCAGATCGCCAACAGCTGCACCAACGACATCCTCTCCACCGGAGCGGGCCGCGGCGCGCTGGACTTCGCCAAGACGACCTCGATGATCAACGACAACACCGCCCGCGCCGTGGTCGAGGAGAACAGCCTGGAACTCTACGACGGCGTGCCGAAGACGCCGGTGTTCGAATGGCATTCGCCGATCGACGGCCTGATCCCGATCGACGCGGTGGTCAACACCGACAAGCGGTGGTGCGCGGCGGGCGCCAGAGTGCAGACCGAGGAGATCCCCGTTCCGGACCATTTGACCGCGGCGGTGCTGGGCATTCCCGCGGCACTGAACTGGCTGGACGCCCGATTCCGAGGGGAGCCGGCGCCGAGCAATTGCTGAGCGACGATACGCGCACGGCCGAGCCGGGACCCACTCGCGGGAAAGGGGTCCCGGCCCGGTTGTTGCGATATGGATACGCGACAACACAACTCGGATGCTTTACTGCGTCCAGTCCTGGGCGTTGACGTAGCCTGACGTCCTGGCTCCCGGTCTGACAGGGGACATTTCGGGGGTCGAGGCCAGTGCGCCCGGGTGCCAGACGACGTTGCCGTTTCGCACCCGAGGGCGTGTGCCATGAAGATTTCGCGTGCCATTGCTGTGGCATTGCTCGCCGCCGGCTCAGTCCTGGCCGTCCCCGCCGCCGCGGAGCCTCCGCCCGCCCCGCCGCCCGGGGGATTGCTGCCCGCGCTGCAACAACTCATCGATCAGGTGATCCCGCCGCCGCCGATCGCGCCGCTGCCCGAGCCGATTTCGCCTACGCACGAGGCGACTACGCTGTCGCCGTCGCTGGCGGCGCTGCGCTCGGCCGCGATGCCATCGGCCGTCGGCGATCCGATGTTCGACCTACGCCCCGAGAATCTCGGCGAATGGGCCGAGGGGCAGGTCATCGAGGTCCGCGACGTGCGCGCCACGGCGGCGCCGTTGCTGCTGTTGCCGATCCAGCGTGCGCTGCTGGTGAAGTACCGCACGACCGACGCGCACGGCGCGCCGTCGTACGCCACGGCGACGCTGATCGTGCCCGCCGCACCGTGGCCGGGGCCGGGTCAGCGGCCGGTGGTGGTGAACAACCTGCCCATCGACGCCCTCGGCCGCGGCTGCACGCCGGGATACACCCTCGCGCACGGGCTCAACCCCGACACCAGCAGCACCGACTTCCTGCCGCCCACGACGCATCTGGCGGCGCTGCGCGGCTACGCCGTGCTGATCCCGGACCACGAGGGCCCGTCGATGGCCTACGCCGAACCCATCGTGGCCGGGCACGCCGTGCTCGACTCGATCAGGGCGGTGCGCGGACTGTTCCCGGACGAGTTCGGCGCCGCGAAGTTCGCTCTGGCGGGGTACTCCGGCGGTGCGATCGCGACCCACGGCGCGGTGAAGCTGATCGACGGCTACGCACCGGAATTGGCCGGTGTGATCGTCGGCGCCGCGCTGGGCGGCGTACCGGCCGACTTCGAGATCCTGGCCCGCAGCATGAACGGCAACCTCGCCTCGGCGATATTCATGGGCGCGGTGTTCGGCATCGGGCGCGAGCGGCCGGAGATCCTGGCCCGGATGAACAACCTCGCCCAGTGGGTGGCCACCTCGCCGGTGAAGAACATGTGCGGCAGCAGCTATGGAGCGATCGGTGTGCTGATGCTGCCCATCGACATCGCCGCGAACTTCCCCGATCCTCTCCACTCGGCGCTGGCCACGGACATCTATCGGGTGACCAAGATGGCCGGCATGCGGTCGGCGACTCCGCTCTACGTCTACAACGGCGAGCAGGAGTTCTGGATCCCCGCCGAGGGCGCGCGCAATCTCTATTCGGAGCAGTGCCGCCTCGGCGTGCCCGCGGTCTACCGCAGTGTGCTCGGTGAGCACATCATCGCGGGTGCGCTCGGTTATCCGGAGGCCATGATGTGGCTGGACGACAGGCTGCGGGGGGTGCCTGCGCCGGACGAGTGCTGACCGTCGCACGGCACCAGGTGGTGCGGTAACGCGGAGTGCCCGCTTTCGCGATCAAACCGTGTCCCCTTCGGTCCGTATGCCCAGAGCTGGCGAGTGCGCGCCGCGGCATCGTCGCGGTCTTCGGTACGGTGGGCCGGGCCGTGCGGGGGTGACGGCGCATTCCCGAGAGAGGCACATGAACGACATCACGACCACCGCGTCCGAACAAGCCAAGGCACTGGTGGGGCGCCACTACCGCCTGACCGACCCGTACGAGGTGGGCCGCGAGAAGATCCGGGAGTTCGCGCGAGCGTTGCGGGACGGCCACCCCGCCCATCGGCACGAAGACGCCGCGGCGGAGCTCGGCTTCGACGGGCTCGTCGCGCCGCTGACGTTCTCCTCGATCGTCCTCATGCTGATGCAGCGCAAGATGTTCGAGTCCGTGCTCAGCGGCTACGACCTCGGCCAGGTGCTGCAGACGGAGCAGTCGATCCGGGTGCACCGCCCGATCGTCGCGGGCGACGAGGTGCGGTGCGATTCCTACATCGAGTCGTTCCGGCAGTTCGGTGACAAGGATTTCATGGTCACCAGGAACGTGCTGAGCAACCAGCACAAGGAAGTGTTGCAGACCGCGCACACCACCGCGGTGGCGCAGACCGGGGTCGAGCTGGCCGCCGATCTGCGCGCCGCGGTCGACGGCGTGATCATGACCGGGCAGTCGGCCACCGACCGCGCGGACGCGGCGGCCGGGCGCGAGGCCGGTGACGACGGCGGACTGGTCGAGGTCTTCGACGAGGTGGTGGCAGCGGATTCGGCCGACGAGCCGCGCACGCCGCGAACCGTCCCCGCGTTCGAGGACCTGTCCGTCGGCATGGAACTCGCCGCGCGCACGGTGCCGCTGTCGCGGGGGGACCTGGTGAATTACGCCGGTGTGTCCGGCGATTCGAATCCGATCCACTTCAGCGACGTGGTCGCGCGCAGCGCCGGGCTGCCCGACGTGGTCTCGCACGGACTGCTGACCATGGGTCTCGGCGCCGGGTATCTCACTTCGTGGCTCGGTGATCCGGCCGCCGTCACCCGGTACGGCGTGCGGTTCGCCGGGTTCGCCCCGGTAGCGGCGACCAAAGCGAGCGCGATCGAATTCCGCGGTCGGGTCAAGGAATTGGATCCGCGGCGCCGTGCCGCCACCATCGCGTTGACCGCGACCTGCGGGGACCGCAAGCTCTTCGGTCGCGCGACGGCGGACGTCGTGCTGCGCTGAACCGAGCATCCGGTCCGCCGCCACCGGCGGGCCGGAACCACGGGCATCGCGTCGGTGCACGGGCACGCGGCAGGATGCTTCGGACGCAACGTATTTCGTTCCCGCGCCTTTTTCCCGCCACGCGGGCTGCCCGGCGGGTGGCCCTTCGGTGGCTCGTAGGAACCGATGGTCGGGCACGCGAACAGACGCGGGACCACCGCGGCTCGTGACCGTCCAGCGGATCCGCGGGAACGAGCGCCCACCGAGTCTGGATGACCTTGCGAATGTGCTTACACCTGCGCATACGCCTCGGTGCGCCCGGTTCGGTGCTGGAGTGCGGGCACCGAGCATGGGAGACTCTGTGCATGCGTGCTTCGGTAGTGCGGCCTCAGAACGAATCCATCGGGCGTGGAACAACTCCCGCCGTCGAGGGCGGTCCGACCGCCTTACGGATGATCCTCGGCGCGCGGATGCGGCGGCTGCGGGAGGCGTGCGGCATCTCGCTCGAGGAAGCGGGCGAGGCGATCCGCGGCTCGCATTCGAAGATCAGTCGCTTGGAATTGGGACGGACCGGTTTCCGGGAGCGCGACCTGGTGGACCTGCTCGCGCTGTACGGCGTCACCGACGAGCGCGAGTGCGCGGAGTTCAAGCGGCTGGCCGAGCAGGCGAACACCTCGGGCTGGTGGCAGAGCGACACCGACTGGCTGCCGAAGTGGTTCGACACCTATCTCGGGCTCGAGCACGCCGCCCAGCTGATCCGCTGCTACGAGCCGAGGGTCGTCCCGGAGCTGCTGCAGACCCCCGAGTACGCCCGCGCGCTGTTCGTGCTCGCGCATCCGCACGAGGACGAGGAGGCGATCGAACGGCGGGTGGCCCTGCGTATGCGCCGTCAGGAGATCCTGACCAGGCCGGACCCGCCCCAGATGTGGCTGATCGTCGAGGAGGCGGCGCTGCGGCGCAGGATCGGCGGATCGCAGGTGTGGCTGGCCCAGCTCGATCACCTGCTGCGGGTCGCGGACGCGCCGAACATCACCGTGCAGGTGCTCGCCGATCACGTGGGCGGTCCCGCGGTGTCCGACGGCGCGTTCACCATGCTGCGCTTCGCCGAGTCCGATCTGCCGGACATCGTGTACCTCCAGCAGCTCACCGGCGCGCTGTACCTGGACAAGGACGCCGATCTCGCGGCCTACCGCGCGGTGGCGAACCTGCTGTCGGTGCATGCCGCGCCCCCCGAGTACACCCGCGATCTCATCGCGGCCTTGCGCGAGCGGGAGCCGCAGATCGTCGAGCTGCCGTCGGGTTCCGCCTGATCGGCTGGACCCGGCGGCCGATCCGTGCGCCTGCGGATGCGCGGCGCTACAGGGACTTTCGGCCGTAGATAACGCCAGGGTCACCATGGCAGACTCGGGGCATGCGTCCTTCGAACGTACGACAGGCGGCCGATGCGGCGGGGCTCGGCGCCCAGCCGGTGTCCGGAGGCGGGCCAACGGTCCTGCGGATGGTCCTCGGCGGACGGCTGCGTCGCCTGCGCGAGGCCAAGAACATCACCCGCGAGGCGGCGGGTGAGGCCATTCGCGGGTCGCATTCGAAGATCAGCCGGCTGGAGCTCGGGCGCACCGGCTGCCGGGAACGCGATCTGGTCGACCTGCTCGACCTCTACGAGGTGACCGACCCGGCGGAACGGGATCGGTACCTGGAACTGGCCAGGCAGGCCAACGCGTCGGGCTGGTGGGCGCGGGACAACGACTGGCTGCCGAAGTGGTTCGACACCTATCTGGGGTTGGAACAGGCGGCACGCCTGATCCGCTGCTATGAACCCAGGGCGGTCCCCGAACTGCTGCAGACCCCGGAGTACGCCCGCGCGCTGCTGACGCTGTCGCATCCGGGCGAGCCGCAGGACGCGATCGAACGCCGGGTCGCGCTGCGCATGCGCAGGCAGGAGATCCTCGCCGGTGCGCACCCGCCGCAGGTGTGGATGCTCATCGAGGAGGCCGCGCTGCGCCGCAGGATCGGCGGCTCGACCGTCTGGCGCGCCCAACTCGACCGCCTGCTGCACGCGGCGGCACAGCCGAACATCACCATCCAGATCCTGGCCGATCATGTCGGCGGCCCGGCGCTCACCGACGGCGCGTTCACCGTCCTGCGCTTCGCCGAGTCCGATCTGCCGGACATCGTGTACCTCCAGCAGCTGACCAGCGCGCTGTATCTGGACAAGATCGCCGACCTGGACGTGTACTACGCGGTGCTGAACCAGCTTTCGCTGCTGGCCCCGTCACCGGAGCACTCCCGTCGGATGCTCGAGATCTTGCGCGACGGCGTTGCGCCGACGGTCGACGAACCCGTGGACAAACGGAGAAACTGACCGGCCGCAGGCCGCACCCCGCCGCCCGCTCCGGCCCGGCATCCCAGGCGATTCAGCGCGCCCGAATGGGGCATTTTCTCCTGCGAGGTGATGCGCATGCAGGGGAAGAGCAAAGTATTGTCCCATTGGGACAATAGGGGTATGCTCGAGTGCATGAGCGACGACGGTGTCGGTCTGGACGGCCGTCGGCTGCGCACTCGGCGCAGCCGCGAGGCGCTGTCGCGCGCGGCGTTCGACCTGCTCACCGAGCGGGGCCTCGACGCGGTGGCCGTCGAGGACATCGCGCTGCGGGCCGGGGTCACCCGGCGCACGTTCAGCAGGCACTTCGCCTCCATCGAAGAGGCGATCCTCGGTGATGTCGACCAAGACGTGCATCTGTTCAACGAAGCCCTGTGCCGTCGTCCCCTTGCCGAGCCGCCCCTGGTCGCCTATCGCGGCGCCGTCCACGACTGGCTCGCCACCGAGTACGGCGGAGCCCGCGCGTCGCTGCTCGCCCGCCGCTGGGCGCTGTTCCAGCGCTTCGAGGACGAACCCGAACTGTTCGCCGGCTACCAGCGCATCCGCATCGAAGGGCAACGCGAATCGGTCCGCATCATCGCCGCGCGGCTGGGGGTGGATCCGCAGACCGATCCGCGTCCGGCCGTCGCGGTCGGCGCCGGTGCGGGCATGCTGCTCGCGGCGCTGCAGAGCTGGGCGGCAGGCCCGGATCCGATGGGACTGCCCGGCCTCGTCGAGGAGTTCTTCGACACCCTCGTCACCCTCACCGCCGAAATCCGCAACGAGGAGTCACCGTCATGTCTACCGGGTCGGTGAACATGTACCGCCGCACGTGCCGACGCGTCGGCTTGGATCGCAACCCCCTGCGTCGCGGCGAAGACCGTGTGCAGACGGGGGTGGCGGTGCTGCTGGCCCTGGTGTTCCTGATCGTCGTGCCCATACTGGCGGTGACGGTCGGCGGCCGGGTGTACCGCGTCGAGACCGCAGCGGTGCAAGCCGAGACGGCACGGCTGCACCGCGTCGACGCCACCGTGATCGAAACGGGGAAGGCGCCGCTGTACGCGCCGGTAGTGCCCGCGCGCGTGTCCTGGAAGGACGCCGACGGCGTGGACCACACGGGCGACTACCAGTCGACCACGGTGGTCGAGCCGGGTTCCACCGTGCCGATCTGGCTGAACGAACGCGGCGCGATCGTCGAGCCGCCGTCGTCGACCCAGCCCGCCAGCAAGGCGGTGATGCTGACCGCCGGTGCGGTGCTCGGCGTTTCGATCCTGCTCGTGGGCTGCTACCTGCTGCTGCGCCGCGGACTCGATCGGCGGCGGCTGCGCCGCTGGGAGACCGAGTGGATGACGGCCGATCTCACCTGGGGGCACGGCTGAGCCGTGGTGCGGCGTGCCCGCCGGGCGAGGGTAGGGAACAGGCGCAGCGGGCACGTCGCGTGCCGGACCGCGACGCGGCGAACGACGCTGGTCCGGCACTGTCCTGAGATTAAGGCATCGGCGCACCGGACGGCCCGATTCGCCGCGGATCGCCGGAGATCCCACCACATGGATCCGGTTACGTTGTGACACAACATAACCGGATCCATGTGCCGCCTAGACCGGGAAGAGGCTGTGCTTGCGCGGGTTGGGCTCGGCGCTCGCCTCTTTGTCCCGCAGCAGGCGCAACGCGCGGCGGATCTCGAGCCTGGTGCGCGATGGTTCGATCACCGCGTCGATGTAACCGCGCTCGGCGGCGATCCACGGGGTGGCCACCGTGGTGTTGTACTGCTCGATCATGGCGTCGCGCACCGCGGCACGGTGCTGCGGGTCCACCTGCGCGAGCTGCCGCTTGCCGACGATGCTCACCGCGCTCTCCGCGCCCATGACGGCGATACGCGCGGTGGGCCAGGCCAAGCTGACGTCGGCGCCGAGTTGCTTGCAGCCCATCACGGCGTAGCCGCCGCCGTAGGCCTTGCGGACCACGACGGTCACGATCGGCACGGTCGCCTCGATCACCGCGCGGAAGAACCGCCCGCCGCGCTTGATCACCCCGCTGCGCTCCTCCTCCACACCGGGCAGCACGCCGGGAGTGTCCACGACGAAGATCAGCGGCAACCCGAACACGTTGCACAGTCGGATGAAATGCGTCGCCTTGTCCGAGCATTTGGCGTCGATCGCGCCGCCGAGCACCAGCGGCTGGTTCGCGATCACCCCGACGCTGCGTCCGTCCACCCTGGCGAAGCCGGTGATCAGGTTCTGCGCCGTGGCCGCGCTGATCTCGTGGAAGTCGCCGTCGTCGAACAGGCGCAGCAAGATCTCGTGCATGTCGTAGCCCTGCCGGTCGGCATCGGGAACGATCGAGTCCAGCTCCAGATCGTGCGGCGTGACCTGCGGCTCCAGCCCGGGATTGACGACAGGGCCCGGCTCCAGGCAACTCGTCGGCAGATAGCTCAGATACTTCCTCGCCCAGTCGAAGGCGTCACGCTCGGTGGCGGCGACGTGGTGGACGGTGCCGGTGGCGGCCTGCGCCTGCGCGCCGCCGAGTTCCTCCATGCTCACCTCCTCGCCGGTGACCTCCTTGATCACCTCGGGGCCGGTGACGAACATGTACGACGTCTCGGTCGCGATCAGGATGTCGGTGTTCACCGGTGCGTAGACCGACCCGGCCGCGCATTTGCCCAGCATGATCGACACTTGCGGCACGAAGCCCGACAGCCGTTCCTGGCGGCGGCTCATCAGCGCGTACCAGGCCAGCGAGGTGACCGCGTCCTGGATACGGGCGCCGCCGGAGTCGTTGATCGCGACGACCGGGCAGGCGTTGCGGGTGGCGAAATCCAGTGCCGCGGCGACTTTGCGCCCGAACATCTCGCCGACCGAGCCGCCGAAGACGGTCTGATCGTGCGCGATCACCACGACCGGCCTGCCGTCGATCCGGCCGCGACCGGTGACCACGCCGTCGCCGTACATGGCCCCCGGTGTGCCCGGCTGGCGCACCAGCGCCCCGATCTCCACGAAGCTCCCCGGGTCGAGCAGCGCGCGCACCCGCTCGCGCGCGCTGGGAATGCCCTTGGCCTTGCGCTTGGCGATGCCGTTCTCGCCCGCGGGTTCCTCGGCCAGCTCCAGGATCCCCCGCAGCTCGTCCAGCTTTTCGCGCGTACCGCTCATATGTCTTGTCGCCCTTCGAAACTCGTCGCGACGCCGTACGGCAGCGCGGCGCTCGATGCTATCGGCGGCGCGTGCTGCTGCACAGCGATTCGGGAGAACTCTCGGAACAGCTCACAGGTTTGCCTCTCGATCCAACGGTTCATAGCACGCGAGGACGCGGGCCGGTGCGACGACACGGACTGTGCGACGTCCCAATCGTGGCCGTGAGTGTCGATGAACCGTCCTCAGAGCGCGGGCGGGGACTACTCACGGCGGCGCCCCCGGATCTAGGGTGATCTCGACGCAGCGCCGGAAATGCGCGGACGGCGCTGCGTCACATCCTCCGGAATGCGGTGGGTCCGCGGCGGCGCGTGCCGGGACCCGAAAAGCGCGGTGCCGCAGCGGTTCCGTTCGTGCCCGACGAGGCCCCGCGAATTACCATCGAAAAACTTGTGATTGCGCCCAACGGGTCGGGCGGCCGCTGATGACTTACCCGATTCGGCGGCACATATCTCGATTCCATCACGATCCGACGCTAACCTTCGGGAGGCATGATGGGCAGGCAGCCGAGAACGAGTACCGAGACGTTGACATCGAAACTCGTCGCACACCTGGCCGGGCGTTCCGGCCGCGACGCGTCCGGCGACGTCGCGACGACCGCGCGGAATTGTCTCGCGGCCGCCGTCGAACTGATGGCTCCCCGTCCGGCGCCCGCCACCGCCCGGCCGCCGGAGATCGCGGGTTTCGCCTCGCGCTGGGCGCGGGAGGGCATCGCACTGGAAACGGTGCTGGCCGCGTATCACGACGAAATTCGCAGCGGATTGGAATTCCTCGCCGACGAGGCCGCCGACGAGCACAGCGATCATTTCCTCGCGGGTGCGCGACTGGCGGTCCACGTGCTGGAGATGGTGACCGTGGCGGCGTCCACCGCCTATGTCGACGAGCACCGGGCGGTCGCGCGAGAACATCAGACCGCGGCTCAGACGCTGGTCTCCGCGCTGCTCGGCGGGCACGCGGTGGGCGAACTCGCCAGGGCGACCGGCATTCCGATCGCGCGGTCGTATCAGGTCGTCGCGCTCGGCATTCCGGCGCACCCGGACGAGCGAAGACCCGTCACGGGCACGGACGCGGCCCGGCGCAAGCTGCGCCGGGTGCAGGCCGCACTGGCCGATCCGCTCGGCTCACGGGCGCTTTCGGTGCTGTCCGCCGCGGGCGGCACGGTGCTGGTTCCGCTCGACGACGTGCCCGCCCGTACCGGAACCTTCGCCATGACCGACGACGTGCTCGCCATCGTCGGCGAGGCCGCCGAGGTCCCGCTGACCGCGGCGGTGGCCACCGGCCGCACCGCGCGCATCCCGGAACTGGCCGGCCGCGCACACGATCTGCTGGACCGGCTGCGGGCCGCGGGCAGGCCGCCGGGACTGTATCGGGTGGCCGACGCCGGCGAAACCCCTGGTTGTGAACTGCCCCAGCCCGGCCATATGGCCATCGTCACCGCGCCCAACGATCGCGTGATCGGTCGTTCCGCCTGATATTTCGCCGGTATCGTCGACTGTGCCCTGATCTCTGGGGTGAGCAAAGGAGTTCGAGTGACCACCGCGTTGTCCGATCGCGATATTCTGCGCGAGCTGGAACCCACCGCAGAACGCCTGCTCAATGATCATCTGCGCAAGGCGAAGTCCTGGAATCCGCACGATTACGTACCGTGGGACGACGGGCGCAATTTCGCCGCTCTCGGTGGAATTGATTGGGAGCCGGGCCAGTCCACGCTTTCCGAGGTCGCGCAGACCGCGATGATCACGAATCTGCTCACCGAGGACAATCTGCCGTCGTATCACCGGGAGATCTCGGACTCGTTCTCACTGGACGGCGTATGGGGTACCTGGGTGGGCCGGTGGACCGCGGAGGAGAACCGCCACGCCATCGTGATGCGCGACTATCTGGTGGTGACCCGCGCGGTCGATCCGGTGCTGCTGGAGCAGGCCCGGATGGCGCACATGACCACCGGCTTCGCCACACCCCACACAGAGCAGCAATTCCTCCACTCGGTGGCGTACGTCACACTGCAGGAGCTGGCGACCAGGATCAGCCACCGCAACACCGGAACGGCCTGCGAAGAACCGATCGCCGAGCGTATGCTGCAGCGTGTTGCCGCCGACGAGAACCTGCACATGATCTTCTACCGGAACATCAGCGCCGCGGCCATCGACCTGGTGCCGAACGAAGCGCTGCGCGCCATCACCACCGTGGTCACCCGCTTCCAGATGCCGGGGCTGGGCCAGCCGAACTTCCGGCGCAACGCGGTGCTGCTGGCCAAGCACGGCATCTACGACCTGCCCCAGCATCTCGACGTGGTTTTGCGTCCGGTGCTGCGCGCGTGGCGCGTGTTCGAACGCGACGATCTGACCGGCGACGGCGAACGCGCCCGCGAGGAGCTGCACGCCTACCTCGAAGACCTGGAGATGCGGGCGCGGCGGTTCGAGGAGCAGCGCGAACGCGCCGCGGTCAGACAAGCGGAACGGGCCGCCGCGGCCGGATGAGTCCCCGTGTGCCGATCACCGCGGTGGCGATGGCCCTCATCGCCACCGTCGCCGCTGCGCCCGTGCTCGCCGATCCGGCGCCGCGGACCCCGCCGCCCGCCGTCGACCCGGCCATGACCCGCACCGGGCTGCTGTCGATCGAGGACATGGGCGGGGGACACGAACGGCTGTCGATCGCCTCTGCGGCGATGCGCCGCGTCATCACCGTCGACATCCTGCGCGGCGGCGGCGAGGCGCCGCGCCCGGTGCTGTACCTGCTCGACGGTGTCGACGGCGATCCGACGTCGGCCTGGCTGACCAAGGGCGGAGCCGCCGAGTTCTTCGCAGGCAAACCGGTGGACGTCGTGCTTCCCGGCGGCGGCACCGGCAGCATGTACAGCGACTGGGTCCGGCAGGACGCCGCGCTGGGACTCAACCGCTGGGAGACCTTCCTCACCACCGAGCTGCCGCCCATCGTCGAGTCGCTGCTGCGCACCGACGGGCGCCGCGCCATCGCGGGGGTGTCGATGGGCGCGCAGGCGGCGATGATGCTCGCCCAGCGTCATCCGGGCTGGTACCGGGCCGTCGCCGGGATGAGCGGGTGCTACTCGACCGCCGATCCGCTCGGTCACGCGGTGACCACCATCACGGTCGCCTCGCGCGGCGGCAACGTGAACAATCTCTGGGGGCCGCCCAGCTCACCGGAATGGGCCGCGCACGACAGCCTGCTGCACGCGGAGAATCTGCGCGGCACCGCCATCTACCTCTCGGCGGCCACCGGGCTGCCGACCGGAGCCGATCTGGTGTCGGTGGCGAACTCCCCCTCGGTCGCCGACGCTCTGCAAACCGCGGGCGGCGGTGCGGCGTTGGAGGCGGGCGCGCGGGCCTGCACCGAGCGGTTCGCCGGCCGGCTGTCCGAGCTCGGCATCCCCGCCACCCTGGAATACACCGCGCAGGGCATGCACACCTGGCCGGACTTCCAGGCGCAGCTGCCGAAGGCGTGGCGGGTGCTGGCGCAGGCGCTGGGGCTGCCGACGCCGTCGTGAACCGGCGGAATCAGCGCGGCGCGGTCGCGTTGACATCGGTATGACCTCGGCGCTGTCTTCTGTCCGGTTCTCCGTCCTCGATCGCTCGCGCGTCCGCCGCGGTCAGAGCCATCCGGCCGCGTTGCGGGAGACCGTCGAGTTCGCCCGGCTCGCCGAGCAGTGGGGATATCACCGCTTCTGGGTGTCCGAGCACCACAGTGTGCCCGGCGTGGCCGGCTCCGCGCCGACCGTGCTCGCGGCCGCCGCCGCGGCGGCGACCTCCCGGATCCGGATCGGTACCGGCGGTGTGATGCTGCCCAACCACCAGCCGCTGGTGGTCGCCGAGCAGTTCGGGGTGCTGGAATCGCTCTACCCGGGGCGCATCGACATGGGTGTGGGCCGCTCGGTCGGCTTCACCGACGGCGTGCGGCGGGCGCTCGGGCACGACAAACGCGACGCGGAGGATTTCGACGCCCAGCTCGCCGAACTGCTGGCGTACTTCACCGAGGGCAGGCACGGCGTGCACGCGTGGCCCGCGGAGGGACTGCGCGTCCCGGCTTTCCTGCTGGCGACCGGGTCCGGCGCCGAGCGCGCCGCCCGCTTCGGACTGCCGCTGGTCATCGCCGCGGTCGGCGGCGAGGATCGCATGGCGGAGGCCATCGAGCGCTATCGCGCCCAGTTCCGTCCCGGTGCGGTGGCCGCGGCTGCCTACGTGGTGGTGTCCGCGTCGATCGTCGTCGCCGACACCACCGCCGAGGCGCACCGGCTGCTGTTGCCGGAAGCGTGGTCGGCCGTGTACGCACGCACCCGGGGCGAGTTCCCGCCGCTGCTGCCGCCGGCGGACATCGAGGCGCGCACCATGACCGACCGGGAGCGCCGGATCTTCGACGAGGGTTTGCGCGGCCATCTGTACGGCACCGAGGACGAGGTCGCCGACCGACTGGAGCGGCTGGTGCGCCGGACGGGCGCCGACGAGGTCCTCGTGCACACCAGCACGTACGACCGCGCCGCCCGGTTGGAATCGCACCGCAGGCTGGCGCTGCTCACCGGCTTGCCGCAGGCGGGTGCCCGCGGTCGGGCCGATACGGCGGCCTGATCGGGCCCACGCGTCACCGCCTTACGGGAAGCGCACCTCGGCGGCGGCATAGCCGAACAGTCTGCGTCCTTCGGCGCGCGCGTCGACCGCGACGGTCGCCCGCCGCTTGCGCGGGTCGAGCGAGGTGACCCGGCCGCGGAAGTGGATCACGCCTGTGCCCAAGGGAGGTATGCGCAGGTAGTGCGTGTTGTGCGCGAACTGCGCCCGGAAACGGGTGAGCGCCGCGGGGTCGCCGAGCCAGGAACTCAGGAACGAGGTCGCCAGACCCAGCTTGAGCATGCCGGGGGCGACCACGGTCGGCAGGCCGCTGGCGACCGCGACCCGCTCGTCGAACAGCACCGGATTGGCTTCGCCGGTCACCCCGGCGTAGTTGACCAGGTCGCCCCGCGACAGGCGCATGGTGCGCACGGGCAGTTCGTCGCCGATCGACAGGTCGGCGAAATCGTTACGCGGACGCGGGATCCGGCGCAGGGGCGTCGGCGCGAGGTGATCGGCCGCGGCCGGGACGACGGCGCTGCCCCGGGCCGGTGCGTCCGGGCGCTGATGGCGCATGGCTACTCTGCGCACGGCGTCGGCCAACCCCGGATCGCGCCCGCCGACCCGGGCGAGCAAGGCGCTGGAGCCGGTCTGCACCACGATGCCGTGCTGGTCGATCAGCACGCTCTTGATCGCGAGAACGTCGTAGTCGCCGAAGTGGCGGAAGGATTCGAAATAGATGTCGCAGGTCAGCCGGTCGCCCGCGACCAGCGGCCTGCCGAAGTCGAAAACCTGGTCGGCGTGCAATATCCGGGTCGGGTCGTAACCGGTGATCAGCGTGTCCAGGATTTCGCGGTGCACTCTGGTGAGGATTATCGAGCTGAATGTGGCGGGCGCGATGAGTCCGGGGAAGCCGAGTTCGGCCGCGGCGTCCTCGCTGCGATGCGCGGGATGGGAATCTTGGACCGCGCGAGCGAATTCCCGGATCTTCTCCCGTTCCACCTCGTAGCGGAGAGTGGAACGATAACGATGGTCGACGAGTGACCTGGCCTGCTCGGCCGGATTCGCCGCGGTGTCGTTCATGGTTGCTCCTGTATTGCGAAGAGGTCGGCGGCGGGGTCCCGTCAGAAGAGCGGCCCGAACCGCCAGGCCAGGGGAGGCACCTGCTCGGGAGTGACGGTGCCGACGACGTCCACCCCCGCGTCGTGGAAGGTGCCCACCGCGCGGTCGAGGTGGTCGGCCGAGGTGATCACCACGGCGTCGCGTGCGCCGATCGCGCGCATGATCGTCGCCGAGCGTTCGGCGTTCTGCGCGGTCGTGCCCGCCTCCGGTTCGAGATGGACGCGCGCCGCCGGCATGCCGTGAGCGATCAGCCAGTCGGCCATCGCCCGCGCCTCGGTGACACCGTTGCGGGCGTTGCCGCCGGTCACGATGATCGGCGAGACGGGAGCCAGCAGGGCCTGCACGTATCCGGCGTGCAGGCGCTCGACCAGTTCCTGGCGCATGCCGCCGTCGGGCAGCAGTCCGTAGCCGAGCACGACGATGGCGGTCACCGGTCCGCGCGGTATCGGCATGGGCGCGGGGATCGGCGCCTGCGTGGCGGTGGTCGCGGGTCCCGCCTCGGCGGAGCCGGTGCCCTGCGCCGCGGCGGAAGGAAGATGGGTCAGCGCGGCGGCGACGGCGACCGCGCCGAGCACGATGCGAGCAACGGGAATCGCGATGGCGGACACGGAATCTCCAAACGGTTAGCCACCGGTTGGCCACCGGCGGCTGGGGTGCAGCGTCCTCCATGATGCGGCCGCAAAACGTTGCGGAACCGTGATCACCTGGTGATCTGGACAATTCACCGTTTTCCAGCCGATCGCTTGTGCCGGACGACCCTTCGCCGAATTCGGGAATTGCCTGCTTCCGCATCTGCTTTGTGCCGTTTCCCTAGTCGCGGCGGAAGTGTTCGTGAGGTCTCCAGACGCGCTCGGTGCGCGTGGTCGGCCGCGTGCGCCGGTTCTAGCGTTGGCCGGGCATCGGTGCCGTCGGCCAGCGCAGGCCGTCGATCATCGCTGTTCACCGAATGACGTGTTTCCGCCGGGCGGCGTGGCTCGTGCCCTGACTTCGCCGCGCCCGCTCGACGGAAGCGCCGACCGCCACGCGTTACGCCCGCCGGACGGGATCCCTCAACCCGCCTCTGTCCGGCGCGCACGTCCCCGGCGCGCGGCGGTGAGCCCACCGAGCGGATCCTCGCACCCTCCGCTCGGTGGGCATCGGGGAGTGCTGCGGACCGTCGCGGGCATATTGACAATATCTCTCAGCGCACCTATGTTGACCGACCTGACCGAAGTCGGAAACACTCTGTGCCCGAACAGGAGCCATGCATGCTGGTGTCCGGTTTGACGCGCAGATCCTTCTTGCGCGCGGCGGGCTCCGGCGCGGCGGCCCTGTCCGCAGCGGCCTGCACCGGCTTCGCGACCAGCGGCAACGGCGGCATGATCTTCCTGTCCACCCAGTTCCGTCCCGCCGACGAGGCCGAGCGGTTCCGCACCCTGCTGGCCGCCGCCGCACCCGGCGTCGGTTACGTGACCATCGAGGAGAGTCCGTTCGCAGGCCAGGTGCGCAGCCAGGTCGACGCGGGCGCCACCAGGATCGGTCTGCTCGGCGGTCTGCACGGCGACATCGCGCCACTCGCCGACGGCTACCTGGAAGACCTCACCGGATTGCTCGCCGACCTCGGCGGACGCGGCTGGCAGGCGGACTACCTCGACCTCGCGAAGGTCGGCACCGATCGCACGTGGTACATCCCCTGGGCCACAGCCAGTTACGTGCTCGCCGCGCATACGGACGCGCTCGCGCACCTGCCGTCCGGAGTCGACGCCGCCTCGCTGACCTACGACCAGTTCCTCGACTGGGCCGTCGCCGCGCGGCGCGCCAACGGCAATCGCCCCGTGCTCGGGCTGCCCGCGGGGCCGAAGGGCCTGCTGCACCGGTTCGTCCAGGGCTTCCTGCTGCCCTCGTTCACCGGCGGCCAGATCACCACCTTTCGCTCGAGGGAGGCCGTGACGGCGTGGCAGTACCTGCGGGAGCTGTGGGCCAACTGCGCACCGTCGAGCACGAATGCCGACTTCATGCAGGAACCGCTCGACAGCGGGGAAGTACGGATGGCATGGGACCACGTCGTGCGCCTGGTTCACGCGCCCGAGCGCGACCCGCGCGACTGGCGGATGCTTCCTGCGCCCCGGGGCGCCCATGGTCTCGGCTACATGGCCGTGATCGCCGGGCTCGCCATCCCCAAGGGCAGCACGGATCCCGAACTCGCGCAGCGGACGATCAGCACGCTCACCCGCCCGGAAACCCAATTGCGGCTGCTGCGTTCCAACGGTTTCTTCCCGGCGGTGGACACGGCGATCCCCGCCGACCTGCCCCCGGCCATCCAGCTCGAGGCCGACGCGGTGCGCAGGCAGCAGGAGGCGCCCGGCGCCGTTCTCTCGCTGCCGCCGGTGGGTCTCGGCCAGCGGGAAGGTGAGGTGAGCAAGGTCTTCAAGGACAGCTTCCGCTCGATCGTGCTCGACGGGGCCGACATCCGCTCCACGCTGGATCAGCAGGCCCGGGTCCTGCAAGGCATCCTCGACGAGCTGAAAGTGCCGTGCTGGGCTCCCGACCCGGCCGCCGACCTCTGCCGGGTGGGGTGAGCAGTGCTGTCGCGACTACGTTCCCCGTGGCTCCTGCTGCTGCCGTCGATCGTCCTGCTGCTGGCCCTGTTCGGCTGGCCGCTCGTGCAGGCGGTGCTCGAAGCGTTCCGCGGCGGCGGCGGATTCACCCTCGCCAACTGGGAACGGCTGTTCGACGATCCATACGTGCTCACCGCCCTGCGCAACACCCTTCTGTTGATCGTGATCGTGGTGCCGGTCCAGCTCGTGCTCGCCGTCGGCATGGCGCTGCTCATACAGGCCCGGCCGCGGTTCGCCGGCGGCCACTTCTATCTGTGGTGCCTGCCGCTGGCGATCTCCGAACTGGCCGCGGGCCTGGTGTGGCTGGCCGTTTTCGACAATCGCGGCTACCTGAATTCGCTGCTGGTCGGCATCGGGCTGTCCGACGACGGGGTGCAGTGGCTCAGCTATCGCAACGCGGGCACCATGCTGCTGGCCGTGGTGGTCGCCGAGGTCTGGCGCGCCACGTCGCTGGTGTTCGTCATCGTGGTGGCGGGCGTGCAGATGATCCCGCGCGACTACGACGAGGCCGCGCAGGTGTTCGGAGCCGGCCTCTGGCAACGGCTGCGGCACGTGACGCTGCCGCTGCTCGGGCCGAGCCTGCAAGTGGCGCTGATCCTGCGGACCATCCTCGCGTTGCAGGCCTTCGCCGTGGCACAGGCGTTGACCGGCCGGGACTTCCCGCTGCTGGTCGGCGAGACCTACGAGTGGTACGCGAATCTGCAGAACCCGGCGGTGGCCAGCGCCGTCTCACTGATCGTGCTGGCGATCTCGCTGGGCACCGCCGTGTTCTACCTGCGGGCGGTCCGGCAGCCGGAGCAGGCCCGATGACCTCCGACAGCGCCGCGCGGCGCGCACTGCCGCCGATCGACCGCGCACCACTGCGCAGGCGTCGCAGGCGCGCGGTGTGGGTGCAGCTGGCCTGCACGGCGGTGAGCCTGTTCATGGCGCTGCCGATCGTGCTCATCGGACTCGCAGCGGTGTCCTCCCGCGCGGCGCTCACCGAGTTCCCGAAGCCGCTGATTCCCAGCGAGTTCTCCACCGAGACCCTGGTCTCGTTCTTCCGGGCCACGGGAACCGCGGGCGCGCTGGGCAATTCGGTGCTCGTCGGCCTCTACACGGTGTTCTGGTCGCTGGTCATCGGGGCGCCTGCGGGCTACGCGCTGGCGCGGCACGCCTTTCGCGGCAAGGACACCTATCAGGTCTTCGTCCTCTTCGTGCGCGCGCTGCCGATCGTGGTCCTCTCGGTGCCGCTGGCCACGGTGTTCCTACGGCTCGATGTGTACGACACGGTGTTCGCGGTGACCCTGGTGCACACCACGCTCGCGTTGCCGACCACCGTACTCATCACGGCGAGCATCTTCGTCGCGGTGCCCCCGGATCTGGAGGAGGCGGCCCAGGTCTTCGGGTGCACGCGGTGGCAGGCCGCGCGCCGGGTCGTGGTGCCGCTGGCGCTGCCGGGGCTGGCCGCGTCATCGATCTTCACCTTCGTCCTGTCCTGGAACGAGATCCTCGGCGCGACGATCGTGACGCTCGGGCACCGCACGCTGCCCGCGCAGGTGCTCACGGCGCTGGACGAGGCGTCGACCGCCTACCGTTTCGCGGGCGGCTTCGCACTGATCATCCCGGCGCTGGCGTTCATCTTCGTGATGCGGCGCTACCTGGTGAACATGTGGGGGACGACGCTCAGATGACAGGGGTTCGCTGATGGCCGAGGTGCTGGTCCGCGATCTGGTCAAGACCTATCCCGGCGGCACGGCCCGTGCCACCGACGAGGTCTCGCTGGAAATCGCCGACGGCGAGTTCATGGTGCTGCTCGGGCCGTCCGGCTGCGGCAAGACGACCTTGCTGCGCATGATCGCGGGGCTGGAGCTGCCGGACTCGGGGCAGATCGTGATCGGCGGCAAGGACGTCACCTACCTCGAACCACGGCGGCGCAACCTGTCGATGGTGTTCCAGTCCTACGCGGTGTTCCCGAACAAGAAGGTCGCCGACAACATCGGCTTCGGCCTGCGCGTGCACGGCGTGCCCGCCGACGAGATCCGGCGCAAGGTCGCCTGGGCCGCCGAACTGCTGCAGCTGACCCCGTACCTGGACCGCTACCCGGCGCGGCTGTCGGGCGGGCAACGGCAGCGTGTCGCGGTGGCGCGGGCGATCGTGATGGACGCCGATGTGCTGCTCATGGACGAGCCGTTGTCCAACCTCGACGCTCTACTGCGGCTGTCGTTCCGGGCCGAGCTGAAAAGACTGGTCGCGGAGCTGGGCACCACGACCATCTACGTCACCCACGACCAGGTCGAGGCCCTGTCGCTGGGCAACCGCGTCGCCGTGCTGCGGGACGGGGCGGTCGTCCAGTGCGGCCCGCCGACCGAGGTCTACGACGACCCGGCGACGGAATTCGTCGGCGGGTTCCTCGGCAGCCCGCCGATGAACTTCCTCACCGGCCCGGTCGCCGCGACCGAGGCCGGGCCGCGCTTCGATCTGGGCGGCCAGTCGCTCGCCGTTCCGGCGGCGCTGTCGTCGTTCGCGGGCGGCACGCTCCGGCTCGGCATCCGTCCCGAGGCCATCGTGGTGCGCGAAGGCCCCGCGGAGGCGACGATGCGCGGCGAACTCGAAGTGCTCGAGCCGCTCGGCTCATCGACCCTGCTCACCCTCCGCGTCGGCGGGCAGACCGTGAAAGTCCAGGCGCCGCCGGGCTTCCGCGCCGCCGAGGGCGACACGACCGATCTGTACCTGCCGCCCGAGGCGTGCCGCTGGTATGACCCGGAGACCGCAATGCTCTTGCGATACAGGTGATCCGATCACCGGGGCCGCTACGGCGCCATGCTGGTGCGCACGGCGACCTCGCATATTCCGCCGAGGGCTATACGACGGTGGCTCCGGTGACGTAGCGCAGCCGCATATCCCAGACCGCGGCGCGCATGCTCAGTCGCATGACGGCCCGCGGAGTGAGCCGGTCGAGCACCCGTAGCAGGCGCTGCCAGCGATCGAATCGTTCTTGCTCGACGGCGGTCCAGGTGCAGCCCAGCTTGTCGCGCAGCTGTGCCGGGAGGTAGCCGACGGTCATGAACAGATTCCAGTCGCCGAACAGCGCTTGGAACGGGGCGGGGAGGAAGTCGAGACGGGCGATGCCGATGAGGAAATCGCGCATCCGGTCGTCGAATTCGAGCCGATCGAGTCGGTTGTTCCGATACTGCTGGAAGGCCGCGCGATCAGCGGGCCACATCTCGCGCGGTACTTGCAGGGTGGTCGCGAAGACGGCCGCGGCGCGGTGCACGGCGTCGGGATCGTGGTAGGTGCGGCCACCGCGCAGCCGGCGGGTGTCTTCGAAGACCGCGCTCATGCAGGCCGCGACCCACAGTTGCAGGTGGGGATCGAACGCGCTGTAGCGTACCGGGCTTCGCGACGACGACCGCACCTGAACATGCGCGTCGTTGACCGCCTCACGATAGATGCGACGGTCCTGGGCATTGCCCGCGACAGCCACCGCGATGTAGGTCATTGTGGTGCGACCGCGCTTGATCGGGTGCTTGTGGAGGTTGCCGCTGTCGACTTTGCTCTCCATCACCCCGTAGGCGACGCCGGCGTCGGCGAGCTGCATCACGACATTGGCCGCCCCGTAGGCCGGTGACAACCATGCCGAGATCTCGTCGGCGAGAAACAGTGTGTCGAGCGAGTCGGTTTCGCGTCGTCTCGCTCGCGTGGTCGCGGGTGCGGCTTCCCGGGCCGCGGGCTGGCTCATGATTTCGTCCTTCTCCGGCTTCTTCGACGGGACAACGAATGTCAGGGGAGCACGGCGGTGCGGTGGGCGACCGGATGGCGGATCTTGTCCGGCAACAGACGATCCAGCATCCGCACCGTGGTGACGGCGCGGTCGAATCGCTTCGCGCGCGCGGGTGACCACGCCAATCCCAGCCGGTCCCGCAACTCGGGCGGCATCATGCCCGCGGTGGTCAATCGGAGCAGTGCCGCCAGCGGAACGGCGAACCCGTTCCACACCGTTTGCGGCAGAGGCAGTCGCGGCGGCACCGGCATCGGCTTGCGGTCGAGTTCCAGCAGCAGATCGGTGGCGGCATTGCGTTCGAGGACGTCCGCGACCGTGCGCCGGTAGTACGCCCAGAACTCCGCGCGCGTGCGCGGGACGACCCGGTCGGGGATGCGCAGAACTCCGGCGAGGTCCTGCCATTCCCGGAACAACGCCTCCTCGCGGTCGGTGTCGACATGTCCGTCGAACACTCGGCGGACCTCCGCCGGGCCCGCGTAGCCGGTGGCATGCACCCACAGATAGGCGTCGGCGTTGAGCGCGTGGTAGCGGCGTCCGTGCGCGTCGGTGCCTGCGATGTCGCGGTGGACCTCGCGCAGCCGCAGCCCCTCGGCGAGCGCGGCCTCCGACCCGTGGAATCCGTTGATCCGCCGCACCGAGGCGAAGGTGCGGGTGATGCGCGCCCACCGATCGCTGAGGAACTCGGAATGATCGATGACGCCCGCGCCCACCACCGGGTGCGCCACCTCCAGCAGCAGCACGGCCCGGCTCGCCAGCACGGTGCGCCAGTCCACGCCCCATCGCCAGGTCGCCGAACCCGGGCCCACAGGGCGGAGCGCGGACGTCGTCACTGGTTCCTGTTTCATCGTCGACATTCTCAGCCGTCTCTTTCGCTGCCGAGTGAGGTCGGAAGACCCGAAAAAAATACCGTCCCGTCATCCGGGTGGGCGATGTCCGCCCCATCCAAATGATAGAGAGATGTTCTGATTCTATCATTCCGTGCTGCGCTTGCCCAGTGTCGGGGACCGAAGGCGTCTCTGGGCTTTCGCCCAAGACGTGTGTTGCGCTGAGTCGGCGGAGACGTCGCTGTAATCGTGGCGTGCTGCCGAATCCGTGCGTTGATAGGTAAAAGCCACCTCTCTATCGGTGAGGCGATGAAATCTGCGTCTGGTCGCCGACTGCGCCCTCGTTCGCGCGCCGAGGAACTTCATCGCCGGAATGATCCGAGTACGCCCCGTCCGGAGTCGGAATGTCGTGCCCAACTGCTTGCGACCCGAGATCGGTATGGGTAGATTCCAACCGATTGCAAATTGCAACCAGAAAGGGTTCCGATGTCACAACAGGTGCGCGTGCAGAACTTCAACATCTACAGCGACGGATACGGCGCCGGGGAAGGGCAGACCTTGGAGCGGCCCTTCGGTCACGCGGATCCGAGCGCGCTGTTCGCTTGGTGCGGCGCCACCGCGCACTGGCCCAATCGGACCGACCCCGGCGGGACCTACGGCCTCGACGACTACTTCACGCGCGACTTCCGCAACAACATCGGAGCGGAGATCATGGGCCGCAACAAGTTCGGCCCCCAGCGCGGGCCGTGGGACAACCACGACTGGCAGGGGTGGTGGGGCGACGAGCCGCCGTTCCATACACCCGTGTTCGTCCTCACCCACCACCCCCGGCCATCGTTCACCCTGGGCGAAACCACGTTCCATTTCCTCGACGCGTCTCCACAGGAGGCGTTGGCACAGGCCTTCGAGGCCGCCGACGGCAAGGATGTGCGCATCGGTGGTGGAGTTCGCACCGTCCGCGAGTTCCTCGACGCGGACCTGATCGACCAGATGCACATCGCCGTCGCCCCGGTCGAACTCGGTCGTGGGGAAAGGCTGTGGGCCACCCCGGACGAGCTGACCGACCGCTTCCATCTGGAACGGGTCCCCAGCCCCAGCGGGGTGGTACACCACTTGTTCTGGCGACGCTGACAGCGGCGCGGTCTCGCCTCTTGTGTCGCACCCTCAGAGGCGATCCAGCCGATTCGTGAGGTGTCCAGATCTGTCGAACGGGGAAGCTGCGCCGCTTTCCCCGGTTCTAGCGTTGGCGGAACTCATGTGCGTCGAGCAGCTGCATCGGCGCCGGGTGGACGAACGCGACGGTGGAGGAAACCAAACGATGAGACGACGTTCCGACTTCGACGCCGGATGGACTGCCGGACCTGTCGAGGATTCCGCGAGAGTGCGAATCGGAATGGTCTGCCGCTCCATGGTGCACGCGCTCGTTGTTCTGGCGGCGGTGTTCGCGGTGACCGCGGGTACGGTCACGACGGCATCGCCCGCGCGGGCCGATGCCGCGTCGATCACCGGTTCGTGGGCGGAGGACGAGCGCACGGTGCAGGTGCGGGTGCATTCCGCGGCGATGGGGCAGGACATCATGGTGAAGGTGCTGCGCCCGGCTGATCGTTCGGTTCCGCGGCCGACGTTGTATCTGTTGAACGGGGGCGGCGGGGGTCAGGACAGCGCGACCTGGCAGAAGAACACCGATGTGCTGCGGTTCCTCGCCGACAAGGACGTCAACGTCGTGCAGCCGGTGGGCGGGCGCTGGAGTTATTACACCGATTGGCGCGCGCCCGATCCGAAACTGGGTGTGTACAAGTGGAAGACGTTCCTCACCGAGGAACTGCCGCCGCTGATCGACGCCGAGTTCGGCACCACCGGGGTGAACGCCATCGCCGGCCTGTCCACCTCCGGTACCTCGGTGCTGCAACTGCCCATCGCCAAACCGGGCTTGTACCGGGCGGTCGCGGCTTACAGCGGTTGCGCGCAGGTCAGCGACCCGATCGGGCGCGAGTTCGTGAAACTCGCGGTGGAGAGCTGGGGCGGGGGCGACACCGAGAACATGTACGGCCCGCCCGACGACCCGATGTGGGCGGCCAATGATCCGTACCTGCACGCCGACCAGTTACGCGGCATACGCCTGTTCCTGTCCACCGGAACCGGCGTTCCCGGAATGTACGACGTCTACAACGGCTCGCATATGCAACCCGGCCCCCGTGGCTACCTCAACCAATTGGTGCTAGGGGGCGTGATCGAGGCCGCGGTGAACTGGTGCACGCACAACATGCGCGATCGCCTCGACTCCCTCGGCATCCCCGCCACCTATGATTTCCAGCCCACCGGGACTCATTCCTGGGGCTATTGGCAGGAAGCGCTGAAGAATTCCTGGCCCGTACTGGCCGACGGGCTGGGCCTGCCGCACTGAGGCCGTCGGGCGCCGCGGCTTGATCAGAAGTGGTTCGCATCGTGCCGGAGGAGCCCGAGTTCCGAGCATGGCTGCCACCTGATCGACCTCGGCGGGTCCGGGCGGCCCGAGTCGGCGCCGGCGGACAGCTCCGGCGATTCCTACGACTTCCGGCCCGGGACCCGGCCTCGGCGGGATACTGGCCCGCATGACCCACGTCCTGGTGGATCCCCACGTCCTTCCAGCCGAGTTGCGTCCGTACCTCGATGCTCTCGCGCTGCGCGCTCGCACCGTCTGCGGATCTCATCTGGTGAGTGTCTTCGCGGTGGGATCGGTCGCGCTCGCCGACTATCGGCACGGGCGCAGCGATGTCGATGTGGTGATCGTCGTCGCCGCGTCGCTGCCTGCGCGGAGCTTGCATGACCTGGCCGAATCGCTCGCGCATCCGGCGCTGCCCTGCCCGGCGGCCGGGCTGGAGCTCGTGGTCTACGACGCGGATTTCGCCGCAGCGCCATCCAGAGCGGCCGGTTATCTCATGGACCTGAACACCGGTCCGATGCTGCCGAACCGCGTCAGTTTCGATCCGTCCGATTCGGCAGCGTTCTGGTACGTCATCGACCGCTCCATCGCATACCAGACCGCGTGTCTCCTGTACGGCGCTCCCGTGCGGCAGATCATGGCGGCACCGTCGCGGCGCGACGTTCATGCCGCGCTCCTGGGCTCGGTTCGCGAACACGCCGGGGGAGAGGGCCATCTGGGCGACAACCGGGTGCTGAA
This sequence comes from Nocardia sp. NPDC003726, assembly GCF_053586955.1. Classification (NCBI taxonomy): domain Bacteria; kingdom Bacillati; phylum Actinomycetota; class Actinomycetes; order Mycobacteriales; family Nocardiaceae; genus Nocardia; species Nocardia sp. NPDC003726. The sequence continues at coordinate 243,451 of NZ_JBSFNF010000003.1, read as the reverse complement.
CGGATGCCGAGCGGTAGCGTTCTGCCGCACGGGCCGCTGGCTGGCCAAACGCCGAGCCGCGCAGATGATCGCGGCCTCGGAGCCAGAGTTCGCCCCCCTCATCGAAACAGCCCTGCGCAGCTTCCAGCGCCCACGCTCGGCAGCACTCCCACTGCCCGCCACCGACGTTCGAACCTTCCTGGCTTGGGTGGAGAATCGCCTCGACGAAGCCGCGACCCAGGCAGCGCTCGGCGATGGTGTGGAAACCAACAGCAGCACAGACGAATAGCGTCCTTCTCGCGCGGTAGGCCAACGGTCTCGACCTGTCTCCGCTATGGAACCGCGCCGACGGGAAGCCCAGTCTCAACATGTAAGTTTGTCGATATGCGCATCCAATTATGAAATTTCCTACAAAGCGCGCAGTCGGATCCGCATAACCGAAGCAAGGAGGAGGAGCCGGGCGTCGGCTCCAGCGGGGGCCACGCCGCAGCCCGCACCGCGGTCCCTTCGCGGAGTGTGTAACAGCGGAATCGCTCACCCCGAATAGCAGTGCGTCGCAGCCAGGTTGCCTGCGATGCATTGGGGCCGGGATCTGAACCGGCTGACGCGGATTTCCTGTCACCGCGCGTTCCGGATTGTAGAAGGGTGGAGCCTTGATGTCGTCGATTCTGGCCAAAGGGCAGAACGTCTCGCTGCCGGACGATGTGGTTCGCATCGATGTCGTGCTCGGGTGGACCGAGACGGAGATCGAAGTCGACGCGTCCGCATTATTGCTGCGTGCGGACGGAAAGGTCGGCTCGGACAACGATTTCGTCTTCTACAACCAGCCGGAATCGCCCGACGGATCGGTGCGCTTCTTGGGAACGAGCGCGACCGAGGAAGGAGCGCAGGCCCGGATCGCGATCGACTTGTCCACGGTTGCGGACACGGTGCACACCGTGGCGCTTGCGGGCAGCGTCGGCAGCGGCACCTTCGGGCAGCTCGGCAAACTCGCGTTCCGGGTCGTGGACGGCGCGGGACAATCGCTCGCCGAGTACGTCACCGCCGATGCCACCAGTGAGTCGGCGTTCGTGTTCGGCGAGGTGTACCGCCGTGGTGGGGTGTGGAAGGTCCGGGCCGTGGGCCAGGGATGGGAATCCGGGCTGGCCGGGCTGGCGATGGACTTCGGCGTGGACGTGGACGACGATACCGAGCCGGATCCGGTCGACCGGCCGCTCGGTGACGTCCTCGCGCAGGAACCCCAGCGGACCGTGCCTGCGGACGTGAGCCCAGCCGGTGCCGCCACGCCGGAGAAGATCACCCGAACGGATGCTCCGGCAACGCCTGCCAAGGGCGTGCGGACCGCCAAGCGGGTCGCGAAAAGGGCGAAGCCGATGGAGTTCGAGCTCGCCGAACACGAGGGATGGCAACCGGCCCGGCTGTTCTCGGTGTTCGGCGTCGGCGCAGGAGAAGAGCAGGAACGGCGTGCCACGTCGGCGCTGATCGCCACCATGCAGGCCGTGCGTCCGTTCGCGCGGGCCTTGTGCGCCAGGATGGGCGCTCCCGCGGGCGCCTTCGAGGGGTACGTCGAGGTGCAGTACCAGCGGGGAGAGTCGACCGTCATTCCGGACGCGGTGCTCAAAGTCGTCCGGGGCAGCCGGCTGTGGACGGGTTTGCTGGAGGTGAAGACGGGCAACGGCAAGCTGAGGCGCGAACAGCTCGAGAGCTACCTCGAAGTGGCGCGCAAGAACAAGTACGACGTGGTGGTCAGCTTGTCGAACGACGTGCCCGCCGGGCCGGGCGAGCTTCCCGTCCAGGTCGATCGCCGCAAACTCGCGAAGGTGGCGCTGCGGCATCTGTCGTGGGCGGAGGTGATGCACGAAGCGCGGATGCTGCTGTCACACGGTGGCATCGAGGACGATCTGCAGAACTGGATACTGAGCGAGTTCCTGCGGTACCTCGGCCATCCTCGGTCCGGGGCGCACGAGTTCGTCGACATGGGCCGCCACTGGGTTGCCGTCCGCGACGCGGTGGTGGCAGGCACCCTCCGGGCCGGCGACCAGAAGGTCCTCACCGTCGCGGACGCCTGGATGTCGCTGTCGCGGCATCTCGCGCTGCGGCTGACCGCGGAGCTCGGTGTCGGCGTGAAGCATGTGCTGCCCCGCCGGCACCGAGCGGATCCGGCCGCACGCAACGCGGCCGTCGCGGAGCGATTGGCGGGCGAGGGTAGCTTCGAGGCGGTCTTGCGGATTCCGGACACCGTGGGCGATCTGACGGTGGTCGCCGATGTGCGCACCAACAGGATTCGCTGCCGTACCACGCTGGACGCGCCGAGTGAGGGCACCGCAGGCCGGCGGCTGGCATGGTTGCTCAGGCAACTCGTGGACGCTCCGGGTGACGTGCGGGTCGAAGCGGTGTTCTCGGTGCGGGGCAACGAAGCGTGTGAGCACCTCGACACCGTGCGAGAGAATCCGAAGGCACTGACCGACGGCCGGTCAGGGGAAATCGTGTCCTTCTCGCTGGAACAGTCTTTTCCGATGGGCAACAGGCGATCCGGCTCCGGGACCGCCGCGACGTTCATCGCCAGTGTGACAGCGGCGACGGATGCGTTCTACGGATCGGTCGTGCAGCCGTTGCGGGGGTGGGTGCCGCCGGCGCCGAAACAACCGGAACCGGCCGAGACCGGCGTCATGACGTCGGTGGATGCCTGAGCCGCTGCTGTCGGATCACTGCTCCGTGCTGTAGTGCACGCGCACCGGCACGTCGTCGGCCCACGGCTGGCGGGTCACCATGTCGGCGACATGTACCTCGCCCCGTTCGAACTCGCCGGTGGCGGCGTCGACGAGGCGGTATTGCTGGGTCTTCCGGTGGATCGGCTGGGCGTCGAGGAGCACGACGCGCACTTCGCCGGGTTCGAAGTGGCAACGGCGGTGCAGCGCGGCGATGAGTTGTTCGTTGTGCAGGTGGCCGTCGCCGAAGTTCCAGCCGATGGCGGTGCTGCAGATCCGCTCACCGTCGGTGATGGTGTACTCGTCTTCGCGGCCGGGCGGCATGGCGCGGTGCACGAGCGTGAACAAGGCGCGGCCGTGGGTGTTCATGGCCCGGAAGGCGTACCCGAGAAACATCGGGATCTGCGCCCGGTCCTTGCCGTAGAACCGCTCCAGCTGGGCTTGCGGCATGCTGGCTATCGCGACGACGCCGTTGCCGATCTTCTCCGCGGCCGAGGGTTTGACGCACCACATGGTGGTGTCCCAGTTGCCCGCGTAGTACCGCATGCCCGGCAGGAAGGAGATCTTGCGGGGGAAGAGGTTTCCGGCGATCACGATGCTCGCGAGCACGACGAACAGCACCGCCACCAGCACGGGCTCGCGCAGGCTGTCCAGACCGAGATCGGCGTGCGCGACGAACAACGCGACGACGCCGAAGATCATGAAGACGTTCCACTCCAGCGGGACGCCCATGGGAATGGCGGTGAGGATCGCCAGGTGGAAGCACACCATCACGATCGCCGCGATCGTCGTCGGCCAACCCCCGTGGGAGAAGAACAACACCAACGGAACGCACATCTCGACGACCGTGCCGCCGTGGGCGAAAAGGCGGGACAACCGCCCGGGGCGCAGATCGTCGGGAAAGCGTTCGAAGAACGCGCGTTTGAGCGGCTTGGGCCGGAACACCGGGCTGTTGGACATCATCGTGGACACCACGAAAGGGAAATGCTTGTTGAGTTTCGAGGTGGCCGCCCCCATCCAGATCACGACGAAGACGACCTTCGCCGCGACGATCGAATCGGCTCCGGGGAGAAGGAAGGCGACTGTGAGGGTGGCGTAGACCTCGCCCCGCGCGGCCAGGAAGATCACTTTGTCGCGTAGTCCGAGTACCGCGAGCAGCGCGAGGACCATCAGCACCTGCCAGTGCGGCAACAAACCCACGGTGGTGCCCAGTTCCGGTATCGGGCCGGTTCCGTCGGACAGCAACGCGACCGCTGTCATCGCCAGCAGTGCCGCGTACAGCGCGACGTCCACCGGCGTGCGGTTGTCGCCCTTGGTGAGCGGTATCCGTCCGGGCCACGGTGGCAGGCGAATGGTGTTGGGGCGCAACCAGTACAGGATCGAGCCGAACGGCGGGAAGTACCGGTTGTTGAGCGGTCCGAATCCGCAGCCGAGCCCCACCACCTCGAACAGCAGCGTGTAGAGCACGATCTTCTGGAAGACGATCGGCTCCGACCACCAGGCGCCGATGTCGGTGAATCCGTCGATGCCGTCGGTGGTCAGCACGATGAGCCAGCCACCGAGGGCGTAGAGGCAGATCTTGGCGACGTAGAACAGGTGCAGCGCCACCGGTGTGCCGAAGCCGACCTCGGCCCAGTGCCGGGCCATGGGACGGATGCGCTCGGCCCGCGTGCCCTTGCTCCACTCCGCCATGTCGACCACCGGCAGGTCGGGCTCGAGAAATCCCATCAAGCACGCTCCGATCGCGAACGCCCGGGGCGCATCCGGGCCCCGGAGGTTCCCGATACGGTGACAGGTGAGACAGTTGCTGTCAACGACTTCCTTTGTCGCGCTCGTCCGCGGGGTCGGGCAGGATCGAAGTCATGGAGTCGACCTCGAAAACGCCGCTACCCAGGAGCATCGACGAATTCCGCGTGCTCGCGCAGGCTCGCTTGGCCGCGTTCCCGCGCGTCGAGGTCGCCGATCTGCCCGGTGTGCGCCGCGCGGCGGTGGTGCTCTGCGTGGTGGAGGAGTCCGACGGACCGCCGTCGGTGATCGTTATCAAGCGGGCCTACCGTGGACGCAACGCCGGACAGTGGGGTCTGCCCGGTGGCCGCTTGGAGGAGGGCGAGAGCGCCGAACAAGCCGCCTTACGGGAACTGCGCGAGGAACTGGGCCTGGACGCGACTCCCGATGACCTGCTCGGCGCGCTCGACGACTTCCCGGCGGCATCCGGTTTCACGATCACGCCCCTTGTTCTGGCGCTGACCGGCGCGACGCGGCTACAGCCGGATCCGGACGAGGTCTACTCGGCGCACCTGGTCGATCTGGCCCGGGTCGCCGCAGAGGACACCCCGCGCTGGGTCCGCGCCGAGGACGCGGTGCGGCAAGCGGAATTGCGCGACGACACCGCGCCCGCGGGCGAAGCGGGTCTGCTGCAGATGCGGCTCGGCCCGAAGATGACCATTCACGCACCGACCGGCGCGCTGCTGTGGCAATTCCGCGAAGTCGTCCTGCTCGGCACGGACCCGTCGGCGGCCAGAGTCGCCCACTTCGCGCAGCCGCAGTGGACCCACCGGTAGCACTGCGACGCTCGGTGCGCGCCGCTCTGGCCGGTTTGCTACCTTGAACGTCGTTCAAGTTCTAGGCGGAGGGTTGTCGTGGAGGGTGTCGAGAACTCTCGGGAGCCGAGAGTCGGTGTTTCCGCGCGGGACATGGCGCAGATCGCCGTCTTCGCGGCGCTGATCGCGGCGCTCGGCCTGCCCGGCGCCATCACGGTCGGGTTCAGCGGCGTGCCGATCACGGTGCAGACCCTCGGCGTGATCCTGGCCGGTGCGGTGCTCGGAGCGCGTAAGGGGACGGCCGCGGTGCTGGTGTTCCTGGCGCTCACGATGCTCGGCCTGCCGCTGCTGTCCGGCGGGCGTACCGGTTTGACCGCGCTGGCCGGTCCCAGTGCCGGGTACCTGATCGGCTGGATTCCCGCCGCGTTGGTCATCGGACTGGGCACCGCCCGCATCCTGCCGAAATACCCGGTCGTGCTCGGTCTGCTGATCAACGCCGTCGGCGGCCTGCTGGTCATCTATCTCTTCGGCACCGCGGGCCTGCTGCTGCGCACCGATCTCGGCGTGCGGGCCGCTGTCACCGCCAATTTCGCGTTCATCCCCGGCGACCTGCTCAAAGTCGTCGTCGCGACCGTGGTGGCCAAAGGGGTGCATCGCGCGTATCCCGGTGTGATCCGTGCGTAGTCCCGAACTCGGCGGAGCGGGCGACGCGCCTGCCGTCGACTTCGGCGGCCGCCGCTTCACCTACCGGGAACTCGACCGTGCGATCGAGCGCTGGATCGCCCGCGACCCGGACTCGGCGGTCTACGACGCGTCGGACCTCCCCGTTGCGGACGCGCTGATCTGTGTCTGCGCAGCTGCCCGCCGCGGCATCCCGGTCTTCGTCGAGAATCCCGCCGCGCGACCGCACCGTGCCGATCTTCCGCCGGCGGCGTTCCTGCTGGTGGCGACGTCGGGCTCGACCGGACACCCGCGGCCGCTGGCGCGGACGGCCGCCTCCTGGTACGACAGTTTCCCCGCGTTCACCCGGATCACCGGCGTCCGACCGGACGACCGCGTCTTGCTCACCGGACCGCTGCACGCCACCATGCATCTGTTCGGTGCGCTGCACGCGCTGTGGCGCGGCGCGTGCGTCACCGATGACCGGGCGCGGGCCACGGTGGTGCACGCGGTTCCCGCGGTACTGCGTGACGTGGTGGCCGGCTGCCCGCGCCTGCGCACCGCGATCGTCGCGGGCATCGCGCTCGACGACGGTGCGCTGGCGACGGCCGGTCACCTGCAGGTCGTCGAGTACTACGGCTCCTCGGAGGTCTCGCTGGTGGCGGCGCGGCGTGTTCCCGAGCCGATGCGGCTGCTCGACGGGGTCGAGGCCGAGGTGCGCGACGGACTGCTCTACGTCCGCACGCCCTACCGGGTGCTCGGCGCGCCGGACTGGTTCGGCGTCGGCGACCTCGCCGAGCTGGGTGACGACCGTGAGCTGACCGTGCTGGGCAGGGGTGACTGCGCGATCAACGTCGGCGGCACCGTGGTGGTCGCCGAGGAGGTGGAGCGGGTCCTGGAATCGCTCGACGGCATCGCCGCGGTGGCGGTGATCGGCTCGCCGCATGCGGTGTTCGGTGAAACCGTCACGGCCGCGGTGCAATTGGACGGCCGAGCCGGGCTCGACGAGGTGCGGTCGCGAGCGCGTCGCGTTCTGGCGAAAGAGGCGATGCCCCGCCGGTGGGTGCCGCTGCCCGCACTGCCGCGCACCGCCGCGGGGAAGGTGGCCAGGGGCGAGCTGAAAGACTTGCTGGCATGAGCCCGGTCCCCGTTCTGGTAGCGCCGCGCCGCACGCCGATCGGCAACGCAGGCCACGGATTGTCCGACCTGACCATCACCGACCTGGCCGCTCCCGTGCTGCGCGACGTGCTGGCGTCCGTGCGCGCGGCCGGCATCGACGCCGAAGTCGACGACGTGGTGCTCGGCAACTGCCTCGGCCCCGGCGGTAATCCCGCCCGGGTCGCCGCCCTGCGCGCGGGGTTGGGTGCGCAGGTTCCCGGCGTCACCGTCGACCGGCAGTGCGGTTCCGGCCTCGACGCGGTGATGCAGGCGGCCTTGCGGGTGCGCAGCGGCGCGGAGGAACTCATCCTGGCCGGCGGGGTCGAATCGGCCAGCACCGCCCCGTGGCGTTTCTGGCCGCCCGTGGCGGACGCCGAGCCGGTGCGCTACACCCGCGCCCCCTTCGCGCCACCGGGATTCCCCGATCCCGACATGGGCGTGGCCGCCGACGATCTCGCCCGAGCGCGCGGCATCAGCCGGGAACGGCAGGACGCCTACGCGGCCCGCTCCCACGCACTCGCCGCGGCGGCCGATTTCTCCGCGGAGATCGTGCCGGTCGGCGGCGTGCACCGCGACGAACGCATTCGAGCGGGCATGACCGCCGCCCGGCTCGCGCGCCTGCGCCCCAGCTTCGGTGCCGACGGCACCGCCACCGCGGGCAATTCCTGCGGCATCTCCGACGGGGCTGCGGCCATGGCGGTGACCACCGAGGCGATGGCGGCCGGGCTGCCCGCCTTGCGGATCCTCGGCTGCGCGGTGGCCGGATCCGACCCGGCGCTACCGGGTCTCGGGCCGGTACCCGCGATCCGGAAACTGTTGCGGCGCACCGGCTTCGGCGTGGCGGACCTCGGTGTCGTCGAGATCACCGAAGCGTTCGCGTCGGTGGTTCTCGCGGTGGCCGACGAGCTCGGCCTCGACGAGTCCACGATCTGCCCGCAGGGCGGCGCCATCGCGATGGGACATCCGTGGGGTGCGTCCGGGGCCATCCTGCTGGTGCGCCTGGCGAGTCGGATGCTGTGCGCGGACGGCCCGGCGCTCGGACTGGCGGCCTGCGCCATCGGCGGCGGGCAGGGGATCGCCGTGCTGGTGGAGCGAGTGTCGTGAGCGAGATCGTCTTCGACTCGGTGAGTCACCGCTTCGGTGAGCGGAAGGTGTTGCGCGAGATAGATCTGCGGATCACCGAGCGCCGCGTGGGCGTCATCGGATCCAACGGCTCCGGCAAATCGACGCTGGCGCGCATGATCAACGGCTTGCTGGCGCCGAGTTCCGGCACGGTCACGGTGGACGGCGTCGACGCCGCCCGCAAGGGCGCGCAGGTGCGCAGGAAGGTGGGGTTCGTCTTCACCGACCCCGACACCCAGATCGTGATGCCGACGGTGGCCGAGGATCTCGCGTTCTCGCTGCGGCGGTCGGGGCTGCGCAAGCAGGAGATCGCGGCGCGCGTCCAGGAGGTCCTGGAGCGTTTCGGGCTGGCGGGCCACGCCGAGCACCCGGCACATCTGTTGTCCGGCGGCCAGAAACAGTTGCTCGCCATCGGCGCGGTCCTGATCCGGCGGCCGGAGGTGATCGTCGCCGACGAGCCGACCACCCTGCTGGATCTGCGGAACGCGAGGGTCGTCGCCGAGGCGCTGGACGCGGTGGATCAGCAGGTGATCGTCGTGACGCATCAGCTGTCGCTGCTGGAGAGCTTCGAACGGGTCATCGTGATCGACGACGGGGCGGTGGTGTTCGACGGAACGCCCGGCGACGCCGTCACGGCATACCGGGCGTCGGTCGAATGATCGGCCTCTACCTCGCGGGCGATTCCCCGCTGCACCGGATACCCGCCGGGGTGAAACTGGCGCTGCTGCTGGTGTCGATCGTGGCGACCGCGGTGTTCGTGCGCACGCCGGCACAGGTGCTGGCCGTCGGGGTGGTGGTGGCTGGACTGTTCGCGGTGGCCGGGATCCCGTGGCGGGTCGCGGTGGCCCAGCTGCGTCCGCTGGTGTGGATGCTGGTGTTCATCGCCGTGTTCCAGGTGCTGATCACCTCGCCCGCGCGTGCCGCGGTGGTGTGCGGCGTGCTGGTGGCGTCGGTGGCGCTGGCGGCGCTGTTCACCCTCACCACCCGGGTGACCGACATGCTCGACGCGGTCACCCGGTGGCTCGGTCCGCTGCGCCGGGTGGGTGTCGATCCCGAGCGGATCGGCCTGCTGCTGGCGCTGGCCATCCGGTGTGTCCCGTTGCTGGCGGGGATCGTGCGCGACGTCGCCGAGGCCAGGCGCGCCCGCGGGCTGCAATGGTCGATGACGGCGCTGGTCACGCCGGTGCTGGTGCGCGCGCTGCGCACGGCCGACGCGATGGGCGACGCCCTCGCCGCGCGAGGAGTGGACGATGACTGAGCTGCTCGCCGCGCGGATCGCGCGGCGGGCCGCGGCGAATCCCACGGCTGTCGCGGTCATCTCGAAACGCGAGCGGGTCGATTACGAGCGGTTCTGGTCGAAGGTCCTGCGCACCGCCGCGGGACTGGAGGGCATGCATCGGGTGGCGGTGCTTCCCACGTCCGATGTCGAATCCCTGGTGGCGGTGACCGCGGCGATGCACGCCGGGGTGAGTGTGGTCCTGCTGCATCGGCATCTGCTGCCCGATCAGCTGAGCCGGGTGCTCGCGCTGGCCGGGCCGGGCGCCGTCGTGGCCGCGCCGCACCAGCACCGCCGGTTGCGGCGGCTGGGTTTCGACGGCGTGGTGCGGACCGCCGCCGCACTGGAATCCGAGGGCGCGGTGGCCGGGGCGCACCCGGGCGCGGAACTGTTGGTGGGGATCACCTCCGGCACCACCGGCGAGCCGAAGCTGTTCGTGCGCGATCAGCTGTCGTGGGCCGCCACGCTGGATCGTTCCGACCATACGTTCGACATCGGCGGGGGTGACCGGGTTTCGGTGCCCGGCGTGCTGGACCACACGCATTTCCTCTACGGCGCGCTGCACGCCTTGACCCGCGGTGCGACGGTCGATCTGCGACCTGTTACCGACGCGCTGACCGCCGGTGCGACGCAGTTGTATTCGGTGCCGACGATCGCGTGGGACGTGGTACGGGCGGGAATCGGCCCGGTCGGCGGCGTGCGGGAAGTGCTGTCCTCGGCGGCCCGGTGGCCACGCGCGGGGCGGCAGGCGTTGCGTGAAGTCCTGCCGAACGCCTCGCTCGTGCACTTCTACGGTGCCTCCGAACTGAGCTTCGTGTCCTTCGATCGCGGGCTCGGCAGCGCCGACGAGAAATCGGCGGGCGAACTGTTTCGCGGTGTCGAGGCCAGCATCCGCGACGGCCTGGTGTACGTGCGCAGCGACATGCTGTTCGACGGCTACCTCACCGCGGACGGCGTGGCGGGCGGTCCCATCGACGGCTGGATGACGGTCGGCGACCGGGGCGAGGTCATCGGCGACCGCCTGCGACTTTTCGGCCGGGACAGCGAGATGCTGATCCGGGCGGGTCTCAACGTCGAACCGGCCGCCGTCGAAGCGGCGCTCACGGCGATACCGGGTGTCGCCGAAGCCGCCTGCGTCGGCGTGCCCGACCCGCGCATGGGGGAGGCGCCAGCGGCGGCGATCGTGGTCGGCGCCGGCGCACCGGCCGCCGACGAGATCTGGCGGCGGCTGCGCGCGACCTTGCCGAGTCCGAGTATGCCGGTGCGGGTGCTGGTCGTGGACCGGCTGCCGCGCACGCCGCGGGGCAAACTCGATCGCGCGGCGCTGGCCTCGACGCTGGCCGCGCACCACGGTGGCGATCATCCCGAGGCCGATCGCTGACCAGGGCGGGCCGATGATCGGCGCGGCGGTTGATTCACCCCCGGGCCGACTCGCTCGATTCCGCCGCCGAGGACGCACCGAACCACGTGGCGTAGAACAGGATCGACAACGCACCGAGCGCGCCGAGGATCACGATCCCGAACGGGATCGGGTGCGTCGCCATCGGCACGGCGAGGAAGCGGATGCACAGCAGCACCCCGGCGCAGACGGCGACACCCATGGCCACGAGTCGCGCGCGCCCGCGGTCCCAGCCCCGATCCGGATCGCGCAGCGCGGATTCCACCGTCAGGCACAATGCCGCGCCGACGACCAGATCGACGCCATAATGCGCGCCGAGCCCGAGCGTCGCGACGAGTGTGCACACCAGCCAGAACGCCCCGCCCCAGCGCAACCACAGCGGGCCGCGCCTGGAGTGGATGAACAGCGACAGCGCCCAGGCGGTGTGCAGCGACGGCATGCAGTTGCGCGGGGTGATGCCGTCGAAGCGCAGCGCATCGATCGAGGACGGCACCGCGGGTACGACATCCGGCCAGACGTCGGCGATCTGGAAGCCGAGCCCCTGCGGTCCGTAGGCGAGCACCGGACCCACCACAGGGAAGGCCACGTACCAGATGGGTCCGACCACGCCGAGGGTCAGGAAGGTGCGCACCAGGTAGTGCCGTGGCCAGCCGCCGGTCGTCACGTCGCGCAACTGCCAGGCCGCGACCAGCACGGCCGCCAGCGGAAGCTCGAAATACACCCAGCGCACCACGCCCGTCGCCACCGGTCCTGCCACCTCGAGCGCGTGGCCGACCAGCCACGACGGGCTGGCGAGGGCGCGGTCGGCGGCCTGCACGTATGGATCGAGGACCAGCGGGCAGGCCCACGCGGTGATGTCCAGCCAGATCTCGCTGATCTTCGTCGCCGCTACCAGCAGCGCGCCGAAGGCGATGGTGCGCAACGCCGTGTGGCGGCGCTGCCCGTCCCACCGCACGAACGCGACCACCGCCAGTGCGGTGAGCACGATGGTCGGACCGTTGCCGACGGTAAACGGACGTCCTTCGACCGCCCTGATCACGACGAACAGCAGGTCCACGGCGACGGCCGCGGCGACGGCGCCGACGCGAGCGCGCGCCGTGATCCCGACCAGGGCCAGCAGGAACCCCGCCCACGGTGTGGTCGCCGACTTCGGCGTTCCGGCATAGTCACGCGCCAGGCTGGTCAGCGGTCCCAGCGCACCGATGTGCGCGGCCATGACTTCACCGCCGACGAGTGCGAGCGCGATGACCGCGACACCGCACCACACGACCACCGGCCGGAACCGACGCTCGCGGAACTCTTCGATACCCACTCGCTCGCCCGGTGGGGTCAAGCTCCCCTGCACGTCGTTCACAAGCACCGGGACATCGTAAACGCGACATTAACGGCATATGGACGGGGAGATCCCCTGCGGGCCGCGCGATGCCGACTCGTTCGATCCGGTTGGCGTGGATGTCGAGTCCGTCGTCCACGCGGCAACGCCGACCGCAGCCGTTGGGTGGCGACCAGCTACGGTGTCGTCGCGTCACCCAGCGGGGCGTGGCGCGGCCACGGACGAATCCGCTCCAGTTGCGCGGCGACCGCAAGCAACGTCGTTTCGCCGCCGGGCGCCGCGGCGAACTGCACACCGATGGGCAGTCCGATGTCCGACAGCCCGGCGGGAACGGATATCGCCGGGTAGCGAACCGTGTTGAACGGCGGCGTGAACGGGATGAAGCGCGGCACGTCGAGCAGGGTGCGCAGAAAGCCTTTTCCGGCGAAGGCCCCGACCGGCACCGGCGGGGTAGCCAGGGTGGGGGTGAGCAGCAGGTCGTGTTCGGTGAACCACGCGGCGAATCGTTCGGACTGCCGTGCCGGGGGAGCGTCGGGCACGCGGCGCACCCGGCCGATCACCCGTCCTGCCCGGGCTACCTTGCGGGTCAGTGGTTCCAGCAGGTCGGCGCTGAGGTCGGTGGTGTCCTCGGCGACGCCGGCGAAGTAGCGGGCGAGGAAGCCGAGCGCGTCCTGCGGCCGCCACGGCGGCGCCACCTCGGTGACGGTGTGCCCCGCAGCGCGCAGCGCTTCGGCCGTCGCCAGCACGGTCGCGCGCACCTGCGGGTCGACGGACGCGCCGAGCACCGGTGGCTCGGTGGTCATGCCGATCCGCAGGGGCCGCTCGGGTGCGGCGGGTGCCGGATACCGGTCGCCGGTGAGCACACCGAGGAGCAAGGCCGCGTCGGACACCGTGGTGGCCAGCGGTCCGAACGTCGATATGCCGAGCCAGTTGGAGCCGAGTTCGGGCGGGCGCGCGATCACGCCGTCCCCGGGCTTGAGGCCGACGAGCCCGCAGCACGACGACGGGATGCGGATCGAGCCGCCGCCATCGGAACCGATTGCCAGCGCGGCCATCCCGGCGGCGACCGCCGCGGCGCCGCCACCGGTGGAACCGCCCGGCGTGTGCGTGAGGCGCCACGGGTTGCGGGTGATGCCGTGCGCGGCGCTCTCGGTGACCGGCCACTGGCACAGCTCGGGCACATTGGTCTTGCCGATCAGCAGCGCGCCCGCGGCGCGCAACCTGCGGACCAGCTCGGTGTCGGACTCGGCCGCGGTCTGCCGCGCCGCGCGTGACCCGTGGCCGGTCACGCACCCGGCGAGGTCGAGATTGTCCTTCACCGCCACCGGAACTCCGGCCAGCGGGAGGTCGGCGAGATCGCCCCGGGTGGCCAGCGCGCGGGCTTCGCGGCGGACCTGCTCGTGGCGCACGATCCGGAAGGCGTTGATCCGCGCGTCCAGCGCCGCGATGCGCGCCAAGTGCTCGTCGGCCACCTCGAGCGGGGACACCGTCCGGCTGCGCACCCCCGCCGCGATCTCCCCGGCCGACGCGCCTGCCCATGTCATCGCAACCTCCTCGGTACCTCCGGTCGCGACGATCGGGGCTGTGCCGACACCGGCCTTCGGAACTGGTGGCTCACGGTAATCGCCGAGGCGTGACGCCACAACGATCAGCGTCTTGCCGCTCGAGGGGAGCGCTGCGGCCGGGGATCAGGTGGTGCGATACGTGCGGGCGACCAGTGCCGAGCGCAGGTACCACAGGCCCGACGGCTGGGACGGGTCGAATCCGGTGAGCTGACCGATCCGCTTGAGCCGGTAGTCGACGGTGTTGGTATGCACGTGCAGCACGCGTGCCGTGCGCTGCCGGTTGAGATTGTTGGCGATGTGCCGTTGCAGCGTCTCCAGCAGTTCCGGGTGCGCGTCCAGCGGATCCAGCAGCGAGCCGAGGTACTCGCGGCCGGGCCCCGGTCTGGTCAGCTGGTATTCCAGTGCCAGCTCGTCGAACCGGTAGAGCCCGGCCACCGCCTCCAATCGCTGCACCATGTCCAGCAGTTCGTGCGCCTGATCGGCGGCGGTGGGAATCTTCTCGGGAGTGGCCTCCACCATGGTGGCGGTGACGCCCACCTGCGCGGCGTGCGACAGCTGGGTGACCAGGGCGTCGAGCTGCTCGTTGTCCAGATGCCCGGACGGGATGAGCACCGTGCCGCCGTCCACGCTCAGCAGCGACAGCGCGGCCTCGCCGCAGCGCGTGGCCAGCTCGGCCTGCACCCTGCGCAGTTTCCTGCGGGCGACGACCTTGCCGTCCACCATCGGGTTGCGTTCTTCGCGGTGCGGCGGGATCGCCACGGCCAGAACGGCGTACGACGGCGCGATGGCGATGCCGCATTCGCGCGCCATGGTCGAGGTGCTGTGCCCGCCGAGCAGCGCGGAGGTCAGCGTGTGCACGGCGGTGTGGTGCTCGCTGACCACCGCGCGCAGTTCGCGGACGTAGGCCATGGAGACGGCCGAGTTGATCATGTCGAGCATCTCCACGACCATCTTGGCGCCGTCGACGAGGTCGTCGTAGTCCTTCATGGTCGCGTCGGACACCACCAGTTCCAGGCCCATCTTGAAGCCTTCGTGGATCGAGTGGTGGATGGTGTCGATGGGCACCCCCTCGCGCGCCCATCCCGCGGCGGCGTCGCCGAGGCGCTGGAGTTTCTCCGGGAGGTCCTTGCCGTCGAGCATGCTCACCGCCAGCTCCAGGCAGACCCGGGTGATGGTGGTGACGTCGCCCGCGATCGCGTCACCCGGTAGCGTTCCGCACGGGATGACATTCTCGACGAAGTGGCCGACCATCTGACGCGATAGCCCGCGCACGTCCTTCAGCGGCGACGACATCGGCTTTCCCGACAGGGTCAGACTCGGCCGGGCCGAACTGTCGACGGACATTGGCGACTCCCTTCCGCCCACGATTGCTGTGCAGCGCATTCACACTAATCGGTCGATCTGCTCTGCGGACCCGATCGACGGGTTCTGTGAGAGCAGGTGAGACGGTTCGACGGGGAGTTGTTATCGGTCACAGCAGCTGGACAGGCGACCGATTTCCCATGGCGGACGGCCGGCTTCGAGCACGGGGACCCCGGGCTCGGCGCCGTATGCCGGGGGGCGGCGGGTTCGGTCGTTGCCGCGAGTCGCGGCCGACATGCCGGTAGGATCACCCGCGCCGGTCATGGCCATGCAACCAGGGTCTTGTCCGGCACGTGTCGTGTCCTGGATGGTGTGCAGTGCCCATCCGCCGCGCACGCCACGGCGGAAAGGCAGTGATGACGCAACGATAGGGGCAGGGCGATGACACCGGCTCTGAGATGTCTTGTCTGGGAACTGGACAACACCTTGTGGGACGGTGTCGTGTGCGACGCGACCGTCGGTGCGTTGCGGCCCGCCGCGCTGCGCACCCTGCGCGTGCTCAGTGAACGGGGCATCTGGCATGCCGTGGCCAGCCGCGGCGAACGCGAGTGGACCCTGGACAAGCTGTACCGCTACGGCGTCTACGAGATGTTCTCGGCCGTCGAGATCGGATGGGGACCCAAATCCTCCGCGATCCTGCGGATCGCGCGCACGCTCGGTCTCGGCTTGGACGCCGTCGGTTTCATCGATCACGAGCCGGTGGAGCGCGCCGAGGTGGCCCGTGCGCTGCCCGTCGTGCGATGTTATGCCGCCAGAAACGCCGACGTCCTGCCGGTGCTGCCCGAATTCCGCCCCGTGCTGCGCACCGGGCCCGCTCCCACGCCGCCGCTCGGATTCGCCCGGGTGCCCGCGCGCTGAGCGACCGCGTAATGTACACGGGGGCAAGATGTTCCGGCTTGTGGGCCACGTGTCGCGGCGAGAACTTCCCAGTGACGCGAGGACCGTCGACGAGCCGTATCGTGGTGATGGGCAGTACGGTATCGGGTGGATTCGGCGGCGATAGGTTGTCACCATGAAGTGCTACGGCGTGACCGCCAACGATGCCCCATCGTGGACCGCGATCGCCAACAGCTTCGTTCCGATGGATTACCGGTACGGCGATCCGGAACGGTGGTATTCGGGCCTGACGGTTCAGGAGTCGGCCGCCTACCGATTGCTGCGCTGGGAGCAGCGCGGGACCAGTACCTCCTACCGCACCCGGACGAACATCCGGCACGGTCCGTGCGACGACTTCTACTGGGTGGTCATCCCCGAACAGGGCGTGTACTCGGTGCGCTATCGCGGCGAGGAGACGAAGGCGAGTCCGCACCAGGCCGCGGTGACCGCCCTCGACGACCTGTGCCAGATCCACATCCCGCTGTTGTCCGCCTACGCGATCCAGCTGCCGAGAGCCGAACTCGACCATCGGGCGGGACCGCTCGCCGAGCGCGGCATGACGATCGACTTGAACTCCGGACTCGGCCGCATCACCCAGGCGATGATCCGCAGCACCCACACCGAGCAGGCGAACCTGTCCGATCACGAGTTCAACGCCGTCTGTGACCGGATCGCCGAATTGCTGAGCCTGATCTCGCTCGGCGAAACCCATCCGCAGCGTAGTCATCACGCTCAGGTCGTCGCGCAGATCCGGCAGTACGTGCGAGCGAACGTCGGCCGCAGCGACGTGCGCCTGCCCGCGGTGGCGCACGCGCTGGGCTGGTCACCGCGACAGTTGCGCTCGGTGTTGCATCAGGCCGGCACCACCTACCGCGACGTGCGGCGGGAGGAGGCCCTGCGCGCCGCGCGCGATCTGCTGGAGGATCCCGCGCAGTCCGATCCCATCCGCGAGCTGGCGATCCGCGCCGGATTCACCCCGGCGTGGTTCTCCGCGGCGTTCAAGGCCCGTTTCGGCGAGACGCCGCGCGAATTCCGGCGGCGCAGAGCGGCGGAGCGCGCCGAGCAGCCGGTGCCGTGAAACGATCGGGGTCGAAATCACCGGTGCAGCAGGCTGATCGGGAGCTCGCGTAGCCGGGACGGATCGGCGATCACCCGGTATCCGGCCACCCGGTCGCCGCGCACCGTGACGGTGAGCGCCAGCAGCAGCCTGCCGTGCGGAGCGACGACGATACCTGCGTGACCGTCCACCAGCGCGAGCGCCGCGACCTGCGAGCGCCGCCGCAGCAACACGGTCTCCGCGGCCACCGAGGCCGCACCGCGCACGGTCGTGGCCACTCCGGCCGGGAGCGCGGCGGCGTCGGCCGTGCGGACCACGTCGGGCGCGAGGACTGTCAGCAGCCCGTCGAGGTCCCCGCCGCGCGCCGCGCGCAGAAACGCCTCGACGACATGTCGCTGTGCGGTGCGTTCCGGGTCGGCCGTGACGTCCACGCCCCGCACGCGCTGCCGGGCGCGACTGGCCAGCTTCTTGGTGGTCGGCGTGGTGCGGCCGACGATCGGCGCGATCTCGTCGAACGGCACCGCGAACAGGTCGTGCAGGACGAACGCGACCCGCTCGTCGGGTCCGAGCCGGTCCAGCACCACCAGCAGCGCCCGGCCTACGGACTCGATCAGGACCGCTTCACCCTCCGGTTCGTTCTCCTCGGCGCCCCTGTCGAGCGACGGGTGGTCCAGCGGTTCCTCGCGCCGCGCCGCCCTGGCGCGCAGCATGTCCAGGCAGATCCGGGACACGACGGTGGTGAGCCAGCCCGGGAGGTTGCGCACGTCATCGACGTCGTGACGGACCAGCCGCAGCCAGGTCTCCTGCACCGCGTCGTCGGCCTCGCTCGGTGAACCGAGCATGCGGTAGGCGACCGCGTGCAGGTGGCCGCGCTGGGCTTCGAAATCCCCTGCCAAGCCGTCTTCGGTGGGCATCGGTCACCTTTCCGCTCCGCGGTCCGTCATCGAGATGACGGATCGGACAGCTCATCGGTGACCGGCGTCCGGACCGGGCGCGGCACCTGAGGAAAGGGTATTGCCATGGACATCGCCTATGTCGTCGCCACGGTGCTCGCCGCCGCGGCCGCCTTGCTCGCGGCGGGGATCGATGTGCTTCGCGCCGAGTGGGTGCGGGCGAATATGCGCGCCTACGGGGTGCCGGAATCGTGGCTGACACCGTTGGCTGTGGTCAAGGCGATCGGTGGGGCCGGCCTGCTGACCGGTCTGGCGATTCCGCCGATCGGCGTGGCCGCGGCGGCCGGGCTGGTTCTCTACTTCGTCGGCGCGGTGCTGACCGTGCTGCGGGCGCGGCGCTACACGCATATCGGGTATCCGCTGCCGTATCTCCTGCTGGCCGCCGCCTCGCTGGGACTGTTCGTCGCGTCGTAGGCGCGCTCCCGGGCCGCACGAGGCGCCGCAGCGGGCGCGGTGGGCGGCGCCGCCGACCTGGTTCACGCCTGGTCGCCCCGGCCGGACTCGCCCCTTGCCTCGCCTGCCGGCGCCGCACGGTGATTCGCCGCGGCGGCGGGGGCGGCACGCGACGGCACCGGTTCATCCTTGGTTGCCCGGCCGGTGCTCGGCGTGGACCGCGACAGGGTCGACCGCGTCGAGCGGCGCGGAACCCGCCGCTACACCGGCCTCTGACGCCGCGCGAACGCTCGAACGGTTCGCCCGGCGGTATCGGCACGCGAGTCGGCGCAGTGGGGCGAGCATTTCGGCGCGCCGCGCAAGGGACGGGATTCGTACTACCCGGCGAGGATGAACTTGGCCGCCTGTTCGCCGATGAACACCGCAGGCGCGTGCGTGTGCCCGCGGATGATGAGCGGCATCACCGAGGCGTCGGCCACCCGGAGTCCTTGTACGCCACGCACTTCCAGTCGAGGTGTCACGACGCTGGCGGCGTCGGTGCCCATCCGGCAGGTGCCGACCGGGTGGTAGAGCGTGTGCGCGTAGGAGTTGAGCGTCAGCTCGAGCACGGCTTCCGGTTCCGCAGGCGCCTGCGGCGGATAGATCAGCGGGCCGAGGACCGCTTTCATCGACGGTTCGGTGGCGATGGCGGCGCACACGCGCAGCCCGGCCATGATGGCGGCGCGGTCCGCGCCCGCGGCGTCGGACAGATAGCGCGGATCGATCAGAGGCTTGGCGGACGGGTCCGCGCCGGACAGAGCGATCCGTCCGCGGCTCTGTGGGCGCAGCAGCACCGTCGCCAGGATGACGCCGTGTTCGGTCGGGTCCTGGAGTCCTTCGTAATAGAACGGCGCGGGCGCGAAGATCAGCTCCAAGTCGGGGAACTCCAGATCCGCCCTGCTGCGGATGAATCCGTACGCCTCGCCGACGTTGGAGGTGAGCATGCCGCGATGCCGGATCAGGTAGTCCAGCAGTTGGCGTGGCTTCTCCGCGCCGAACAGCGAATCCCCCGCGACGCCGTAGCCGATGCCCGCGACGAGATGGTCCTGCAGGTTCGCGCCCACCTCCGGTGCGTGGTGGCGCACCTCGATGCCGTGGCGGGCCAGTTCGTCCCGGTCGCCGATGCCGGAGAGCATGAGCAGTTGCGGGCTGTTGATCGCGCCGCCGCACAGCACGACCTCGCGCCGCGCGGTCACCGTGTGGGTGGCGCCGCCGTGACGGTATTCCACTCCGATGGCGCGGGTGCCGTCGAACAGCACCCGGGTGGCCAGCGCTTCGCTGCGCACCGTGAGATTCGGACGACGCAGCGCGGGCCGCAGATAGGCGTCGGCGGTGCTCCAGCGGCGACCCGCGCGCTGGGTGACCATGGTCTCGGTGAACCCGTCCGGCTGCGGCCGGTTGGGCGGCTCGAGCTGGTAACCCGCCTCCTGCACCGCGGCCAGATAGGCGGCGGTGAGGCCGCGCGGGCTGCGCTGACGGGAGATGTGCAGCGGACCTTCGGTGCCTTCGTCGGGATACTGGGCGTTCTCCACGCGTTCGATGCGCCGGAACTGCTCGACCGCCGCGGCGAAGCCCCATTCCGCACCCGCCAGCAGCGCCCATTCGTCGTAGTCGGCGCGGAAGCCGCGCACCCACATCATGGCGTTCATCGACGACGAACCGCCGAACATCTTGCCACGCGGCCAGTAGATCTCGCGGTTCTTCAACTCCGGCTGGGGCTGGGTGAGGTAGTCCCAGTCCACCTCGGAGCGGAACAGCTTCGCGAACCCGGCGGGTATGTGCGCGAACTTGTTCTTGTCCGGCGGGCCCGCTTCCAGCAGCGCCACCGTGGTGCCCGGATCGGCGCTGAGCCGATTGGCCACCACCGCGCCCGCCGATCCCGAGCCGACGACGACGTAGTCCGCGGAAAGCTCACCAGGTTGCACTTTTCCCACTCCGATCTGCACCGACTACGGAAAAGATACGAGCAAGGACGCGCCTCGCGGCCCGGTTTCGGGTAACCGGCTCGAACTCGTCCGGCATTGTCCCCGCTACCGCAGGATCAACAGCGCGGAAGCCTCGATCCGGTCGGCGATCTGGGAGTAGGACCCGTAGCCCATGCCCGCGCGCACCAGCGCGCCCGCGTAGAGCAGTTCCAGCGACTCGACCACGTCCGGATCCGGGTCCGGATCCAGAGCGCGGATGATGCGCTTGCGGATCTCGGCGCCGATGCGCCCGCGCAGATGCTCCACGTCGGGGTCGCGGCCGAGCAGCGCGCTGGTGACCGCGCCCGACAGCTCCTGTTCGTCGGCCACCAGCATCGCGATGTTGCGCAGTTCGGCGACCACCCGCACGGTCGGGTCGGGATCCTCGCTGACCGGCGACGGCGAGGCGACCAGCCGCCGCCAGAAGATCTCCGCGACCAGATGCTCCTTGGAGGAGAAGTAGGTGTACGCCGTGGCCGTCCCGACCCCGGCAGCCGCGGCGACCATCCGGATGGTCATGCCGGCGAACCCTTCCCGCGCGAGCACTTCCACCGCCGCGCGGGTCAGCTTGTCGACGGTGTCGGCCTGTTTGCCGGAGAGCCTGCGGCGGGTCGCCTCGAGGATGACGGAATCGGGTTCGGACATGTGTCTGGATCCTACTAGGCGGATTGGAACGGTTCAGTTCTTGGCCGCCGCGATGCCGGCCCTGCGCCCGTAGAAGCTGCCGTCGCCCAGCGACGCGCCGCTGACGTAACCGCCCGCGCACAGACCCGAGGTGCAGCGGCCCGCCGCGAAAAGCCCCTGGATCGGCTCCCCGGAGACGTGCAGCACCCGGGAATCGAGGTCGGTGCGCAGGCCGCCGAGGGTGAAACCGGCCGTGAAGCCGCGCATGTCGAACGCGGCCACCGGTCCGCGCAGCGGGCGCACCCACTCCGGCTTCTTGCCCAGCAGCGGATCCGCGCCGTCGGCGGCGTGCAGGTTGTAGCAGTCCACGGTGGCCTGCAACGCCTGGCCGGGCAGACCCATCTCGGCTTCCAGCTCGGCGATCGTCTCCGCCACCCAGGTCGGGGGCTGGCGGAAGAACGGGGTGGAGGTCTCGGTGGTCAGCGCTTCCTCGTAGGACGCCTCGTCGATCACCAGGTAGGCCTGGTTGTCCTGCTGGATCAGCGTCGCCTGGCCGATCCGGCCGGGATAGGTGTCCTCCGGGATGTAGCGCTGGCCGCGCCCGTTGACCAGGATGCCGCGCGCCAGCACCTGCGGATCCCCGAAGAAGGCCACCTCGGTCGCGTCCATGTGCGCCAGTTCCGCGCCGAGCGCCTGCGCCAGCCGGATGCCGATGCCGTCGTGCTCCTCGATCGCCGCGGCGGGCCTGCCGATCAGGCGCGGAGCGTAGCCTTCGATCATCTCCTTCTGGTAGGCGAAGCTGCCGGTGGCCAGCACGACGCCGCGTTCGGCGCGCACGGCGACCTGCTTGCCGTAGCGACGGGCGAGCACGCCGACCACGCGATCGTCGTCGTCGACGATCAGCCGCGCGATCCGCATGTCGTACTCCGCGCGGACGCCGAGCGCTTCGGCGGTGTCGGCGAGCGGCTTCATGAGCATGTAGCCGCCGCCCTTCTCCCCGGTGCGCTTGTCGGCCATCTGCGGAACATGGCCGCGCGGAGCGGGTCTCGCGATCGTATTGAAGGGAGCGGCGTTCTCGCCGCCGGAGTACATCAGCCCCTCGTCGTGCGGCGGCTCCCATCCCGGTTCGCCCCAGAACGCCTCGCGGAACGGCACGCCGCAGGACACCAGCCAGGTGAAGTGCTCGACGCTGCCGCGGCAGTAGTCGGCGATCTTCGCCTTGTCCACGCCAGGACCCAGCGCCGCGAGCAGGAAGGTCTCCATGTTCTCCGGGGTGTCCTCGAAACCGAGCGCTTGTTGCAGCGGTGTGCCGCCGCCTAGGTAGATGAATCCGCCGGCCAGGGCGGCGGCGCCTCCCCAGCCGCCGGTGCGCTCGAGGACCAGCACGTCCGCGCCGGCGCGGGCGGCCTCGATGGCGGCGCTGACGCCCGCGATGCCGTATCCGGCGATGACGACGTCGGCGCGCAGGTCCCAGTGCTCGACTCGGCTCGCGCGCAGGGGGCGGATGGTGGTGGCGTCGGACATGATCAACGGATCCTTCACTGTTCGGCGGGCGCGGACTGCGCGCGGGCGGCCTTCTTCTGCTGCGCCACGATCGTGCCCACCAGGATGTCGAGTTTGGTGCCGTTCGGCCATCCCACGTAGTGACACAGGAACACCGCGATCTCGTGCAGCTGGTCTTCGGTGAGTTCGCCGTTGCGCAGCGCGGCCCCGATCTGGATGCCCGCGGTGTCGATCGCGCCCTGCGCGGCCAGCGCGCCGAGCAGCAGCAGCCTGCGGTCGCGGATGGTGAGGCCCGGCCGCGACCAGATGTCGGCGAAGAGGTGGTCGGCGGTGACGGCGAAGTGCGCGCCGGGATACTCCTGGAACTCCGTGCCGTAGACCTCGGCCATCTTGGCCAGTCCGCGCTGCCGCACGGAGTCGCCGGAACCGTTGTCGCTCATGAGGATTGCCTTTCCGATGCGAGGGTGCCCGGCCCGACGCCGAGTCCGGGGCCGAGCCGGTCGAGTGCGAGTGCGGCCAGCGGCAGCGCGGCGCCGAGCCGTTCGCCCAGCTCCAGGGCGAGACCCAGATCTTTTTCCCCGAGGTCGCGCACGTGCCGCAGGATCGGCAACCAGAAGTCGCCGTCCTGGATCGGGGCGGTGGTGTCGCGCAGCATGATGGCGCCCGGCCCTCCGGTGACCGCGTCGGAGTGCCGCACCACTTTGCCCAGTGCGGTGAGGTCGAGACCGGCCGCCTCGGCCAGCCGCTGCGCCTCGGTGGCCGCGGTGAAGGAGACGAAGTGCAACAGGTTGCGCGCCAGCTTCATCCGGGTGCCCGCGCCGACCGGCCCCGCGTGCACGATCAGGTCGGCGAAGCAGCCGAACGGTTCGCGCACCTGCTCGAACGCCGCCGCGCTTCCGCCGACCATGACCGCGAGCGCGCCGCGGGTCGCGCCGGGGGCGCCGCCGCTGATCGGCGCGTCCACCAGTTCGATGCCGCGCTCGCCGCAGACCGCGCCCAGTTCTTCGGCGGTGCGGTCGCTGATCGTGGAGTGCACGGCGACCACGGTGCCCGGCGCGGCGGTCCGCAGCAGGCCCTCCGGTCCGGTGATCACCTCGCGCACCTGGGCGTCGTTCACCACGGTGATCGAGATGACGGTGGCTTTCCTGGCCAGTTCGGCGGCGGAGGAGACGGCGTCGGCTCCGGCGGCGAGGAACGGCTCGACCGCTTCGGGCCGCATATCGCACACCGTCAGCCCGCCCGGCCATTCCAGCAGCCGCTCGGCCATCGGCGCGCCCATGTTGCCGAGGCCGAGGAATCCGATGCGGGCGCTCATGATCGCACGATCTGTCCGCCGTCGACGTTGAAGATCTGCCCGGTGACCCAGCTCGCCTCGTCCGACAGCAGATACAGGCAGGCGCCGACGAGGTCCTGCGGGGTGCCCATCCGCTTGAGCGGCAGGCGTTTGACGATGTCGTCGACGATCACCTCCGGGGTGACCGACTTGGTGGCGTCGGTGTCGATCGGGCCCGGCGCGATGGCGTTGACCCGGATGTTCGACCCGCCGAGTTCGAAGGCCAGTTGCTGGGTCAGGCCGTTGATCCCGGTTTTGGCCAGCCCGTAGAAGCTGGAGTACAGCCACGCGGCGGTGGAGGACTGGTTGACGATGGATCCGCTGCGGCGCTCGGACATGTGCGGCCACACCGCGCGGGTCATGACGAGCGCGCCGTCCATGTTCACGCTCATGAACTTCTTGTAGTAATCCCACGGCACGGTCAGCAGCAGGTTCATCTTCATCTCGCCGTAGATGGCGGCATTGTTGACCAGGTGGTCGATGCCGCCGAACTCGGCGACGGTGAAATCGGCCAGCGCGGAGGCGGATTCGGGATCGGACACGTCGACCTGCCCGAACACCGCGGTGCCGCCGTCGGCGACGATCTTCTCGACCACCGCCGCGCCGCCTTCGGCGTTCTTGTCGGCGACGACGACGTTCGCGCCCTCGGCGGCCAGCGCCTGCGCGTAGGCGGCGCCGATGCCCTGCGCGGCGCCGGTGACGATGGCGGATCTTCCCGTGAAACGGGCCATGGAGTTCAGCTCCTCTGTGTTGTCCCGCGGCGGTCAGGCCGCGGTGGCGATGACTTTCGTCTCGAGGTACTCCTCGAAACCGGCGATGCCCATTTCACGGCCGAGGCCGGATTGCTTGTAACCGCCGAACGGGACGTCGGCGGAGTACCAGATGCCGCCGTTGACGCTCAGCGTTCCGGTGCGCACGCCTTCGGTGACGCGCCGGATGCGCTCGGGGTCGCTACCCCACACCGAGCCGGACAGGCCGTAGGGGGAGTCGTTGGCGATGCGGACGGCGTCCTCGTCGCCGTCGTGCGGGATGATCACCAGCACCGGGCCGAAGATCTCCTCGCGGGCGACGGTCGAGCTGTTGGGCACGTCCGCGATCAACGTCGGTTGGACGAAGAATCCGCGCTCGCGGGCCGGCCGGCCGCCGCCGACCACGATCCGCCCGCCTTCGGCGCGCGCGATGTCGATATAGCGTTCCACTCTGGCGCGCTGACGTTCGGAGATCAGTGGCCCGCAGACCGTGCGGGGGTCGGCCGGGTCGCCCGGCTTCATCCCGCCGAGCGTGGCGGCCGCCGCCTGCACCGCCTGCTCGTAGGCGGCGCGTGGCACCAGCAGCCGGGTGGACAGCGCGCATCCCTGTCCGGCGTGCACGCACACCGAGAACGCCGCCACCGAGCAGGCCGCCGCGATGTCGGCGTCGTCGAGCACGATGAACGCCGATTTGCCACCCAGTTCGAGGAACGCCTTCTTCAGCGTCGCCGCGGCGCCGGTCATGACGGCGCGGCCGGTGGCGGTGGACCCGGTGAAGCTGATCATGTCGACGCGCGGGTCGGCGGTGAGCCGGGCGCCGAGCGTATGGTCGGCGGAGGTCACGATGTTCACCACGCCGGCGGGGATGTCGGTCTCCTCGGCGATGATCGCACCGACCGCCGCCGCGCACCACGGGGTGTCGGGAGCGGGTTTGAGCACGACGGTGTTCCCTGCGGCAAGGGCGGGGCCGAGTTTCGCGAAGTTGATCTGGTGCGGGAAGTTCCAGGGCGTGATCGCCCCGACCACGCCGATCGGCTCCCTGCGCAGTATCCGGCGGGTTTTGATGCCCATCGGCTCGGCCAGGCCGAGATCGGTTTCCCAGGCGTAGGTTTCGGGCAGCCCTGCCGCGTAGCCGAGGTCGGCGACCGGGCCTTCCAGCTGTGGGCCGCTCGTGAGCATCCGCGGCGCGCCGACCTCGGCGATCGTGATCTCGCGCAGTTCGTCGACGTGGTTTTCCAACGCGGTGCGCAACTGCGCGAGGCAGTGGGCGCGGAAGGCGTGATCGCGCGACCAGTCCGTCTCGTCGAACGCGGTGCGCGCGGCGTCGACGGCCGCGTCGAGATCGGCCGCGTTCGCGTCGGCGGCGAGGCCGAGGACCTCCTCGGTCGCCGGGTTCACCGTCGCGAAGACGCCGTCGGCGCCCTCGACCAGCTTGCCGCCGATCAGCAGGCGGGATCCGTCGGGCGGCAGAAGGCTGCTCATGGCTGACTCCGATACTGTCTGGACACGTGTACGGAATATAGTCTCGCGAAGTGATCGGTGGCAATAACAGGTTCTAACTCTGCCACCCTTGCCGTGAATGCGGAGCGCGATGGCTCGGCTCGCGTCGGCGCTCTCCGTCAGGATGGTCCGAGTCGGAGAGGTAGAACTGCCGTCGGGCGATTGTGGCGATCCGGCATTCGGTGGTAGTGTCCAGACACATGTCCAGCTATCTGTCTTCGCTCGGGTCGCCAGGCGGCGCCGCGTGGCGCAACGTGTTATCGGTTCGGGAGTGCGGGCGATGACGGCCGCGGTGGAGCCGCTGGTGTTCGATCCCTACGACTACTCCTTCCACGAGGATCCGTATCCGACCTATCGGCGGCTGCGGGAAGAAGCGCCGCTGTATCACAACCCGGATCTGGGGTTCTGGGCGTTGTCGCGGCATCCGGATGTGGTGGGGGCGTTCCGCGACAGCGTGCGGCTGTCGAGCGCCAACGGAGTGTCACTGGATCCGGCCGCGTGGGGGCCGCACGCGCACAGAACCATGTCGTTTCTGGCGATGGACGACCCGCGCCACATGCGGATGCGGCGATTGGTGTTCAAGGGATTCACGCCCAAACGCGTCGCGGAGATGGAAGACCGGATCCGGGAGCTGACGCTGTCGTATCTGGAACCCGCGTTGGCCGGCGCCGACTTCGACTGGATCGACGAGGTCGCGGGCAAGTTGCCGATGGACGTGATCTCCGAGTTGATGGGGGTCCCGGCCGAGGACCGGGTGGAGATCCGCCGATTGGCCGATCTGGTGGTCCATCGTGAGGACGGAGTGCTCGACATCCCGATGGCCGCCGTCGAGGCGTCGATCGAACTGCTCGGCTACTACACCGAGATGGTGGCCGAGCGCAGGCGCGCCCCGAAACAGGATCTGACCTCCGCCTTGCTCGACGCCGAGATCGGCGGTGACACGCTCAGCGACGAGGAGATCATCGGTTTCCTGTTCCTGATGGTCGTGGCCGGCAACGAGACCACCACCAAATTGCTCGGCAATGCCCTGTATTGGGGTGCGCGCAACCCGGCGGAGTACGCGAAGGTCGTCGCGGACGGGGACCTGGTCACCGACTGGGTGGAAGAGACCTTGCGCTACGACACCTCCAGCCAGATGATCGCCCGCACCGCGACCGAAGACCTGGCGTATCACGGCGGCGTGATTCCGGCGGGGGCGAAGGTGCTGTTGCTGATCGGTTCGGCCAACCGCGATCCGGCGGTGTTCGACGACGGCGACAGCTTCCGCATCGATCGTGCCGACAAGTCCGGGTTGGCCAGTTTCGGTGCGGGCGTGCATTTCTGCCTGGGTGCGCACCTGGCCCGTCTGGAGGCGACCGTCGCACTCACCGAATTCAGCTCGCGAGTGCGGTCCTACGACGTCCTGGAATCCGGGATCGCGCGCGTGCACTCGTCCAACGTGCGTGGCTTCGCACACCTACCCATCACCGTGGAGACCCGATAATGCCGAGATTCGCCCCCCATCCCGAGCGCAGGCCCGCGCTCGTCTCCGGCGCCTCCTCCGGGATCGGCGCGGCCACCGCCGTCGCCCTGGCCGAACTCGGCCATCCGGTGGCGCTCGGCGCGCGCCGCGTCGAGCAGTGCGCCGAACTGGCGGACAAGATCCGGGCCGACGGCGGCGAAGCGTTCGCCCACCGCCTCGATGTCACCGAGCCGGACTCGGTCGAGGAATTCGTGCGCGCCGCAGAGGACGCGCTCGGTCCCACCGAGATCCTGGTCTCCAGTGCGGGCGATATCGAGTTCGGGCAGGCACACGCGATGGATCCGGAGCGATTCGCCCGCCAGGTGCAGGTTCATCTCGTCGGCGCGCAGCGTCTCGTGCACCGGGTGCTGCCCGGCATGCTGCGCAGGCAGCGCGGCGACGTCGTGCTGATCAGTTCGGACTGTGCCTCCGAACCGCGTCCGCGCACGGGCGCCTACAGCGCCGCCAAGGCGGGGCTGGAAGCGATGGCCGCGCAGATGCGCATGGAACTCGAGGGCAGCGGCGTGCGCCTGTCGCAGGTCCGGCCCGGCCCCACCTTGACCGGCATGGGCATGGACTCCACGCCCGAAGTCGTCGGCCCGGTGCTGGAGGACTGGAAGGCGTGGGGGTTCGCCCGGCATCCGTACATGTTGCGCGCGAGCGACTTGGCCGCGGCGGTGGTCGCGGTGGTGTCCACGCCGCGCGGCTCGCACTTGGTGCTGGTCGAGGTGCAGCCCGAGGCGCCGATCCGGCCCCTGCCGGACGGCGTTGGACCGAACGAGCGATAAGGAGCCGTCATGCGAGTTCTGGCCGATCTGGATCTGTGTCAGGGCCATGCGGTGTGCCAGGACGAGGCGCCGGAGGCGTTCCACGTCCCCAAACGCGGCAAGGTCGAGATCCTGGACGCCGCCGCGCAGCCGCAGGCGCGGGATGAGGTGGAGCGCGCGGTGCGCTACTGCCCGACCCGAGCGTTGTCGATCGTGGCCGACGAGTGAGCGGAATTCGTCCCGGCGGTCCGTAGGCACGGCGAGCCGGGGCGAATACGATGAAGGCAAAACCGGAACGTGTTCTAATTCAGTCCCGCGGCCCGGCCCGGCACCTGCGGCGATGCCCGACGTCATGGAGAAGATCCGATGAGCACAACACACACAGGCAAGGCGGAGAGCGCCCTGCCCGCCAGGATCACCGGTGAACTGCTCGCCCGGCTGACCGGCCTGGTCGCCGCCGACGGTGACGCGGCCGTGTACGAGATGACCGAGGTCTACACCGGCGCGCCCGTCGGCGCGCTTCCGCAGTCCTCCCCGCAAGACGTGCTCGCCGCGTGCGCCGCCGCCCGCGCGGCCCAAGCGGAGTGGGCCGCGCTGCCGCTGCGGCAACGGCTGCGGGTGTTCGAACGGCTGCACGAGCTGATCCTCGGCGAAGTGGAGACCATCGCCGATCTCATCCAGATCGGGTGCGGCAAGACCCGGCGCATGGCCGTCGAGGAATCGTGCGACGTGCCCATGGTGATCAGCCATTACCTCAAGACCGCGCGGCGGGTGCTGCGCCCGAAGCGGCGCGGCGGCGCGATGCCGCTGATCACCTCATCGATCGAGCAGCACCGGCCCAAAGGGCTCGTCGCGGTGATCGCGCCGTGGAACTTCCCGTTCGCCATCGCACTGTCCGACGCCATGCCCGCGCTGATGGCGGGCAACGGCGTCGTGCTCAAGCCGGACAACAAGACCGCGCTGTGCGTGCTGTTCGGCGTCGAGCTGCTGCACCGCGCCGGGCTGCCCCGCGGCTTGGTCCAGGTGGTATGCGGTGAAGGACCCGACATCGGTCCGACCCTGATCGACAACGTCGACTTCGTCATGTTCACCGGGTCCACCGCCACCGGCCGTATCGTCGGCGAGCGGGCCGGCCGCAACCTCATCGGATGCAGTTTGGAACTGGGCGGCAAGAACCCGATGATCGTGCTCGCCGACGCGAACCTCGACGAGGTGATTCCCGGCGCGGTGTTCGCCGCGTTCGCCAACTCCGGGCAGGCGTGCATGCACATCGAGCGGATCTACGTGCACCGCGCCGTCCACGACGAGTTCCTGCGCCGGTTGGTCGCCGCGGCGGCGGAATTGAACGGAAAGATCGGCGGAACCTACGACTACACGCCGGAATTCGGTTCGCTGGTCTCCCCGCAGCACCTGGAGCGGGTCGCCGCCCATGTCGAGGACGCGCGGGCCAAAGGCGCCACCGTGCACGTCGGCGGGCAGGCGCGCCCCGATGTCGGTCCTGCGTTCTACGAGGCCACCGTGCTGACCGGGGTGACTCCCGAGATGACCCACGCGACGCTGGAGACCTTCGGCCCGGTGGTCACCGTGTACCCCTTCGACGACGAGCGGGAAGCGGTGCGCCTGGCCAACGCCACCGACTACGGATTGAACGCCAGCGTGTGGACGAAGGACCTGGCGCACGGCGAGCGGATCGCCGCGCAGCTGCAAGCGGGCAATATCAACATCAACGACGGTTTCGTGGCGACCTACGCCGCCAAGGGCACGCCGTCGGGTGGCGTGAAGCAGTCCGGCGTCGGCACCCGGCACGGCGACCAGGGCCTGTTGAAGTACACCGACACGGTGAACGTCGGCGTGTTGAAGAAGCAGGTGCTCGCCGCCCGCGCCGGTCAGCCCTATGACAAGCAGCTGAAGATGACCTTGATGTCGCTGCGGCTGATGCGCCGGACCAGGTTGCGCTGAGCGTGAGCCGATGCGCCCGCGGCGGTCCGAAATGTCGCTGATCCGGTAGCGTGCGGTACCTATGAGCCTTCGAGAAGTTCCGCTTCGCACCTTGTCCGGGGAACCGACGACCTTGGCCGAGTTGGTCGGCGACCGCGCCGTCCTGCTGGTCAACGTGGCGTCGAAATGCGGTCTGACGCCGCAGTACTCCGGCTTGGTCGAACTGCACGAGTCCTTCGGTCCGCGCGGTTTCAGCGTGGTCGGCGTGCCGTGCAACCAGTTCATGGGCCAGGAGCCGGGCACCGCGGAGGAGATCCAGCAGTTCTGTTCCACCACCTACGGCGTCGACTTCCCCTTGCTGGAGAAGACCGACGTCAACGGCGAGCAGCGCCACGCGCTCTACCAGCGCCTGGCCGACACCCCCGACGCCGAGGGCAGCGCGGGCGACATCCAATGGAACTTCGAGAAGTTCCTCATCGACCGCGACGGCAAGGTGGCGGGCCGCTTCCGCCCTCGCACCACCCCCGACGCGCCGGAACTGATCGCCGCCATCGAATCCGTCCTCTGACCCCACGAGTGGCACACCACCGCGGCGAAACGCGAGCAGAGCGCTCGCTGGTGTGCCACTCGCGACGCGGTCAGGAGCGGCGGGTGAGGGGCTCGCGGAGGCCGAGGTGGGAGCGGAGGGTGGTTCCGGTGTATTCGGTGCGGTAGACGCCGCGCTCTTGGAGTTCGGGGACGAGCCAGTCCACGATTTCGTCGAGGCCGGTCGGCACCAGGTAGGGGGAGATGTTGAAGCCGTCGGTCGCGCCGTGGCGGACCCAGCGGGCCAATTCGTCGGCGACCTGGGCGGGGGTGCCCGCGAAACCGGAGCGTTCGGTGGAGGCGATGACGACTTCGCGCAGGGAGAGGTTCTGCGCTTCGGCCCTGGCACGCCATTCGCGGGCGATGGCGACCGGGTCCTGGCCGGAACGCGGCGCGCCCCGGGTCTCCGAGATCGGGCGTGGCTCGGGGTCGTCGGCGGGCAGCGGGCCGTCGGGGTCGAGATCGGACAGGTCGCGGCCCCAGATCTGGCCGGCCAGCGACAGCGCGGTCGCGCCGGTGTATTGGCCGTTCTTCACCCAGCGCACCTTTTCCTCGACCTCGGATTCCTTCTCGGCGAGGATGATCTGCGTGCCGGGCAGGATCCGGATGTCGTCCTCGGGGCGGCCCGCCGCACGCAGGCGCGCGCGGATGTCGTTCGCGAAGGCCAGCGCGTCGTCGAAATGCGTTCCGTGCCTGGAGAAGATGACATCGGCGTGCGCCGCCGCGAAATCGCGGCCCGCCGGTGAATCGCCCGCCTGGAAGATCACCGGATGGCCTTGGGCGCTGCGGGGCAGCGTGGGCGTGATCGTCACGTCGAAGTGCGGGCCGGTGCGCACGACCGGATGGATCGCCTCGGCGCGCGCCCACGACGGGCTCTGCTGCGAGGTCGCGATCGCGCCGTCGTCCCAGGCGTCCCAGATTGCGCGCACCGCGGCGACGAACTCCGCGGCGCGCTCGTAGCGCAGCGCGTGGTCGAGGAATCCGCCGCGCCGGAAGTTCGCGCCGGTCCACGCGTTGTCCGTGGTGACCGCGTTCCAGCCGGCCCGGCCGCCGGACAGCAGATCAAGTCCGCCGAGTTTGCGCGCCAGATCGGCTGGCTCGTTGTAGGTGGTGTTCTGGGTGGCCACCAGGCCGATGCGCTCGGTGATGCCCGCCAGCGCGGCCAGCTGGGTGATCGCGTCGGGGCGGCCCGCGATGTCCAGTTCCAGGATGGCGCCGTCCTGCTCGCGCAGGCGCAGGCCCTCGCCGAGGAAGAACGCGTCGAACAGGCCGCGCTCGGCGGTCTGCGCGACTCGGCGGAAGGTCTCGAAGTCGATCTGCGAGCCGCTGGAGGGGTCGGACCAGATCGTGGTGTGGTTCACGCCCTGGAAGAAGACGCCGAAGTGGACCTGGGCGTCGGGACGCGGGAAGTCGGTCACGGAAACGATCTCCTGACGATCAGCGGGTGGTCGCGTAGCGGTTGGCGGGTCGGTGCAGGCCGAGGTTGGCGCGCAGGGTCGAACCGGGAATCGGGCGGTGCGCGACGCCGGTGCGCAACAGCGCGGGGACGACCTCGCGCGCGAGCACGGGCAGATCCTCGTCGATCACGGCGAGGTGCAGCCGCACTCCGTCCAGGTGCGCGCTGAGTTCGGTCAGCAGATCGGTCAATTCCCCGGCCGAGCCGGAGAACGCCAGGCGGCTCCGCGAACCGGAGGATTCGCCGAATCGCTGCGCGGCGCGCGTGCCCGGAATATCCAAGGTCACTTCGACTTCGGCGAAGGCCAGGGCGTCCCCGCCGGAGCCACCCGCCACGGCCGCCGCGACGGAATCGGCGGCGACGAGCCGGACGTCGACCTCGCCTTCGGCGCCGAACACCACGGGCTGACCCTGGGGCGGCCGCGGCACGATCGCGGGTCCCTTCACCGAGAAGGTCTCGCCCTGGAAGTCGATGTAGTGCAGCTTGTTCCGGTCCAGGAAGCGGCCGCCGGCGTAGTCGCGGATCACCGCGTCGTCTTCCCACGAGTCCCACAGCCGACGGGCCACCTCGATCGAATCGCGTTGCTCGCGAGCCAGATCCGCGTCTTCCGACACCGGCCGGCGTCCCCAGGCGGCGGCGGCGCGTGGATCGGCGGCGCGTTCGGCGATCCAGCCGGCCCGCCCTCGCGAGGCGTAGTCCAGCGACGCCACCTGCGATGCCGTGTGGAACGGTTCGGCGTAGGTGGTGGCCACGGTGGGAACCAGGCCGATCGTGCTGGTCGTCGCCGCGACGAAGGCCGCTCGCGTCACCGCGTCGATGCGGCCGGGAATCTCGCGCTCCGGCAGGATCGAGTCGGCGAACGTGGCCAGGGTGAACCCGGCGTTCTCCGCGGCGGCCACCCGCCTGCGCACGGTCTGCGGGCTGAGCAGGCGGTCCGGCGCGTGTGCCGCCCGCCGCCACGCTTCGGGGCGGAACCCCTCCCCGTCCAGTTCTACACCGAGCGCGAAAACGCCCATCCCGCACCTTCTTTCATCCCGCGAACCAGGACGCGACGATCGGTGGCCCGAGCCGGGCACGATCCGGCTCGGGCCACCCGCGGCGCACCCGTTGCGAGCATGCGCGCGGCGGGCGGTCGATGGCGATGGTTTGCGTCGCGATGATTCGAAGGTTGTCGAACCGAGGGCAGGGCCTACCGCGCCGCGCGGGCCGCGAAAGCCGCCGCGAGCAGGACCGTGACCCCTTCGGCGACCGCCGTGCCGCCGAGCGCGTGTGCCGCACTGCTCACCGTGCTGCCCGCCAGACCCAGGAACAGCGATCCGAAACCGGCGATTCCGATCACGATGCCGAGTTGCACGTTGGTCACCAGAATGCCGCTCGCGTCGGCCGCCAGGCTCACCGGCACCTTGGCCAGCGTGCGGGTCATGAGCGGACTGAAGGCGATGCCGTTGCCCGCGCCGCACAGGCCGAGCAGGATCAGGGCGAGCGGTCCCACCTCGGCGCCGTCGCGCAGCAGCGCGCCGAGGGCGACCATGCTCACCGCCCCGAGTACCAGGCCGAGCGGGATCATGGCCGGGTGGAACCGGGCCGGGACGCGTTCCCAGTTCAGGCTGGCGACGGCGAAGGTGACGCCGAGCGGGACGAACAGCAGGCCCGCGTGCAAGGCGCTGTAGCCGAGCGTGCTCTGCAGGTGGATCGCCATGACGAACATCCAGCCGCCGAAGGTCGCCATGATCACGAACAGCGCGACCGCGGCGAGCACCAAGCCGGGCGCGGTCAGCACCGGCCGCGCGAACAGGGGTTCACCGCCGCGGTTGGCGACGACTCGTTCGATCGCGACGAACAAGGCGAAGCCCAGCACACTGGCGGCCAGGGCGATCCAGGACCACAACGGCCAGTCCAGCTCGCGCCCCAGCACCAGCGGCAGCACCAGCAGCAGCACCGACGCGGTGAGCGCGGCCAGCCCCGGAAGGTCGAGCTTGCGCTCGAGCCGCTGGGCCGCCGAAGGCAGGATGCGCGGCGCCGCCGCGAGCAGCGCGACACCGATCGGCACGTTCACCAGGAACACGCCGCGCCAGCTGCTGCCGAACAGGTCGGCGTTGACGATCAGCCCGCCTAGGACCTGGCCTGCGACCATGCCGCCGGAGATGATGGCCGAGTACACGCTCAGCGCCCGCGCGCGGGCGGCGCCGGTGAAGGTGCGCTGGATGAGCGTCATGATCTGCGGCACCATGGCCGCCGCGCCGACGCCCTGGGCGAACCGGAAGGCGATCAGCGAGGTCTCGTTCCAGGCCAGACCGCAGGCCAGCGAGGCGAGGGTGAACAGCGCCAGTCCGGCGATGAACGCGCGGCGCTGGGTGAACCGGTCACCCAGCCGGGCGCCGGTGACCAGCAGGACGGCGTAGGCGATGACGTATCCGGCGACGATGAGCTGCAGTGCCGCGCCGCTGGTGTGCAGCGAAGCGCGGATGGAGGGAATGGCGACGTTGACGATGGAGGAATCGAGCACCGCCATGAACTGGCCGGTGAGGATGACGGCGAGGACGGCGAACGAACGGCGCGCTCCCAGCGCGGCCGGTGCGGACGCAGCCGCGGCGGGCGTCGTTGCCGCCGCCGCACCCGGCGATATGGTCTGTGTCATGCACTGAGCATGGGGTGCGCCGGGCACCGGTAACAGGAGCCCGTTGACACTGGTACCGGCAGCACCAGTCTGAGCGTGCGGCACAACGGAATACCGGGTACTTTTCAGACATTCCTGGCATCGTGTCCAATCTCACAGACCTGCGCGACGGCTATCATCTGCCCGAAGTACTTAGTCGAGCTAACGTGTTCATGAAAGCGCGTTCAAGGACCAAAGGAGGTCGTCGTGGCGCCCGAAACACGCGGGGAGCGGCTCAAGCGCCGTATCTCCCGGCTGTATGCCGAAAACGACGACATCCGCAACGCCATACCGCGGGCGGAGGTCGCCGCGAGGATTCGCGAGCCCGGAGCCGGACTCGCCCAGATCGTCGAGACGGTCATGGTCGGCTACGCCGACCGGCCCGCCCTCGGCCGGCGCGCGACCGAACTGCGCACCGACGAGACCGGCCGCACCACCGCGACCCTGCTGCCGCGGTTCGACACCATCACCTACGGCGAGCTGTGGGAGCGCGTGCGCGCGGTGGCCGCCGCGTGGCACGGTGACGCCGGCACACCGCTGCGGGCCGGCGACTTCGTGGGCATCCTGGGCTTCACCAGCAGTGACTACACCACCCTCGACCTGGCCTGCATCCACCTCGGCCTGGTCGCGGTCCCCATGCAATCCAGCGCCCCGGTCGCCCAGCTCGCCGCGATCGTGGCGGAGACCGAGCCGCGGGTGCTCGCGGCGACGCCGGAGCTGCTCGACGCCGCGGTGACGTGCGCGCTGTCGGACTCCGAGCCGCAACGGCTGGTCGTCTTCGACTACCACCCCGGAGACGACGACCAGCGCGCGGCCTTCGACGCGGCTCGCGCGCGGCTGGCCGCGGCGGGCAGCCCGGTGCGCGTCGAATCGCTCGACGAGGTGCTGGCGCGCGGCCGGTCGCTGCCCCCTGCGCCGCTGTTCGTCGCGGAGCCGGGTACGGACCCGCTGGCTTTGCTGATCTACACCTCGGGAAGCACCGGCACGCCGAAAGGCGCGATGTACGGCCAGCGGCTGGTCGCCAGGGGATGGGCGAACCGGCCCGAGGTCGCCGCGATCAACTTCAACTACATGCCGATGAGCCATGTGGCCGGGCGCGGATCGCTGACCGGCGTGCTGGCGCGCGGCGGTACCGCCTACTTCGCGGCCGAGAGCGACATGTCGACGCTGTTCGAGGACATCGCGCTGGCCCGCCCGACCGAGCTGTTCTTCGTTCCGCGGGTGTGCGACATGATCTTCCAGCGCTTCCGCAGCGAAGTCGACCGGCGCGACGGGCCCGGCGTGGACCGGGCCGCGCTGGAAACGCAGGTGAAAACCGAACTGCGCGAACATTTCCTGGGCGGTCGCCTGGTCACCGCGATCTGCGGGAGCGCTCCGGTGTCGGCGGAGATGAAATCGTTCATCGAGTCGGTGCTGGATCTGGAGCTGCACGACGGCTACGGGTCCACCGAAGCGGGCGGCGTGGTCGTCATCGACGAACGGGTGCAGCGGCCGCCGGTGCTCGACTACAAGCTCGTCGACGTCCCCGAGCTCGGCTACTTCCGGACCGACAAACCGCATCCGCGCGGCGAGCTGCTGTTGAAGAGCACCACCTTGATCTCCGGCTACTACAAGCGGCCCGAGATCACGGCCGAGGTCTTCGACTCCGACGGCTTCTACAAGACCGGTGACATCGTCGCCGAACTCGCCCCGGATCGCCTGGTCTACGTCGATCGGCGCAACAACGTGCTGAAACTGTCCCAGGGCGAATTCGTCGCGGTTTCGCGCCTGGAGTCGGTCTACGCGACCAGTCCGCTGATCCGGCAGATCTTCGTCTACGGCAGCAGCGAACGCGCCTACCTGCTCGCCGTGATCGTGCCCACCGAGGACGTGCTGGCCTGGGGTGACCCCGAGAAGATGAAGACCGCGCTGAGCGAGTCGCTGCGACAGCTCGCCAAGGACGCCGAACTGCAGTCCTACGAGATCCCGCGCGAATTCCTCATCGAGCCGGAGCCGTTCACCACCGGCAACGGGTTGCTCAGCGGCATCGGAAAGCTGCTGCGCCCCAAGCTGAAAGAACGCTACGAGCCGCGTTTGCAGGAACTGTACGCCGAGCTGGCGGCCGGGCAGGCGAACGAACTGCTCGACCTGCGCCGCACCGCGGACGATCTGCCCGTGCTGGAGACGGTGAGCCGCGCGGCGAAGGCCGTACTCGGCTGCGCGGACACCGATCTGCGTCCCGACGCCCACTTCGGCGATCTCGGCGGTGACTCGCTCTCGGCGCTGTCGCTGTCGAACCTGCTGCACGAGATCTTCGAGATCGAGGTGCCGGTGTCGGTGGTGATCAGCCCGGCCAACGGCCTGCGCGAGGTGGCCGGATACATCGAGGCCGAGCGCGCTTCCGGCACGCGGGGCGCCACGTACGCCGCGGTGCACGGCGCCGGAACCCAGGTCCGCGCCGCCGATCTGACGTTGGACAAGTTCCTCGACGCCCGCACGATCGCCGAGGCGCCGACCCTGCCGCGTCCCGCCGCGACCGCGCGCACGGTGCTGCTGACCGGCGCGAACGGCTACCTCGGCCGTTTCCTGTGCCTGGAGTGGCTGCGGCGGATGCATGACAGCGCGGGCACCCTGATCTGCCTGGTCCGGGGTTCGGACGCGGCCGCAGCGCGCAAGCGACTCGAGGGCGCCTTCGACTCCGGGGATCCCGCTCTGCTCCAGGAGTTCCAGGAGCTGGCCGCCGCGCATCTGGAGGTGATCCCCGGCGATATCGGTGAGCCGAACCTCGGCCTCGACGACCGGACGTGGCAGCGTCTGGCCGACCGGGTCGACGTGATCGTGCATCCCGCCGCGCTGGTCAACCACGTGCTGCCGTACCGGCAGCTGTGGGGCCCCAACGTGGTCGGCACCGCCGAGCTGATCCGTCTGGCCCTGACCACGCGGCTCAAGCCCTTCACCTATCTGTCCACCGTCGCCGTGGCCACGCAGATCGACCCGGCCGTCTTCGCCGAGGACGGCGACATCCGCGAGATCAGCGCGGTGCGCGCGGTGGACGACAGCTACGCCAACGGCTACGGCAACAGCAAGTGGGCGGGCGAGGTGCTGCTGCGCGAGGCCAACGACCTGTGCGGCCTGCCGGTCGCGGTGTTCCGCTCGGACATGATCCTCGCCGACCGGCGCTACGCCGGTCAGCTCAACGTGCCGGACATCTTCACCCGGTTGCTGCTGAGCCTGCTGCTGACCGGGATCGCCCCGTTCTCCTTCTACCGCACCGACGCCGACGGCAACCGCGGGCGTGCCCACTACGACGGACTGCCCGCCGATTTCACCGCCGAGGCGATCACCACGCTCGGCGCGGCGACCGGGACGGGTTTCCACAGTTACGACGTGCTCAACCCGCACGACGACGGCCGCTCGCTCGACGAGTTCGTCGACTGGCTGATCGACGCGGGCCATCGCATCGAGCGGATCGCCGACTACGACGAGTGGGTCACCCGATTCGAGACCGCGCTGCGGGCGCTACCGGACGGACAGCGTCAGGCGTCGGTGCTGCCGTTGCTGCACGCCTATCGGCGACCGGCCCCGGCCGTTCGCGGCTCGGCTCTGCCCGCGGAGAAATTCCGGGCCGCCGTCCGAGCCGCGAAAATCGGCGCCGATCATGATATTCCGCAGATCTCGCGGGAGCTCATCGAGAAATACGTCGCCGACCTGCGGGTGCGGGGCTTGCTGTAGGAGCTAGGAGGGCCTCGGCACGGCATCCAGCAGGGCGTTGCCGATCCGTTCGGCTTGGACCAGCACGTTCGTCTGCGCCGAGATGTAGTCGCCGATGCCTTCGTCCTGGGCGGCCCGCAGATACGGCGGCAACGGCTGCTGGATCTCGGTGCGGATGACGTTGTCCAGCAGCGATTCCATCTCGCCGCGCAGCGGATTCCCGGTCGCGGCCTGGTTGTCGAGTTCGAGCCTGCCGCCGTCGGTGCTGTAGTCGTAGAGTTCGAATTCCTGTCCGGCCGCAGGGTCGATCTGGATGCGGCCGTGCACCCAATGGGAATAGGAGGCGAACTTCGCCTCCGGGGTGCGCACCATCGCGACGTGGCCCGGGGCGTCCTGGTTGAACAGCATCGCCGCTTCCTCGATCGAAGCCTCGTCGGTGGTGTGGGCGACCCACGGCCTGCCCGCGGCCGCCGGGTTGCGGCAGAGTGCGGCGATATCCAGACGCCCGCTGAGATGTTCGTAGCGCCCGTCGCCGCGCCACTGGTCGCCACCGGTGCCGATGGTGAGCAGCAGGGGAGTGAAATCGACACTGGAGGTCAACTGGTCTCTGGTGCTCGTCCCGTTCACCGGGCTCAGGTAGCCGCGCGGGTCGTGGACGTAGAGCGGGACGCGCAGCGCCTCGTCGTAGGCGGCGCCGCCTTTGCCGTGCAGACCGTGGGAGCCCGCGTAATCGCCGTGGTCTGAGGTGAAGACGACGACGGTGTTGGCGGCCACGTCGGGACGCGACTGCAAGGTGTCGAGCACGCGGCCGATCTGGATGTCGACCTGCTGCTGCGCCCACAGATACAGGTTGCGCATCTCGATCCAGGACTGCACGGCCTCCGGCGTTCCGTAGGGCGCCGCCCCGAACGCCACCGCCGAGACCTCGACCAGCGCCATCTGCAGGCGGGGTTTGCGCGACAGTTGTTCGAGCGACTCGAAGTTGGGCGGCAGTTCGTTCATCCAGCGCGGGATGTCGGCGTTGAACTGGTCGCGCCGGGTCCAGCGCGGCCACCACTGGATGTCGTGCGGGTTGACCAGCGACACCGTCGTGCACCATGGCGCGCTGCCGGAATCGTTGTGGAACCAGTCGGCGAATTGGTCGACGATCTTCGGATCCGCCTGCAGCCCTTGACCCGGCGCGCCGTTCGGCGAGGGATAGGTGCCGCCGCGGAAACCGTAGGCCTCCAGCGCCCCCGGGGTGCGGTCCGGGTAGCTGCCGAGATGCCATTTGCCCCAGTACGTGGTGTCGTAACCGTGGTCGCGCAGTATGGAGCCCCAGGTCGGGAACAGGGGCGACAGCGTCGACTCCGACACGACCATGACCCCGGTCTGCTGGGCGTAGAGGCCGGTCAGCAGGCAACCGCGAGCAGGCGTGCAATCGTTGGCCGCGGTGTGGTGATTCTCGAACGACACACTGCCCCGGCGGATCCGTGCGATATTCGGCAGGACGGTGTCCAGCGTCTGCTGATCGGGAAACCACACGGGTGTGCGCATCTCGTCCACGATGATGACCAGGATGTTCGGCTTGTCCGGGTCGGTGTCCGCTCGGGCCTTGCCCGGCGCGGCGACGGTCGAGACGGCAGCCGCGGCCGTGGCCGAAGTGGCGGCACTGGTCAGAAATCCCCTGCGAGTGAACGAGCTCGGCAATGTTCCTCCACGAATGAGTGCTGTCGGTCGAATGGAACGCGGAGAATCTTCGGTGCTCGTACCGTAGCGCCGTCCGGCGCGCGTCACCCCCACTCCGGGCGCGGACACGCCGCCACGTCCTGCCCGCGCCCAGCGCGGCGTTCGAGCGCGGATCGGCCCGTCGCGGCCGAGCGTCCGAAGGCCGCGGCAGCGAATCACCCGGTCGATCACAAGGGCTGATTCCTGCCAGCGAGGCAGGGCGGCGGTGGCGATGATCGTGCGCATGACAGCTGATGTGATGAGCACCCTGAGGGCCTTCTACGCGGCGGAGGCGGCGTATCTCAGCGACGAGTCCGGGGTCGTGGTCTACAGCAAGGGTCGTCTGCGTGCGCGCCGCACCGGTCGGATACTGGAAACCTCGCTCCTGCAATGGATCAGCTTCCGGGACGGCCTGATCACCGAGTTCCGGCCCTACTACCACGACACTGCGGCGGTGCTGGCCGTTCTGGCCGAAGGTCCGGCTCACCGACCGTGCCCACTCGGCGCGTCGAGCGATCGACGTCACCGCTTCGGCTCGGCCGCCGGCGGCGGCGCATCGAACCGGGACGGTAGCGCAGCGTCACTCGTGACTCTGCGACGATGGACCCTGAAATCCGTCGCTGCGACGGGAGCTGTCGCACAGAAACGTAGGTGACTGCCAATGCCGAAGATCGTGTTGTTCGGCGCCACCGGGTACACCGGCCGCCTGACCGCGGAAGCCCTCATCGCCCGTGGCGCGGCGCCCGTGCTGGCCGCCCGCGACGCGACCGCCGTCGAGAAGCTGGCCGCCGACCTCGGTGGCGCGCAGACCGCGGTGGCGGACGTGACCGACCCCGGATCGGTACGGGCACTGCTGGGGCGGGGCGACGTGCTGGTGACGACGGTCGGCCCGTTCCTGCGTTACGGCGGGCCCGCACTGGAGGCGGCCTTGGCGGCGGGCGCGCACTACTTCGATTCCACGGGCGAGGGCCCGTTCATTCGCGGTGTGTTCGACCGCGACGAGCAGGCGCGCGAAGCCGGAGTGGGCCTGCTGTCCGCGTTCGGGTTCGATTACGTGCCGGGCAATCTCGCCGCCGCGCTCGCCTTGCGCGAAGCGCCGGAGGCCGTTCGTGCGGACATCGGCTACTTCATGGCCAGCCCGGGCACCAGCGGCGGCACCCGCGCCTCCATGGCCGGAATGCTGTTCGAACCCGGTTTCGCCCTCCGCGGTGGCCGTGTCGTGCCCGAGCGGGCCGGCGCGCGGATTCGCACCTTCCGCGTCGCGGGCCGCCCGCGGACCGGAGTGTCGATTCCGGCCTCGGAACACCTAGCCCTCAACCGTTCCCACCCGCGGCTGCGGGAGGCCGACGTCTTCCTCGGCCTGCCCTCGGCGGCGGCTCGCGGCCTGCAGGCCGGTTCGGTGCTCACCGGCGCCGTAGCACGAGTCGAGCCGGTGAAACGGCTGGCCGAGGGCCTGCTCGAACGCGTCGTGCAGAGCTCGACCGGCGGCCCGACGCCGCGGTCGCGGGCGCGCACCCGCTCGTGGGCGGTCGCCGAGGCATTCGACGACACCGGCCGCGTCCTGGCGTCG
Organism: Nocardia sp. NPDC003726; assembly: GCF_053586955.1. Lineage (NCBI taxonomy): Bacteria > Bacillati > Actinomycetota > Actinomycetes > Mycobacteriales > Nocardiaceae > Nocardia > Nocardia sp. NPDC003726. Next base: position 201,488 of record NZ_JBSFNF010000003.1, on the reverse strand, counting down.
GTGACGCTGACCGGAGGCGACCCCTACGACTTCACCGCCGCGATCCTCACCTGGGGCGCGCAGACCGCGCTGGACGGCGGCCTGCTGGCCACCGGTGCGCTCGGCCCGGTCGACGCGTTCGGCCTCGACGCGCTCACCGCGGGCGCGGCCGACGCGGGGTTCAGCCGGTAACCGGCCTCTCCCGCGACCGATCCACATTCCGGTGCGGCGGGACTCGGAAGTGACAGACGGGAGCTAGTCGACGACGGGTTGCCCGCGTTTCACCCGGCGATGGAGGGTCAGCAGGAGATGGTCGAAGCGGGTGCGTTGCTGAACGAGCGCGCCACCCATCGCGACGACATCGGCGACGAGCTGCTCGGACAGCGTGCGGATCTTGATGTTGGTTTCCTGCGAGCGCCAGCGCAGCACCCGGAACGCCTGATCGGCGTTGACGCCGTAGACGAACATCACCACGCCCTTGGCCTGTTCGATCACCGCGCGGGCGTCGATCACGTCCGGTAGCAGATCGTCCAGGGCTTCCTGCCGGTTGTCTTCGAGCGTCTCGGTGACATCGATGAGGTAACCGGCGGAACCCGCTACGGCGCCATCCTCGTCGAACAGTTGGTCGCCGATGACGATGACGTCGTGCGTCTCGTTCTCGGTGTCGATGATCCGGTGGCGGGTGCAGAACGGCGATGCGGTCTCGACGGCGTCGGCGAGCGCCTGGGCTACCCGCTCGCGGTCGTCGGGGTGCAGGTGGCGCTGCAGCAGTTCGGCGGACGGCTCGGCCTCTCCTGGTGCGTACCCGTAGATCGCGGCGGCGTCGTCGGACCATTCCCAGCGTTGGTCGGCGAACCAGAATCGGAAGCTGCCGATATCCGGGCAACCACCGAGCATCTTGCGCGCAGTGTCCTGCGCGCACTGTCCCATCTCTGTCACCGGTCCAGTATGGCGCGGAAACAAGCCCAGGTCAGGCGGGAGGATGGCGCTGGGCGCCCGACCGGCGACGCCACATCGCCCTGATCCGGGACAAAAGTGAAACGGGAATCGTCGCGAACTCCATGTCTTCGGTGGCGAGCGAGCCATGTAGGTGGTGCGGCAGCCGCGTCGGCCGAAGGCGAATTCATCGACGATCTGATGCCGGGAACCGGTCGTTCGCAGTGGAGCCCCGTGGTCGCGGAGGGCTAGCGTCGACAGTGTCGCAGCTGACGATCCGGGCGCTCGCGGTCGACTTCCTCCCGCGCCTCGGAGCAGGGCGACACGACTCGAAAGCCCGCACGTGGCCGTGCGGGTTCCCGACGACGGAGAACAGAACCATGTCGAAGATCCTTTTCGTGATGACCGGAGCCGACCACTGGACGCTGGCCGACGGAACCGAGCACCCGACCGGCTTCTGGGCCGAGGAATTCGTGGTGCCGTTCGAGAAACTGAAGGGGGCGGGACACCAGATCGTGGTGGCCACGCCCGGCGGCGTCGTGCCGAGCGTGGACAAGGGCAGCCTCGCGCCCGAGGTGAACGACGGCCAGGAGACCGCCGACCATCGAGCGCGGGTGATCGCCACGAGCACCGAATTGAACAACCCCGTCGAACTGGCGAAGGTGGATCTCGCCGACTACGCGGCGGTGTTCTACCCCGGCGGGCACGGACCGATGGAAGATCTCGCGGTCGACGCCGACTCCGGTCGGCTGCTCGCCGCCATCCTGGCATCCGGCAAGCCGCTGGCGGTGGTGTGCCACGGGCCCGCGGCGCTGCTCGCCGTCGAGGGGGAGGGCGGCGCGAACCCGTTCGCGAGCTATACCCTGACCGGCTTCACCAATGCCGAAGAGACCCAGGCGGGTCTCGCGGACAAGGCCCCGTGGTTGTTGCAGGATCGGCTGGTCGAGATCGGCGCCGACTTCCGGGAGGCCGATCCGTGGACCCCCAACGTGGTGGTGGACCGCACGCTGATCACCGGCCAGAACCCGGCCTCTTCCGCGGGTGTGGCCGACGAACTGCTGAAAACGCTGGGTTGACCACGGGCACCCGTCCGCCCGATCGCTGCCGGTGAAGCGCTGATCGCCTCGCCGCGTTCGTCGGCGGCTCGGGCGCGGGTGGAACAGATCCGCGCCGTCGTCCTCGGGTCGGGGGCACTCCACCGTGTTGACACGCGAAGCCACGTTCCCTAGTATCTTCCTCAACGAAGAAACATCTTATAAGAAGAAACATCTTCGATGTAGATGATGCTGAGGGAGAGGCTTTCGTGATGACATCGGCCAGTACCGGGACCGAACCGACCGTGTCCCCCGGAACGCGGCGGCGCACCGTCGCCCGAGTCGTGGGGGTCGCCGCGCTGGCGGCCGCGGTCGGCGTCGGCGGTGGTTACTTGTGGCTGGATCGGACCTCGGATGTCCGCGATGCCGGAGTCGCGGCGTGCGCGGACGTCGTCGCCGACGGCGGCAGCGCCGATGACCTGCGGGCCGTCTGCGCGACCATCGCCACCATGACCGCGGCCTGGGACCGCAACGACGCCGACGCGTTCGGCGCGAGCTTCACCGAAAACGCCACCTACACCACGTTTCTCGGCACCCACTACGCGGGCCGCCGGGATCTGACCGAGGCGCACCGCGCCCTGTTCTCGGGATTCCTGAAGGGCACCGAACTCGCCGACTCCTTCCTCGGGGTGCGCTTCTTCGGCGCCGACGTCGCGATCGTCACCAGCCGGGGTGATCGCTACGAAGGCGATCGCCCGGCGAAGTTGGCCAAGACGCAGACCTACACGGTGGTGCGGGAGACCGACGGTCGCTGGCGGATCGCCAGTTTCCACAACACCAAGCGGCAGCCGGTCATGGAGCGCATCTCGTTCCTGTTCGACCCGGCCACCGAGCCGGAGGCCGAACGGTGAGAGCGCTGGTGACCGGCGCCGGCGCGGGGATCGGACGTGCCTTCGCGACATCTCTCGCCGCACAGGGCTATTCGGTGACGGCCGTAGCGCGTGGCGCCGACGGTCTGGACGCGCTGATCGCCGAACTCGGTGACGGGCACGACCGCATCGCCGCCGATCTCGGCACCGAAGACGGCCTGTCGGCAGTCGCGGAACGGCTGCGCGGCGGCGGCTACACGCTGCTGGTCAACAATGCCGGGATCGCCGCGCACGGTGATTTCACCGCGGTCGGGCTCGAAGCGTCGATCGCCACCTTGGACGTGAATTGCCGGGCGGTGGTCGTGCTGGCCCACGCTTTCCTCGGCGCGGCCACCGCAGGCAGCGTCCTGGTGAACGTGTCCTCCACCCTCGGGCACACACCGAAACCCGGCCTTGCCGTCTACAGCGCTACCAAATCGTTCGTCACGTCCTTGTCCGAAACGCTGTGGCACGAGCAGCGGACGCGGGGCGTGCGGGTGCTTGCCCTGTGCCCCGGCGTCACCGCCACCGCCTCGCAGACCGCCACCGACGTGCCGCCCTGGCTGGTCCAAACCCCCGAGCAGGTGGTGGACCGTGCGCGCAAAGCGCTGTCGGGCAGAACTGGCGCCGTCGTGTTCACCAGCCCGCACAATCAGGCGCTCGTCGCCGCATCGCGGTTGCTTCCCCGCCGGGCCACCTTGGCCCTGCTGGCCGAATAGAAGGAGACCGAAATGACCACCACCACCACCGACATCGACGCCATCCGCGCCCTCATCGAGCGCAGCACGCAGGCATGGGACAGCGGCGACGGCGCCGCCTACGGCGCCTGCTTCACCGCCGACGCCACCGACATCACCTATGTCGGCACGGTCTACCACGGCGGCGAGGAGATCGGCCGCGCGCACCAGGCGCTGTTCGACAGCTTCCTGAAGGGCACGCGCCTGACCGTCGAGATCCTCGACATCCGCCGCTACGGCACGGATACCGCCGTCGTCGTGACGCTCGGCGAATCCTCGAAGCGGCCGCCGCGCAAGCTTGGAAAGCTCGCCACCTACACCGTCGTCCGCGCCACCGACGGACAGTGGCGCATCGCGGCCGTGCAGAAAACCCGGCGCAAGCCGCTGATGGAGGCGGTGTCCTTCCTGTCCCAGCCCGCCACCCGGCCGGCCGCGCACTGATGGCCGCCATCGCGGTCCTAGGCGCGACCGGACGCACCGGGCGCATGGTCGTCGACCGGGCGCTGGCCCGAGGACATCACGTCACCGCGATCGTCCGCCCGGCCACCACCGCGGCGCTCGCGCACGGCCCCACCGTGGTCACGGCCGATCCATGCGTACCAGGAGCGTTGACCGGACTGTTCGAGACCACGACGCGGTGATCTCCGCGCTCGGTGCGACCGGGCGCGGTCCCACCACGGTGTATTCCGCCGCCACCGCCCAGATCGTCGCCGCCATGCGTCCGGGCGGACGAGTTCTCGTGATCTCCTCCGCGGCGCTGGATGTCCCGGCCGACGCGGGAACGGGCGCCAGGATGCTCGCCGCCGTCCTGCGCGGGGCCATGCGGCACGTCTACTCGGACATGGCGCGCATGGAAGATCTGCTCGCACACAGTGGTCTGCGCTGGACCGCGGTCCGGCCCTCGGGACTGACCGATGCGCCTGCCTGCGGCAGTCCCCGTATCTCGCCGGGGGCGAACAGCAAGGTCGGCCCGCGCACGTCACGTGCCGACCTCGCCGACTATCTCCTCGACGCCGTCGACGACCCGCACACCTACCGGTCCGTCGTCGCCGTCTCGTCCTGACCGCCTCCTCGGGATCCCTTCCGCGTCGCAAGGGCGCACCGGGTGACCGCTCGGTCGGCACCGACGTGCTGGAGGTGTCCCGCCGTGGTGGGTGCACGGCGCTCGCAGCGTCACCCGGCCATCGCGAGAGGGCGCCCCGCTATTCGATCGCCTTGGTGACGATGTCGTCGGCGAGGGGAGCGACCGCTGCGATGATCTCGGCCGTTACCGCGGGGTGGGCACCGGCGGCACGGAGAGCCTCGGTCAAGTGTTCGGCGACGCGGTCGAAGTGGTGGCGGGTTATCCCACGACCTTGGTGGATCTGCTTCATTCCCGGCCCCCGGTACGGCGCGGGTCCGCCCAACGCGGCGGCGAAGAACTCGACTTGGCGCCCCTGCACTCGCGGCAGGTTGACGCCGGTGAAGAACGGCGCCAGTTCATCGTCGGCCATGATGCGGGCATAGAGGTCCGCTACGACGACCTCGAGCGCGGCGTGGCCTCCGACTCGCTCGTACGGGGTGCCGTCGCAGGGCGTTACCGATGTTGTTTCCACGGGGGCTCCTCGAATCGCGGGCATTCGCCCCACTGAGGATACGAGATCTTTCAGCAACTTCGGTGACTATTTCACCACTTCATCGTATTGCATGGCCTAAGAATATTCAGTCACATAGTTGCCCGAAGGCGGCACGCCGCCCGCGGCGTCGTGATCCGAAACCGAGCCCGAATCGGCGCGGACACGCCCGAACGGTTCGGTGTACCGGGCGGTTTCGTGGCTTCGGGTGGAGTGGCGGGTTGACCCGGCCCGCGCGGGCGGGCATGGTGGCCCGGTGGGTCAGGAAGAGGTTCGCCACGGGGTGGCGATGTCCAACCTCGAGCAGCCGCTGTTCGACGGGGCAGAGGCGACCAAGCGCGACCTGGTGGACTATCTCGAGGCGGTCGGGGAGCGGCTGGTGCCGGCAGTGCGGGGCCGGCCGATGTCGGTCGTGCGGATCCGGCCGGGGCAAGACGCCTTCATGCAGAAGAACTTGCCGAAATACACGCCGGAGTGGGTTCGGCGGGTGACGGTGTGGGCCGAGAGCTCGCGGCGGGAGATCTCCTACGCCTTGTGCGACGACGTGCGCACCCTTCTGTGGTTCGGTAATCAGCGTGCCGTGGAGTACCACCCCACGCTTCTGCTCGCCGACCACACGCTCGGTCCGACGCATCTGGTGCTCGACCTCGATCCGTCACCGGGGCAGACGTTCGGGCACGCCGCGCAGGCCGCGGAACTGATCCGCGCGGCACTGGCGAACGACGGATTGGCGGGCGCGGTGAAGACCAGTGGGGCCAAGGGCGTGCACGTTTTCGTGCCGGTGGAGCCGGGCACACCCGTGAACGACGCGGCCGCCGCCACCCGCGCGATCGCGGCCAGGGCCGAACGCCTCGATCCTGGCCTCGGGACCACGGCGTTCATCAAGGAAGACCGCGAGGGCAAACTCTTCCTCGACTCGACGCGCGCGGGTGGCGCGACCGTGGTCGCGGCTTACAGTCCGCGGATCCGTCCCGGCACCCCGGTCTCCTTCCCCCTCGCGTGGTCGGAGCTCCACGACGTGACGCCGACCGATTTCACCCTGCGCACGGCGCTCGACCGGCTGGCGGACCGGGATCCTTGGCGGACCGAAATGCCCGCACCGCAACGGCTTCCGGACGACCTGATCGCCGAAGGGCACACCATCCCGGTAGCCCGGGTGCAGGCGATGCACGAGGGCAAGCGGCGCGCCCGCGCCCGCCGCGCGGCAGAGACGCCGCCGAACAGCTGACGCGCATCGATCACCTCACCTGCGTCCTCCGCAGCGCCCTCGCGTGCTCATCACACGGATCGGCAGCTGTCCTGTCGAGATATCGATCTCAGCGCGCTGAACCTGATCGGGATGCTGGGACCGCTCACCCCGGGGCAGTTGGCGGACCGGCTCGGGGTCGGTCGCGGCGGCGCCGTCACCACGGTGGTCGACCGACTGGAGCGGGCGGGGTACGTGCGGCGGCGTCGCGATGGGGAAGACCGGCGGCGGGTGCGGGTGGAACTCGTCGCGGTACGGGCGGAGGTGGCGGTGGCTCCGCTGTCCGGGGAACTCGCCGCGCTCGGCGCGGATCTGCCGCAGGACGACGCGGCACTGCTGACACTGCTGACTTTCGTGCGCGGCGTCAATGCGGCGCTGGTTCGCGCGACGGGCCGGGTCGCCGACGCGCACGCTGTCTGAACCGCCGTCGAATTGACACTTCCGGAAATGAGAATGATATTCTCATGTTGGTGCTGCCATGACAGGAGAAGAGGGCCGACATGCTGTTCGAGTTCGACGCCGACCAGCGACTATTGCGCGAGACGGCGCGTGAGGTCACCGCGAAGCAGTGCCCACCCGCTCTGATCCGTGACCTCGTGGACAAGGACCTCGAACCCGGCCCGCTGTGGCAGACGTACGTGGACATCGGCTGGACGGAACTGACGGACCCGGCCCTGAGCGTCGAATTGGCCATCGTGCTCGAAGAACTGGGACGCGCCGCCGACCCGACTCCTTTCCTGGCGTCGATGTCCCAGTTCGCGCCCCTCGTTCCGGGGACGGCTCGGATCGAACGACCCTGTGCGGCAGTGTATTCCGGCGTCATGGCCAGACGTGACGGCACGGGTTGGCGGTTGGACGGCACCGCGCGCGATGTGCTCGACGGCGACCGTGCGGAGCGGCTGGCCGTGGTGACCGATGCCGGTGTGTTCGTCGTCGCGGCCGCGGCGGTGACCGCGCGCCGCACGCCGGTCTTCGATCCGGTGCTGCACGTCGCGGAGGTCGGCTTCGCCGATGTGCGAGTCACCGACGCCGACCGCAGCGAGATCGATCCGGCGCGCGCGCGTCAGCACGCGCTCACCGGGCTCGCGCTCACCACCGTCGGCGCCTGCCAGCGCATCCTCGATCTGGCCCTCGACCATGTGCGCGGCCGCCGCCAATTCGGCACGACCATCGGATCGTTCCAAGCGGTGCAGCACAAGGCGGCCGATATGCACATCGCGATCGAGCGCGCCCGCGCACTGGGATTCTTCGCCGCGCTGTGCCTGGCCGCCGACGACCCGCGGCGGCGGATGGCGGCGTCCATGGCCAAGGCCGCCGCGGGGGAGTGTCAGGCGCTGGTCTTCCGTCACGGTCTCCAACTGTTCGGCGCCATGGGCTTCACCTGGGAGAACGACCTACAGTTCGCGCTCAAGCGGGCCAAGGCGGGCGAGCTGATGCTCGGCGGCGCGGCCGAGCACCGGGCGCTGATCGCCGAGGAGTACCGTGCGGCTCACCTTTGATCCCGACGTCGAGGCGTTCCGCGCCGAGTTCGTCGCCTTTCTCACCGAACACCTCCCGAGCGAAGCCGAGGCCGCGGAGCGCTCCCGCTCCAGCGCGCACGTGCCGCACTGGGCGCGCCGCTGGCAACGTCTGCTGTTCGACAACGGCTGGCTGCTCCCGGCGAATCCGCCGGAGTTCGGTGGGCGCAATGCCACCGTGCTGCAGCAGTACGTGCATCTGGAGGAGTTGTCCAAGCGGCGGATCTACCACAGTTTCAATCCGCAGGGGGTCGGGATCGTCGCGGCCTCGCTGCTGTCGTTCGGCACCGAGGAACAGAAGCGCCGCTGGGCGGTGCCGATCCTGCGGGCCGAGATCACCGCCGCGCTCGGCATGAGCGAGCCGAACGCGGGATCCGACCTCGCCTCGCTGCGTACCAAGGCGGTACGCGAGGGGGACGAATTCGTCGTCGACGGCCAGAAGGTGTGGACCTCCGGCGCGCACGACGCCGACGTCCTGCTCACCTTCGTCCGCACCGATCCGGCGGCCCCTAAACATCGGGGAATCAGTGTGCTGCTGATCCCGACCGACGCACCGGGAGTGACGCGGCGACCGTTCCCGTCGGTGTGCTCGCCGGAGGATCTGGATTTCAACGAGGTCTGCTTCGAAGGCGTCCGCGTGCCCGCGCGGAATCTGGTCGGCGCGCTGAACCAGGGCTGGTCGGTGGCCACCGGCTCGCTCGGTCACGAGCGCACGCTGTTGTGGCTGGGCTACGCCGATCGGCTGGAGGACCTGCTCGGCGACTTCCGCCCCAGGACGGTGCTCGACCGCGACGCCTACGCGAGACTCGTGATGGACACGCACGCGCTGCGATTGCTCGGATCGGCCGCCCTGGCGCGGGAGGCGCGCGGCGAGCAGGACGTGCCCGCCCTCTCGATTCTCAAGGTGCTCGGTTCGGAAGCGGTGCAATCGGCGTCGGAGCATGCGCTCGATGCCGCCGGAGTGGACGGGCTCGCCCACCCCGCGATGAGTTCGCGCCCGAATCCCTTGAATCTCGACCACTTCTCCTCGGGCTGGTTCGAGCGCTACATCCGCAGCTTCGCGGGCACCATCGCCGGTGGCACCTCGGAGATCCAGCGCACGATCATCGCCGAGCGGGTGCTCGGCCTGCCGCGCGGCTGAAGCGCGAAGACACCGCCGCCCCGAGGCTTCCGGCCGCGGAGGCGCCGGGGCGGCGGCGAGTCAGTGTTCGACCTGCACGCCGAAAGTGTTGAAGGCCATCGCCAGCGTCGTGTAACCGCCGACCGTGAACACCAGGTCCATGCGTTGCCGTTCGTCGAGACGTTCACCCAGGGCGGTCCAGGTCGCTTCGGACAGCGCCGACTTCTCCCCGAGTTCGTCCACGGCCCGTAGCAGCAGGCGGTCGAAATCGTCGTCGGCGCTCCGCTCGCCCCTCGCCGCGGCGATGTCGTCGTCGGTGAGCCCGGCCTCGGCGCCCATGCGGACATGGTGATGCCATTCGTACGCGCAGCCCCGCTGGTGGGCCACCCGGAGAATCGCGAGTTCGCGCAGTCGTGGCGCCAGCGTGGAGCCGAAGAGCAGATGGACGTTGAAGCCGAGGAAGGCCTTGGTCAGGGGCGGATGGCGCACCATCGTCGCGAGCGCGTTGCCGGCGGCCTGCGGATTTCGGCGGTGCGCGGGCAGCATCCGCGACAGCGCGGCGTCCACCGCGTCGTCCCACTGGTCCTCCGGAAGTGGGGTCACAGTCATCGGCCTTCTCCTGTTAGTTGAAAACGTCCTTCTCCATTTTGATCACTACATTTCCAAACCGGTCGGTGGTAGTCAATGCGCCAGGTAAGCGGTGGCGCCGCCCCGAAAGCGGCGGTAGCGGTCGGCGATGTTCACATCGGGCATCACCTCCCGTGGAGGCAGGGTCCGATCTGTGGCAAGTATTGATTCTCACTGTTGGAGAAGATACGTTTCATTTTTGCGAGAGTGTGTTACCAAAGGGGTCGGTCACTCCCACGCGGTCATTGCCCCGCCGCTCGAGATCGGCCGACGGGCCCAGCGCAGGAGGGTGAGCATGAGTGCTCGAGGGTTCGATTCCGCCGATCGGGGCTTCGATCCGGCGCACTCGGTCGCCGGGTGGCGCGCCCACGCGCGCAAGCATCTGCTGCGGTACCGGCTCGCGGTGGTCGCCGCCACCGCCGTCGACGTGGTGCGGCACGCGGGCGGCTGGCTGTGCGACCGGACGATGGCGGGCTGGGAGGTGACCGTGCTGCTCGCCGACTGCTCCGGCGCGCGGTCGCTGCAGATCCTGGGCGCCACCGTGCTCGATCTCGAGCGGTCGCTGGCCACGCCGGTGCACGACACCTGGCCGCATGCCGTCGCGGTGGCCCAGGAGTTGTTCGCGGCCGACGCCAGGGTCCGGCAGGGCGTGCTGGACTGCCTGGATCACGGCCTGATCGAAGTCGCGCTGTGGGGCGAAGAACTGCCGGAGGAGCTCGACCGCAGGCTCGATCCGGTACATCACCGGCTCAGTGTGGCCGCGCGGGCGTTCAAGGGCTGTGCGCTGACGGCGGCGGGTGCGCCGGCCTCGAACGTCGGCGCCGCGGAGACGTTCCGCAGCGGTGAACTGCTGCTGACCGGATTGTGGGGCGGCACCGACCTCGTCGCGGTGGGCTGAACGCGAACACCGCGGGGCGGTCGAGAAGTCCGCTCATCGCGACCGATTCGGACGGGCTACGGGCCGCACCGGCGCGGAACCGGTCTCACCACCTGTGGTGACGCGGCCGCCGATCAACCCAGATTGGCCGTCAGCGGGGGCAGGTCGAGGGCGGTGCGGATGCCGGGCGGCGCGGCACACAGGTATGAGACCGCGTTGACGGCCCGGTTGGCCGCGTACCGCGGCGACATGACGCTGAGCCCGCCCGGGTCGCCGGGATGACGCAGATCCATCTCGATCGGGGTCTCGCCGCCGATCGCCACATGCCATCCGGTCTCGCGGACCGGCCAGGCCTGCCGGAGTGCGGTCGTGCAGTACCAGGTGGACCGCAAGCGCAGCGGGACGCGGCCGCCGCCCCGTCCGGAGATGGTGATGCGTTGCGCGGCAACGGTTCCGGCCGCCAGCGTGGTGCACCCCAGCGGTACGTCGTGTTCCGCGACAGCCACCTCGCCCGCCACGTCGAACGCGTCCAAGGGCAACCGGACGGCATCGGCCACCAGTCGCAACGACGGACCGAAGGTCTGGGCGGCGTGGGCGAGCCGCTGCCGGTCGAACGGCGCCGCGGCTGCGCCGAAACCCATTGTCTCCAGGAGCAATCGCGACGTTCCCGGGTGGGTGAGGTCGACGCTCTCCTCGATCGACATGCGGTCGATCCTGCGCTGGATCGAGCTGAGCGCGACGGGAAGGGTCTCGGTGACGAAGCCGGGCGCGAAGCCGGTGCTCAGAATCGACGCCCCGCCGAACCAGCACGCGGCCTCGACGCGCGCGCACACCGCGGGGTCCACGGTGCCGGGGTGCCGCAGATCGCCGTGGGTGGTGACCACGTTGACGCCGGCCACCAGCAGGCGGCATACGTCCTCGACGTCGAACAGGCGGGGCAGGTACAGCACGCAGTCGGCGCCGAGCGCCAGGATCTCGTCGACATCCGTGGTCGCGGCGACTCCGGTGACGCCGCCCCACCCGCACAACGCGCCCGCGTCGACGCCCGCCTTGGCCGGATCGTGCACCCGCACACCGGCGAGCACGAGGTCGGGATGATCGAGTACGGCCCGCAACGCGTGCACCCCGACGCCGCCCGTCCCCCACTGGACGACCCGGTAGCGGCCGTCTGTCCCGTTGTAACCGTGTGACTGTGGGTTCTGGTCCATCGCTGGCGTCCATTCCGTGCGTCGGGGAGGGGGCAGAAGGCTGGTCACGGCCGGAACCGGAGCAGACCGTCGTGGGCGAACGAGGCGACGAGCGCGCCGTCGGGCGTGTGCATGTCGCTCCTGCCGAAGGAGCGGCCGTGTGCGACGAGCGGGCTGTGGTGGCCCAACAGCAAGTGGGTCGAGCGCCGCCTAGACCGGGTCGAACGCTGAGATGCGCCACGTGCCGTCGGCTTTGCGCAGTGTCACCAGGACGCTGCTGGCGGCGAGGGCGGGGTCGGGTTTCTCCGCGCTCGTGGTGGTCTGGTTGATGAACACCAGGACCACGGCCTCGTCCGTCCGTAGGTCCGACACGGCCGCCCGGACGACGGTCGCGCTCGTGCGGACCGACTTCTGTTTCGCCGCAGGCGCCACCACCTGCTGGGTGAACTGGCTGTAGTACGCCAGGAAGTCGCCGGTCAGAAAGGACTTCGCGGCATCGAGATCGTGGTCGATGGTCTCCGGTGCGTAGGACAACAGCGCCACCGTGCCGCGCGATGCGGCATCGAGCGCCGCCGCGGCGTCGCCATCGGTACGGTTGTCCGGCCGGTACTGCACGAAGAACAAGCAGGCGGCGGCGACAACCGACGCGACGACGAGGACGGCGAGCGCGGGCAAGGCGTATTCGGTCCGCAACACCCGGGAGAGGCGCCGCGCCTTCGGCTTCCGGCCGCCGGCTTCCGTCGTTTCGGAGGGCGGCGTATCCGGCGGCTCGGGAACGTCCTGCTTCGATTCGGCGACCGCCGCGCTGTCGGCGCTCACGGTACGAACTCGACTTTCGACATCTTGAGTTGATCTCCGTCCCGCGTCACGGTCACGCTCAGCCGCCAGGCGCGCGGCTCTTGCCGCGCCCCGGCCGAATTGGTGACCTGTGAAGTGGCGGCGACGAGAACGACCGCGGAGTTCTCGGTCATCGACTCGAGCGCGGTGGCGTTCACCTTGCCCTCGGTGGCGACCCGCGACTGCTGGATCACGGTCGTGAAATCCGCGGCCCTAGTTTGGAAGTCGCCGCGAAAGGATCCGGTGGAGTTGTCCAGGACGCGCTGCACGTCCTCGTTCGCCCGGTTGAAGTCGAGCGTCGTCAAGGCGACCACCCCTTGTCGCGCGGCGGCGGTGAATTCGGCTGCGCGGCGGTCGTTCTGGGTGACGTCGTGATGGTGCTCGACCATGTATCCACTGCTCGCCAGCGCGACGGCGATCACGGCCATGGCGCCGACGGCCGGTGTGGTGCGACCGCGAAGACGCCGGGTGAGTGTGACCTTCTGGGGCGGAAAACCGGTAACCGCGACCTTTTCGGCGGTTCCGGTCCCCGCCGAAGTGCGTGCTCGACGGCGCGACTCGGCCGCGCGCACGCGGGCGCGAGCCGCTTCGGCGCGTGCCTCGGCTGCCAGCGCCTCCGCCTCGGCTGCCTCGGCGGCCAGCGCGAGTTCCTCGGCTCGGCCGTGCGGGTCGCTTCCCTCGGCTTGGTCGTCGCCGTCCTGGACGGGTGGCGATTTCAGGGTGTGTCCGGCGCTCGGGCTCATCACCACCTCCGCGGTAGCGCAACGGAACGAGTCGGCAGAGCTGGGGCGTCGCCGGGTCTGTTGCGTCGACTGTGACGAGAATGACGTTATCACAGAAGGAAGGGTCCACTCGGAAAATGCATCTTCTTCACGGTCTGGAAACGCTATCTAACAGCGTAAATATTGTTCTCTGCCTGGATGAAGGGTGTTGTAGGGGTGCGGCGGGTGCGGGGTTTCCGCAGTCGATCGGTGTCCGCCGACCGGACGCGGCGGCGCGGCACGAACCGAATCAGTCGCCCAGTGCTCGTCGCGCGGCGAGTATCGCGTGGACGGCGGAAGCGTCCGCGCCCAGCGTGGAGGCGCGGGGGCGTAGGCCGGGCGGTGGCGTCGGCGGGACAGCGGCGTGGCGGGCGTCCGCCGGGCCCGGTGGCGTCGCCGCGTACGTCGCGGCGACGGCGGCCAGCGACAACTCGATCAGCTCCCCACCGCCGCGTGCCATCGACTCGGCGACCATGCGCGCGGCTTCCAGTCCGGTGAGCGGATCGGCGAGCGCGTCGGCGCAGAAGACGGGTTCCGTTCCGCTGCCGCCGACCAGTCCGCCCGCCACCGCGGCGTCGTCGCCGAACCCGGGGCGATGGGCGTTCGCGGCGTCGGCGCCGTGCGCGGTCACCCGCAACCAGACGCGGCCGGGGCGGCTCGCGATCCGATCCGGGCCGAGCCCCCGGCGGGTCAGCGCGGCCGGGCGCGAACCTTCCAGCACCACGTCCGCGGCCGTCAGCAGCTCTCGCAATGCCGCGGCGTCGAATTCCGCGGCGTAAGAGAGCTTTCCCGCGTTCATCCAGTCGAAGAACGCGGGGGAGCCCGCTCGCGGGCCGTCGGGTCGCCGCGGGTGCTCGACCTTGACCACCGTGGCGCCGGCCGCGGCGAGCAACCGGCCGCACAGCGGACCCGCCCACATCGAGGTGAGGTCGGCCACGAGGCATCCGGCCATCGGGCGCGGACGTCCCCTGGGGCCGAGCGGGCGGACCCGCGGTGGCGCGGCATGGGCTTCGCCGAGTATGGCGGCCGGGATGTCCAGCAGCCTCGCGCGCTCGGTCACCGTGGTCGCGGGGTGACGTGCGGCCCATCGCGTCACCGCGTCCCATGGGTCCTCCGGTGGCGCCGCCGTCTCCAGCAGCGCCGGGACGGCTTCGAGATCGGCGGGACGAGACAAAGTGAGCGCGCACCAGCCGTCCCGGGTGGCGAGCAGGCGGCTCGCCCCACCTACGGAAACGCGGCCGCGCCGGGTCGCGCCCGACAACGCGGCGCGCCCGCTCAGTTCGAGAGGAACGTCGATCCGGATCCCGGTGTGCGCGGTGAAGTCCGCGGCGACGGCCTGCGCCCTGGACAGGATTGCGGCGCGGGTGAAATCGGGCTCGCCGTGCGGCATTCCGGTCAGCCAGGCCAATCCGCCTGCGGCCCAGGCGGCCTCGGGGGACGTCCTCGTCGGCACGATCACCGAGTCCGCCCACGGGGTGCGATGGCATCGACGAGGCCCCAGACGAGCGCGGTCGACGCCGGGATGGTGCGGCCGCTGAGCACCAGATACCCCGTTCGCCAGCGGCCGATCCTGCGGGTGACGCTGACGGTGCCGCCTGCGCCGGGGATGAGCCCGAGGTCCAGTTCGGGCAGGCCGAATTCCGCACCGGGGTCGGCCACGACGGCGCCGCAGGCCGCGGCCATCTCCACTCCGCTGCCCAGTACTCGCCCGTGGACCACGGCGCGACAGGCGCGGCCGAGACGTGCGGTCACTTCGTGCAGCGCGAGCGCCGGGCTGTGGCGGGTGCGCGCCAGATGCGCGGCGGCCACGTCGGTGAAGGCGCCGAACTCGGCGAGATCGCCGCCGCTGCAGAACGAGGGGCCGTTGCCGCAGAGTTCCACGGCCAGCACCGACGGATCGAGCCGGGCGATCGCGAGTGCGTCGAGCAGGGCGGCGCGGGTGCGGTTGTCGAACGCGTTGTGCCGATGCGGCCGATCGAAGCGGATGGTCAGGGTGTGGCCGGTGCGCACGACTTCCAGCGGCTCGGCTTCCTCCGGCGGGATCGCCGCCGGTCCGCGCTCCCGCAGCCAGGCGCCGAACTCGGGCCCGCCTTGCAGCGTGGAGTACGCGAAAGACTCCGTGAGCAGACCGGTCCGCACGTCCGAGGCCTGCGCGGCGCGCAAGACGTCGTCGCAGATGGTGGCGGCCGTTGGGTGGCGCTCGAAGCGCTCGCGCAGCGCCGCGACGGACCCGTCGACGGCGGCGACGGTGACGACCCGCGGATCATCGCTGTGCGCTTCGGTCAGGGTGAAGCTGGCGTGCTCGAGCCAGTGTTCGGCCGCGGGGCCGATGGGACCGGTGGCGACCGCCACGACGACGCCGTGCGGCGCCGCGTCGGTTGCCGCATCCGGCGCCGCGGTCACCTCGATCACCCGGAACACCGGTTTCCGACCTTCCTGCGCATCGCTTTCCCTGCGGCTGAATATGTTATTCTCCGATCGAGAGAATGACAATATCGTGCGTTCGAGGACGATGGCGGAAAGGGTGCGGAATGAGCGTTTCGCTCTTGCTGGACATGGCCGCCGCGGTCAACCCGGACCGGCTCGCGGTGGTATGCGACGAGGTGCGCTGGACCGCGTCCGAACTGAGCGCGCGCGCCGGGGGCGGCGCCGCGGTGATCGCGAACTCCGGCGCCAGGAGCGTGGCTTACGTGGGCACCGGCGGCCATCTGCTTCCGCTGCTGATCTTCGCTTCGGCGGGCGCGGCGATCCCGTTCACGCCGTTGAACTATCGTCTGGCCGCCGATTCCCTGGGTGAACTGATCGCTCGGCTGGATGATCCGCTGGTGGTCTGCGACGACGAGTACCACGACATCGTGGCCGCGTTCGGCGGCAGGATCATGCGCGCGACGGCATTCGCGGAGGCGGCGGCCACCACCGATCCCCGCGCCGGCATCGAGTCGCCCGATCCGGACGAGGTGGCGGTGGTGCTGTTCACTTCCGGAACGACAGCCAAGCCGAAAGCGGTCGAGCTCTCGCACAACAATCTGGTCGGCTACATCACCGGGACCGTCGACTTCGATTCGGCCGAGCCCGCCGACGCCGCGCTGATCTGCGTGCCGCCCTACCACATCGCCGGGATCAGCGCGGCACTGTCCAACCTGTACGCCGGGCGAACCATGGTGTATCTGCGCAACTTCGACGCCGCGCGGTGGGTGGAGCTGGCGGGCAGCGCGTCGGTCACCACCGCGACCGTGGTGCCGACCATGCTGGATCGCATCCTGACCGAACTGCAGCGCTGCGGGGCGAAACTGCCCGCTCTGCGCAATCTCGCCTACGGCGGAGCCAAGGTCGCGCTCCCGCTGGTCCGCAAGGCGCTCGACCTGCTGCCCGAGGTCGGTTTCGTGAACGCCTACGGCCTGACCGAGACCAGTTCCACCATCGCGGTTCTGGGACCGGCCGATCACCGGACGGCGCACCGGTCCGGCGACCCTGCGGTGGCGCGGCGGCTCGGTTCGGTCGGGCGTCCGGTGCCTGGCATCGAGGTGCAGATCCGCGACGACGACGGGCGGGTGCTGCCCGCCGGTGCGACGGGCGAGTTGTTCGTCCGCGGGCCGCAGGTGTCCGGGCGGTACACCGGGATCGGGTCGGTGCTGGACGAGGAAGGGTGGTTTCCCACCAAAGACGTGGCGATGCTCGACGCCGACGGCTACCTGTTCATCGGTGGCCGCGCCGACGACACGATCATTCGCGGCGGGGAGAACATCGCGCCGGCCGAGATCGAGGATGTGCTGGTCGAGCACCCCGCGGTGCGCGAGGTGGCGGTCGTCGGCGTGGAGGACGCGCAGTGGGGCCAGATCATCGTGGCGGTGGTGGTGCCCGCGAACGGCGCGACACCGGACCCCGCCGCGCTGCGCGACTACGTCCGCGCCCGCCTGCGCGGCTCGCGGACGCCCGATCGGATCGTCTTCCGTGACTCGCTGCCGACGACCCCGACCGGCAAGGTGCTGCGCCGCGAACTCGCCGACGAGTACGGCCCGCAGCCGGTCGCCGAAACGTAGTCACCGTCAGGAAAGGACGACAATGGTCAAGAACGGCACTCGCCTGCGCAGCCAGGTATGCGACACCGAGGTGATCGTGGTGAAGGCCGCCGACAGTCTCGACGACCTGCGCGCAGGGGGTCTTCCGATGATCCCCATCGGAGCGGAGCGGACTCCGGGCGCCGAGCCGGTCGCGGACTACGCCGGCGGCAATCTGATGGGTAAGCGCTATGTGGACGACTCCGGCGCCGAAATCCTCGTCACCAAGGCCGGTGCCGGCACGCTCAGCGTCGGCAGCACACCGTTGGCGCTGAAGGAAGCCCAGCCGCTCCCGGCCAGCGACTGACCCTGATGCCGGACGAAATCAGAACTCGCACGAACACAAGCCCTGGCGCAGGGGCCGGGTATGGAGCGGAAGGACGCGAAACGTGACGGAATCGAAGATGCTGGTGTTCTCCAACGCCGTGGCGGGACAGGACGACGCCTTCAACGAGTGGTACGACACCCGGCATCTGGCCGAAGTGGTCCAGGTGCCCGGCGTGACGAGCGGGCAGCGGTTCGAGCTCGTTCCCGCCGCACTGCCCGGCGGCAATGCCGAAGCGCCCGCGCACCGGTATCTGGCGGTGTACGAACTGAGCGACGACCCGGACACGGTCGTGCGAGCGTTTCTGGAGCGGGCGGGCAACGGACAGATCCAACTCGACAAGGCGCTGGACGTCTCGACGCTCGCCGTGTCGGTGTGGCGCGCTCGCGGCAAAGGGCACGCTGCGGCCGAGTGAGCATGTGGGTCGCGCCGCGCCCGGTGATCGAGCAGGTCTACGAGCTTCTCCGGACACTCCGACGGACGGTGGCGTCGATACCCCGGCGGCGATCTCCCTCAGGTGGGGGCATGGCCGGCAGTGATCCCGTGGGCGCAGAAGCTCCAAACCTCTTCTGGCGTGAGCGGTTTCGCGCCGGGGTCCGCGTTGGCGGGCTGCGAGGTGAACATCACGGTGTGCATGATCATCGCGGCGAGGCGGCGGGGGTTGGCGGTGGCGGTCAGCCTGCCCGCCGTCTGCGCCTCCGTCATCAACTCGGTGAACAGCCCGAACAGCGACGCGTGCGCCATGCGGACCTGCGCGGGATGCGAACCGAGCAGCTGGCGGGAGAACTCGGTGAACAGCGGTCGGCGCGCGTCCGGATCCGGCCGGCACAGATGGAACAGCAGCTCGACCGCGGTCCGCAGCCGGTCCAGCGGTTCGCCGCTGTTGACCGTGGCCGCGCGGATCTGCTCGACGGTGCGGCCGAGCGCGTCCTCGTACAAGGCGAGCAGGAGTTCGTGTTTGCCGTCGAACTGCAGGTAGAAGCTGCGCAGCGATTGCCGTGACCGGTCGACGACCTCCTGCACCGTGAAGTCCGTACTGCCCTTCTCGGTGATGATCGCCTGCGCCGCGTCCAGGAACCGTTGCACGCGCTGGCTCGCGCGCAGCTTCGCCGTGCGTAGCGACCGCTCCACGGCGCGCTGCTTCCAGGCGGGCTCGCCCCGCCCATCGACATCGGTCATGGCCGCCGCGTCCCGCGTGCCGACGCGCACGCCCTCGGCCGCGCCCGGTCCGTCCATGCCCGGTACTCGCTCGGAACCATCGTTTTTCCTCTACCCGTGTGGCATCGTCGCGGCGAAACTAATATTATCGTTGAAGAAGAATAATATTCTCAAAGTGGTGAGATGGAAGTATTTCCGGCGGTAGTCGATGCGGGCGGCCGGATGTTGCTGGAGCATCGCGCGACGATCGCGAAGGAGTACCGTGCAACTGAGTTTCGACGACGACGTGGAAGCGTTCCGCGCCGAGTTCGCCGAGTTCCTCGACCGGCACCTGCCGCCGGAAGCCGCTGCGGGCGAACGCCCTCGGTCGACCTCGCACATTCCCGAATGGGCGCGCCGGTGGCAGCGGCTGCTGTTCGACAACGGCTGGCTGGTGCCAGGCCATCCGCCGGAGTTCGGCGGCCGCAACGCCGGGATCCTGCAGCAGTATGTGCACCGCGAGGAACTGGCCGGGCGCGGAATCTACGAGAACTTCAATCCGCAGGGCGTCGGCATCGTCGCCGCGTCGCTGATCACGTTCGGGACGCCCGAGCAGCAGCGGCGCTGGGCGGTGCCCATCCTGCGTGGAGACCGCACCGCATCACTCGGGATGAGCGAGCCGGAAGCCGGTTCGGATCTGGCCGGTCTGCGCACCAGGGCGGTCCTGCGCGACGACCGTTTCGTGGTGGACGGGCACAAGATCTGGACCTCGGGCGCGCACGATGCCGACGTCCTGCTCGCGTTCGTGCGGACCGATCCGGACGCGCCGAAGCACCGCGGCATCTCGGCCCTGCTCATCCCGACCGATCTGCCCGGAGTGCGTCGCAGGCCGTTCGCCTCGCTCTGCGCTCCGGACGACCTCGACTTCAACGAAGTGTTCCTCACCGGGGTGGAAGTACCGGCCGAAAACCTGGTCGGCGAGCTGAACAAGGGCTGGCAGGTGGCCAACGGATCGCTCGGGCACGAGCGCACACTGCTGTGGCTCGGCTTCGCCGACCGGCTGGACGGCCTGCTGGCCGACTTCCGGCCGGAAACCGCTGTGGCCGCCGATCGCTACGCCAGTCTCGTCCTCGACGCGCACGCGCTGCGCCTGCTCGGATCGAGCGCGCTGGCCAAGGCCGCGCGCGGCGAGGACGCCGGTCCCGGACTCTCGGTGCTGAAACTGCTCGGCTCCGAAGCGGTGCAACGCGGAGCCGAACACGCGTTGGCGGCGGCGGGGTCGAGGGGACTGACGCACCCGGACGTCACCGCACGCCACAGCGCGTTCACCCTGGAGCAGACCGCGCCGGGCTGGTTCGAGCGCTTCGTGCGCAGTTTCGCGGGCACCATCGCGGGCGGCACGTCGGAGATCCAGCGCAACATCATCGCCGAGCGCATCCTGGGACTGCCCCGGCGGTGACGGTGCCGCCGATGTTCCGGGGATCGACCGGCGATCGCGTTGCGCGCCTGGGCTGTTCGTCCCGGCACGGCCGGTGGACGCAGGCCGCCCGCCCGGATCACTCGCTGAGCGAGATGGCCGCGCGCGGGCATTGCGCCACCGCGTCCCGCACGCGCGCTTCGACCTCCGGGGTCACTTCCGGCCGCAGGACGTGCAGTTCGTCCTGGTCGTCGAGGTCGAACACCTCGGGAACGATGCCCGTGCAGATGCCGTTGCTCTCGCAGGCCTGATAGTCGATCTCGATTCTCATCGCGCCGCCTTCGTCTGTCGGTGTGCCCGGCCCGCCGTGGGAGCTACGGATGTGGTGGGCGACGTGGCGCCGCCGCGGATCGGCAGCGCGGTACACGTTCATCGAGGCGGCTCCCGCTGCGCCGAGGTGTCCGCCGAAGACGCCGACGCAGTGCCGGATTCGGGCTCCGGCATGGCGATGATGGCGTGCGCGGGGCAATCCAGCAGGGCGCGCGACACCGCGTCCTGATCGGCGGCCGCCACGACGCCGGTACCCTCCAGCGACGCGTAACCCCAGTCGTCGAGCGAGAAATGCGCGGGCGCGTGTGCGGCGCACAGGCCGAATCCGTCGCACAGCGTCCGGTCGAGCCGAATCCTCATGAGGCGGACGCCGCTTCCACGCCGAAGGGCCGCTCGGCCGGGTGGACGCCGCGGGCGCAGGTGGGGCACCGGCCTTCCAGATGCGCGGTCACCTCCGCGGTGAACCGCGCCAGCAGAGTGGCGGTGGCGTTGGCCGCGCCGTCCAGCGTTGCGCAGGCGCCGCGGCCGCGCAGCACCACCGACCATCGCCGCAACCGGTCGACGTCGGCGGCGGTGGCCGTCCCGTCGCGCAGCGCGGTGGCCGCGGCCGCCATCGCGGCGGTGCCGTTGAAGCAGGATCCGCACTGGCCGGCGTTCTCACGGTCGAAGTAGCTCAGTACCGCCGCGGCGACCGCGACGGGGCATTCGGCGGTGATCAGCGATATCGCGCCGCAGCCGAGCCCGCTGCCGAGCGCGCGCAGCGATTCGTGGTCCAGGGTGGCCGTCAGCACCGAGCGGTCCACCATGCCCGCGAAATAGCCGCCCGTCATGGCACCGCGCACCTGGTCCGGCGCGACGCCGTGCAGGGCGAGCAGGTCGGCGAATCTCGTGCCGTGCGGCAGCTCGTAGAGCGCGGGCGGCCGCCCGGCGCCGGTGACGGTGGCCAGGAAGGTCCCTGGGGAATGCGCCGTGCCCACACTGCGGAACGCCGCACCGCCGTGCCGTTGGACGAACGGCAGATGCGCCAAGGTCTCCACGTTGCCGACCATCGTCGGCAGCCCGTCCACACCCTGCTGGAACGGGCGCGGCGGCTTGTCGGACGGCTTCGCCGGGCCGCCGTTGATCGCCCGGATCGCCGCCGTCTCCTCTCCGGCGACATATGCCGGGTCCACGGTGACCAATTCGACGGCGATCTCTGCGATTCCGGCCCGGTCGAGTTCGGTCAGAGCGGCGTCGACGCGGCGCGCGGATGCCGGATCCGAGACGTAGACATAGGCGCGCCGCGCGCCGACGATCCCGGCCGCGAGGCGCAACCCGTCCAGCACCAAGTGTGGGCGGTGGCGCATCAGCCATTTGTCCTTGATCGAGGCAGGCTCGCCTTCCTCGCCGTTGGCCACGACGACGGTTTCGCGCCCGCGTAGACCGGCGTCGCGCACCCCGGCGAGCTTGACGGCGATGGGGAACGCCGCGCCGCCGCGGCCGAGCAGCCCGCTGCGGCGCACTTCCGCCAGCACCGCGTCCGCGGAATGCAGCCGCCGATAGCCCCCGGCTTCCCGATAGGCGGCCAGATCCTCGTCGCCGCCGCTCATCCGCAGCAGGCGCGGCACGCAGCCGGGCGCCGCGGCCACGGTGAGCCCCGGGACCGGCTCGACAATTTCCTGCATGGCAACCTCTTCCGGCTGAATCTCGAGCGAGGGACGCGACGTCGTCGCATGGCGGCGGTTAGGCTTTCCGCCATGAGGACCGCGGTGCTGCGTATCAATGTCGACCCGGACGGGCAGCTCACCGCGGCACAGCTGGCGGACGGGACGACCCGGTTGCGCGCACAGGCCGCCTCGATCGCGGCGCAGCTTCCGGACGACGATCTGGCGGCGAAACCCGCGCGACGGCGGGAAGTCCAGTTGCTGGTCGAGACCGACGATTCCGCCGCCGTGATGGACGCGGCGATCCGGGTGTGCGCCGCGGCGTTCGGCACCGCGCCTGCGCCCGGTGTGGTGACCTTCGTCAGCCGCGGGACCGATGACGACGCACGCGGCGTGCTCGCCGGTTTCGGCGTGACCGGCGAGATCACCCGCTCGCTGGACGCCGACGGTTTCGACGTGGTGTCGGTGACGCTGCGCGCGTCCGATCTGGAGCGGGTGCCAGAGAGCCGGATCCACACCGCGCTGGAGGCGTCGCTGAACTGCGAGGTCCGGATTCACACCCGCTGAGCGACGCGGGCGCAGCCCTGGCATCGATCGCGCGGGCATCAGCCGTCCAGGAACTTCAGGATCGCAGGGGCCGCAAGCACCCAGGTGTCGAACATGTTGTAGTGCGTCGCTCTTCCGCTCGCGCGGTCCTCCATCGCGCGTTCCCAGGCGTCCTCCGGCCAGGGCGGATCGATCAGCGTCGAGCCCTCGATCAGGCAGCTCACCTCGAGTGAGGTGCGCTTGGGATGGTCCAGATCGCCTGCGCCGCCACGGATGATCAACGTGGGGACCCGGATGCGATCGAACATCTCGTCGTCCACCCCGGGGATCGTCTGTCCCGGTTTCGGGACGTAGGCGCCGAGCCAGCGCAACGACAACTTGACGAACTCGTCGCGATCCAGGCCCAGCAGGCGCCGTTCGTTGGCGGGGTTCTTGGCGATGCGTTCGCGCCACTCCCGCAGCAGCGGCAGGCCCGCGACCCCGCTGCCGCGCACCACCTGCAAGCTGGGCAGCACGTAATAGGCTCCCAGATTGAACATTCCGTAGACGCCGCCCACGATGTTCCACAGCGCCAGTTTGGCGACCCGCTCGGGGTAGAGCATCGCGGTGAGCATCGAGTCGCGCGCGCCGCCGGAGCCACCCGCGAGCACACAGGGACCCGCGCCCAGCGCGGCGAGCAAGCCGTCGAGCGTCGCCGCTCGCATGTGCGATTCCGTCTGCCCGTAGAACTGCACGTCGGAGGCGCCGCAGTTGGGACGGTCCCACAGCAGCACCGACCGGCCGCCCGCGACGAGCGCTTCGGCCAGCGGGCGCAAGCCGGGCACGTCCATGCCGAACCGGCCACCCGGGGTCAGGACGACGAGTTCGCCGCCGTCGCCGAGGATCTCGTACACCACCTTGCCGCCGTTGATCTCCACCGAGGACACCCGGCCCGCGCCGGTCCCGCTGCTCACGCGGCCCGCCTCAAGCCATGACCACGACGTCGTCGCCGACGACGCGGACGGGGTAGGTACGGATGCTCCATTCGGGTTTCACCGCTGTGGTGCCGGTCGCGAGTTCGAAACCCCATTGGTGCCACGGGCAGTAGATGAATTCCTTGTCCCGCACCATCACCGCGTCCCCGGGGACGGACTCGTCGACGACGGTGCGCCCGCGGGCGCGGCCGGCGCAGAGCGGGCCGCCCTCGTGCGGGCAGTAGTTGGCGATGGCGTAGAAGGTTCCGCCGACGTTGTAGACGCCGACACCGTGCCGGCCGATCGGCACCACCTTGGACGATCCCGGCGGGATCTCGTCCACGGTGGCGACGACGTGCTCGCGCCCTTGGGCCAGCCGTGGCGGCTGGGATTCCTCCGGCATTCAGAACACCCGCCTCTGGCCGTCGATGGCGGGCACCGTCTCGGGGAGGTGATAGGTCTCGATGCCGTTGCGGTACATCACGCGGTCGCGTGCGTACCCGGGAAGATGCTTGACCAGCCAGCGGGGATCGTCGAAGGTCCAGTGCGGGTAGTCCGAAGAGTACAGCAGGATCCTGTCGGCCTCCATCCATTCGAACGCCCTGGTGAGTTCGGTCTTGTCCTCCGGATAGTCCAGCGGCTGGGTGGTGAACTTGATCTGCTCCTTGACGTAGTCCGACGGCTTGCGCCGGATCCCTGTCCAGGACTTGCGCGCTGCGTAGATCGCGTCCATCCGCCACATCAAGGGCAGGATCCAGGTGAAGGCGTGCTCGACGAACACGATCCGCAATGCCGGGAAGCGGTCGAACACCCCGTCGAAGATCAGGCTCATGATCTGGTTGGCCGCCAACAGCGAGTACGTGACCATGAAATCGTGGTTGTAGCTGGGGAAACCGACCGGCGGCATGGGCATCGTCTCGTACGCGCCACGGCCGAGATGGCAACTGACCACCAGGTCGTGCTTTGTCGCGGCCGCCCAGATCGGGTCGTATTTCGGGTCGCCCCAGGCCGGTCGAGGTTCGGCCTTGATGAGGATCTGCGCCATATACGGGTGCCCGGCCCAGTGCTCGATCTCGCGGACCGCGCCCGGCGGGTCGTCGATCGCCGCGCAGATCGAACCGCGCCAGCGCTGGTGCCAGTTGTTCTTCGAGTCCAGCCAGTGCTCGGCCAGCCAGTGGTTGACGCCAGTGGCCAGCGCCTGCGTGGCCTCGGGCAGGCGCGCGGCCTTGACCGTCGGCTCCAGGATCGCGATGTCCGAACCGGCTTCGACGATCAACTGCCGGAAGGCCAGCTCCGGGTCGCTGCCGGCGAATTCGCCGTCGGCGGGGAAGGTGTCCACCCGCATCGCGTAGGAATGCGCGTAATCGGGGGCGTCGTAGACGATCGTCTCGCCGACCCGGTGACTGAGGAAATAGGAGCTGCGGTACGGCTCGGGGATGTGCTCGACGAGTTCGCCGCGGCGTGGCACGGGGTGCACGTCCGAGTCGACGACCCGGACGGCGACCTGCTCGGGCGCCGGGGCGCGGTGCTGCTGGTGGGCCAGCCTCATGGTCGTCTCCCTCGTTCGCGATTACTCGGTGACCAGCTCGGCGGGCATGTCGATGCCGTAGAGCTGGGATGCGTTGCGCCACAGCAGCTTCTCGCGCTGCTGGGCGGTGAGCGTGGACGGCAGCCCGTCGATGTCGCCGCAATGCCAGTGCGGATAACTGGAGCCGAACAGCACCATGTCCTCCTTGCCGGTGAAACCGAGCCACTCGGAGGCGAATGCGGTGTCGCCGGGCCCGTCGAGGCTGCCGTGGACGAAGAACACGTGACCGGGCAGGTACTCGCTCGGCATCCGTGGCGCCCACGGCGTCTGCTCCAGGTGCGGTCTGCCGAAGGTGTCCATCCGCCAGGAGAACGGGGTGAGCAGGTCGGCGGCGCCGTCGGCCCAGACGAACCGCAGGCGCGGCTGCCGCTCGAACACGCCCTCGGCGATCATGTTCATCAGGTGGTAGACGTAGTTCAGCGCCATGAACCCGAGGTACTGCTCATAGGTCCTGGTGTGCCCGGACGGCGTGGGCGGGAAGCCGATGCTCTCGCCGGTCTCGATGTGCGCGGCCACCGGCAGCCCGGCCTCGGCCGCCGCCTCCCACAGCGGCCAGAACTGCGGCTTGCCGTAGAGCTCTCGCGACTGCAACGGGACACCGACCTGGACGACCCGGGGATGTTGCGCCCACTTGCGGATCTCGCGCAGCGCGCCCTGGATGTCCTCCGGATTCACCCGAATGGTGCCGCGGCACCTGGACGCGTACGCGCCGGAATCCAGCCAGCGCGACACCATCATCTCGTTGTGCGCGGCCAGCACCGCCGTGGTCAGATGCCGGTCCGGCAGGATGCCCCTGGTCATGGGATGCAGAATCGCGACGTCGACGCCACGCATTCCGAACAGCTGCTCGCCGACGACATCCGGGTCCGACGCCGGATACCCGCGGTCGGGCCCGCGCGTCCCCTTGGCGTACTCCCCGCCGGGGGCGCCGTACCAATCCATCTCGGCGTCCGGAATGCCACGGCTCTTGAACGGCTCGCGCAGGAAGCCGCGCATGTCGTCGTTCGAGGCGAAGAAGATGTGCACGCCGGCGTCGATGACGGGTGTGCTCGTGCCGTCGGAAAGCGTTCTCATGCAATGTCTCCCGGAAAGGATCAATCGATCCGCGCGATGTCGGGGCGCTCGGTCACCGGCGCCGCCAATCGCTGTTCGTCGCAGATCCGCTGCAATTTCGCCAAGGTCTGCTCCAGCCCGGGGCCGAGGCGCGGTCCCGGAGTGAAGGTGGCGGGCAGCTGCCGCATGCCCTGGATGACGCCGATGGTCTCGTAGTGCACGGTCCCCTCGGGATCGCAGCGGTAGTCGGGCATCCGGTCGAGTACGGCCGTGAGCATGGACTTGAACACCGTGCGCGCGACGTTCGACCCGATGCAGCGATGCACGCCGAGCCCGAAGCTGAAGTGGCGATTGCCCCTGCGGTCCAGGACGACCTCGTTCGGATCGGGAAAGATCGCCGGATCCCGGTTGGCCATCGCCCAGGACAGCCACAGGCGCTCACCCTCGCGGAATCGGGTGTCCTCGACGACGAAATCGGCGGCGATGGTGCGCCCGTCGCCCGGGGCGGGCGTGAAGTAGCGCAGGAACTCCTCGGTGGCCGAGTCGAGCAGGGTGTCGCGCTCCCGGCTGAGCAGATCACGCTGGTCGGGGTGCTCCGAGAGCCACTCCAGGGCGTGCGCGGTGAGCGCGGTGGTGGTGTCGAATCCGCCGCCGATGATCAGGCCGAGCATGCCGAGCAGTTCGAGATCCGGCGCGGGTGCGCCGTCGATGCGCAACTCGGTCAGCGCGTGCACCAGTCCGGGCCGTGGGTTCTGCTTGATCTCGGCCAGGTTGGTCAGGAGATCGATGCCCATCGCCCGGTGCATCTCGGCCACGCGCGCCGCGTCGGGGGAGTCCTCCGGCGTGTACACCGAGGCGTGCACCGGCTCGCTGTAGACCGACCACTGCCGCAACGGGATGCCGAGCATGGCCAGGGTCAGCACGGCCGGGACGACGTTGGCGAGGTCGTCGACGAAATCTATGCGGCCGCTCTCGATCTTCTCGTCCAGCGCGGCGCGCACGATCTCGGCGATGACCGGCTCCCAGCGCCGGACCGCCGCGGGGGAGAGGTAGGGGTTGAGCACCTGACGGTAGAGGCGGTGCTCGGGATCGTCCATCTCGAGCATCCCCCCGCGCACCACCTGCGCGCGCCGGGCGGGCGGAATCGATATTCCCTGATAGCCCTTGCGTTCTCCGTGCAGATCGTGGTCGTTGGAGACGTGCGGGCAGCGGGCGAGTTCGAACACCGCGTTGCCGCCGCTGGCCACCCAGTGACCGTCGTAGGTGTCGCTCCAGGCGATCGGGCACTTCGCGTGCAGTTCCTCGGTGATCTCCTGGAACCGGTGGCGGTATTCCGGCGTGTGCCGGTCGAAGTGATACCGGTTCTTCTTGCGGTCCTCGTCGGCGACTACGTCGTCAATGCTCACAATGGTGTTCCTCTGCTGCTCACGGGATCCGGTGTGCCCGCACGGCGACTGGAGCACGCTTCGTTCCTTCGCGGCCGCCGCGGGTCCGGCGCGTCGATCGGATGCGGTGGTCGCGCCACCTCAGGTAGCCGGTGTGCAGCCGCAGGCCGGTGACGTATCCGGCCTGCGGCTGCGTCCCGGTCCGCGTGCGGCGATGAACGCGACCCCGTCCCCTCGGCACGTCCCACAGCTGAACCTTCCGTTCTCTTCGGCGGCCGCCCGGTGACGACGGATCGCGCGTCGGCCGGACCGCAGCTGGCGCGGTGCGCCGGAAACGGCATGCGGTCCGTCTGCCGGGAACTTGCCGAGGTCGGCGCGGCCGGGCTGATGCCGGGCGCACACTCGGCCAAGTGAGCTCGCCCGTCGTCTCACCTACAAGAATAATACTTGCTTCAAATGAGAACGGTACTCTACGCAAAGTTGGACCGCAAGGTGGGCTCTGACCGGCGTGACTCGCTCCCTGTGGCCGTGGATAACGGCTGCTTCCCGGGCGGATCGGATCCCTGTGGAAGCTTCCGGGCGATTGAAGCGGCACTACTCTCTTGGCGGAAGTGCAAAAACATCTCGTGCGGGCAGGATTGCCACATCTTTGTTTTGAGAATAACATTCTTCTCAGATGTAAATGAAAGTCTCCTGCTTCCACGCGCCCGTCGCGTTCGGCTCGGCCGAGTGGAACCGGCACGGCGCAGGCCAACTTCCGTTCACGCGAGAGGAATCCGCGCAGTGGCTTCGCAGCAGCAACGATCCGAGCCTGCGCCGGACGCCGAGGTCGACGTCGTGGTCCTCGGCAGCGGCGCCGCCGGCCTGACCGCGGCGCTCACCGCGGCGGTGCACGGTGCGTCGGTGGCGGTCTTGGAGAAGGCGGCGACCGTCGGAGGGACCAGCGCGGTGTCGGGCGGCATCGCGTGGATTCCCGCCCACGACCGCTGCGCCGACGGGCCGCTGAGCGTGGCCGACGCGCTGAGCTACCTGCACGCCCAGTCGCTGGACTCGATGGACGACGAACTGGTCGAGGTCTTCGTGCGCACCGGCGCCGCGATGGTCGACTTCGTCGAGGCGCACAGCGGTGTGCGCTTCGAGATCGCCGAAGGATTTCCCGACTACAAGCCGGAACTGCCCGGCGGCAGGCCGGGCGGCGGCCGGTCGCTGAGCCCGGCCGCCTTCGATCCGGGCCGCCTCGGGGTGTGGCGCGACCGCATCACCTCCTTCCCCGCGGACTGGAGCAACGTCGGATTCGACGCCGAGACCAGGGCCAGGCTGCACGCGGCCGCCGGTGCCGAATCGGCCGATCTCTGCGTGGCCGGAACCGCCCTCGTCGCCGGCTTGCTCGCGGGCGTGCTCGACGCCGGAGTGGTGCCGCGCACCGGGACGAGGGCCACCGAGCTGATCGCCGCGAACGGCGCCGTCACCGGAGTCGGGATCGCCACGGCCGCCGGTGAATCCACGGTGCGGGCGCGCAACGGTGTCATCCTGGCGACCGGCGGGTTCGAGTGGGATCCGCAGCTGGTGCGGTCCTATCTGCGCGGCCCGATGCGCGGCGCGGTGTCCCCGCCGAACAACACCGGAGACGGGCTGCGCATGGCCATGGCGCACGGCGCGGAACTCGGCACGATGAGCGAGGCCTGGTGGGTGCCGATCGTGCGGATTCCGGGCGACACCATCGACGGCAAGCCGCGCAGCCGCAGCGTGCGCCTGGAGCGGACGCGCCCGCGCAGCATCATGGTCAACCGGGCCGGCAAGCGGTTCGTCAACGAGGCCTCGGAGTACAACTCCATGGCGGGCGCCTTCCACTATCTCGATCCAAGGGGCGGCTACGTCAACGATCCGGGCTGGATCGTCTTCGATGCCGTCCATTTGCGGCGGTACGGCTTCCTCGGTGTCGCACCCGGCGATCCGGTGCCCGAATGGTTCTGCGAATCACCGGATCTGGCCGCGCTCGGCGCGCAGACCGGCATCGATCCGGCCGGTCTCGCCGCGACCGTCGCCGCGTGGAACCGCGCGGTCGCCGACGAGATCGATCCCGAGTTCGGGCGTGGCTCGAGCGTTTACGACGGGTGGTGGGGTGACGAGCGCGCCGCCACCGTCGCCGGTCGCACGCTCGGCCCGATCGACACCGCTCCGTACTACGCGGTGCCGGTCACCGTCGGGGCGATGGGCACGAAAGGCGGCCCGCGCACCGACCGGGACGGGCGCGTGCGGCACGTCGGCGGGGCGGTCGTTCCCGGGCTGTTCGCCGCGGGCAACGCGATGGCCGGCGTGACCGGCCGAGCCTACGGCGGCGCGGGCGGAACCATCGGCCCCGCGATGGTGTGGGGCTTCCGGGCCGGATACGCCGCTGCTACCGGCAAATCGGCCGAGATCTGAGCACGGAGGTAACGAGTTGCCGGAATTCGAGAGCATCTGGAGCGATCTGCAAGGCGTCCCCTTCACCCAGGGATACCTGGACGCCGGCGGCGTCCGAACCCGCTACCTGCACGCGGGGGATCCGGCCGACCCGGCTCTGGTTCTGCTGCACGGGTCCGGTGGGCATGCCGAAGCCTATGTGCGCAATCTGGAGTCGCACGCCGCGCACTTCTCCACCTGGGCGATCGACATGCTGGGACACGGCTACACCGACAAGCCGGGGCATCCGCTGGAGATCGCGCACTACGTCGAGCACGTCATCGGTTTCCTCGACGCCGTGGGCGTGCGCCGCGCCCGCCTCAGCGGGGAATCGCTGGGCGGCTGGGTGGCCGCCCGCCTTGCGATCGATCATCCGGATCGCGTCGACCGCTTGGTGCTCAACACCGCCGGCGGATCGCAGGCGGATCCGGAGGTGATGCGGCGCATCGTCACGCTGTCGATGGCGGCCGCCGCCGATCCCACCTGGGAGACGGTGCGGGCCAGGATCAAGTGGCTGATGGCCGACAAGTCGAAGGACTACGACGATGTGGTGGCCAGCAGGCAGCGCATCTACCGGCAACCCGGCTTCGTCGCCGCCATGCGCGACATCATGGCGTTGCAGGATCCGCAGATCCGGCGGCGAAACCTGTTGGGGCCGCAGGACTACGGCAGGATCACCGCGCCGACCCTCGTGCTGTGGACCAGTGACGACCCCACCGCCGACGTCGGCGAGGGCAGGCGGATCGCGTCGATGATCCCCGGCGCGCGCTTCGAGGTTCTGCCGGACTGCGGGCACTGGCCGCAGTACGAGGACGCCAAAGCCTTCGACGCCCTGCACCTCGACTTCCTGCTGGGCGGCTGACCGTGTCCGAACACCGTGACTCCGCCGCGCCGGGCGCCACCGACGTCGACGTGCTCGTCGTCGGCGCGGGCCCGGTGGGTCTCACGCTGGCGAACATGCTCGGCATGTACGGGGTGCGCACCCTGGTGGTCGAGGAACGTCCGACCCTCATCGACTACCCGCGCGGCGTGGGCCTGGACGACGAATCACTGCGGACGTTCCAGGCGATCGGGCTGGTCGATCGCATCCTGCCGCACACCACCCCGAACCAGATCATGCGTTTCGTCGACGCGCGGCGCAGGCTGCTGGCCGAGATCGCGCCCACCGACGAGCAATTCGGCTGGCCGAAACGCAATGGATTCGTCCAGCCGCTGGTCGACGCCGAACTGCTCGCGGGACTGGACCGGTATCCGCAGGTGGAGGTGGCCTGGGGGACAGCTATGACCTCCTGCGCCGACTCCGGCGATCGGGTGACGGCGGCACTCGACGGCGGCGCCGGGCCGTCCACCGTGACCGCCCGGTACGTGGTGGGTTGCGACGGCGGGCGCAGCGCGACGCGCCGGGAGATGGGCGTCTCCTTCGACGGCACCACCTCGCCGACCCGCTGGCTGGTGGTCGACCTCGCCTCGGATCCGCTGGGACACCCCAATATCGAGGTCGCCGCCGATCCGGCCCGGCCGAACGTGTCGGTATCGATCGCGCACGGAATCCGGCGCTTCGAGTTCATGATCCACGACGACGAGCCCGACGAACTGGCCGAGGACCCGGCCTTCGTGGCGAAGATGGTGGCGCCGTTCGTGCCGTATCCCGAGCGGCTGGAGGTCATCCGGCGCCGGGTCTACACCCATCATTCCCGCATCGCGGGCGCTTTCCGGCGCGGGCGGCTGCTACTGGCTGGCGACGCCGCGCATTTGATGCCGGTGTGGCAGGGGCAGGGCTACAACAGCGGCATCAGGGACGCGGCGAACCTCGGCTGGAAACTCGCCGCGGTCGTCCGGGGGCAGGCGGGCGACGCCCTGCTCGACAGCTACGACTCCGAACGGCGCAAGCACGCCAGGGCCATGATCGATCTGTCGACGCTGGTCGGCCGGGTGATCTCGCCGACCGATCGCAAGGTCGCGGCGGCGCGTGACGCGCTGGTGCGCGCGGCGGCCGCGATTGCGCCGGTTCGAAAGTACGTGCTGGGCATGCGGTTCAAGCCGATGCCGCGCTACGAGCGCGGGGCGGTGGTGCACGACTGGTCCCGGTCGCCGAAGTCGGCGGTCGGCACGCTGTTCGTGCAGCCGCGGGTGGATACCAGGGAACGCGCCGACGTCCTGCTCGACGAGGTGCTCGGGCCGTGGTTCGCCGTGCTGTGCTGGAACAACCGCCCTCGCGCCGTCCTCGGTGCGACGGCGTTCGATCGGTGGAAATCTCTGGGCGCCAAGTTCTTCGAACTCCGTCCCTCCGCACAGATGCACTGGACCGGCCACGACGACCCCGACGTCGT
This sequence comes from Nocardia sp. NPDC003726, assembly GCF_053586955.1. Taxonomy (NCBI): domain Bacteria; kingdom Bacillati; phylum Actinomycetota; class Actinomycetes; order Mycobacteriales; family Nocardiaceae; genus Nocardia; species Nocardia sp. NPDC003726. The sequence continues at coordinate 168,902 of NZ_JBSFNF010000003.1, read as the reverse complement.
CGTGATCGGCGACCGCACCGGCGCGCTGAAACGCTGGTTCGACGCCCAGCGCGACTCGGTGCTGTTCCTGCGGCCCGATCGCTGCGTCGCGGGCGCGTCCATCGCGCAATCGGCGCCGGAACTGAGCGCGGACCTGCTCGACACCCTCTATTCGCCGCAGGGAGGAAACGATGCCGCTGGCCGTGTGCTGCGTCTCGCACAGCCCCCTTCTTGATCTTCCCGGACCCGATCCGGAGGTGCTCGCGGACATCGAGTCGGCGCTCGACGAGGCGGCGCGGTTCGTGCGGGCCTTCGATCCCGAAGTGGTCGTGGTGTTCGCGCCCGACCACTACAACGGGTTCTTCTACAAGCTCATGCCGCCGTTCTGCATCGCAGCGGCGGCTGCCGGGGTCGGTGACTACGGCACGCACGCCGGGCCGCTCGACGTGCCGGCCGGACTGGCGACCGAACTCGCCGAGGCGGTTCTCGCGGCCGGTGTCGATGTTGCCGTCTCGCTGGCGATGGACGTCGATCACGGGACGGTGCAGCCGTTGCAGCGGTTGCTCGGGTCAGCGACGGCGCGCCCGGTGGTTCCGATCTTCGTCAATTCGGTAGCCGTTCCGCTCGGCCCGCTGCGCCGCGCCAGGGCGCTGGGCGCGGCCGTCGGCGGTCACTTGCCGACCCTGGGCAAGCGGGTGCTGATGATCGGTTCCGGCGGGTTGTCCCACGACCCGCCGGTGCCGGCCTTGGCCACGGCCACCGGGCCCGTGCGGGAGCGGATCGTGCACGGCGGGCGCATGACCGCCGAGCAGCGAAACGCGCGGCAGCAGAGGGTGATCGAAGCGGCGCGCGAGTTCGCCGCCGGGCGCGGCGGGCTCCAGCCGCTCAATCCCGAATGGGATCGGCGGTTCCTGCGAATCCTCGACGACGGACGGCTCGAGGAGTTCGACGACTGGACCAACGCGCGGATTACCGCCGCGGCGGGCAACTCCGCGCACGAGGTGCGCACCTGGGTCGCCGCGTTCGCGGCGCTCGCGGGGCAGGGCCCGTACCGGACCACGGTGCGCTACTACCGGTCCGCGCCCGCTCTGATCGCCGGATTCGCCGTGCGCGCCGCCGTCGCGGACCAGGACAACGATTCGACCGCCAGGAGGCGAGCGTGACATCCGAACCGATCGGCGTGCCCTCCGGAGCAGGCGATGTCGACCATACCGTCGACGTTCTGGTCGTCGGCTCCGGCGGCGGCGGGCTGACCGCCGCCCTCGCCGCCGAGGCCGCAGGACTGTCGGTCCTCGTGGTCGAGAAGGCGGCCCACTACGGCGGCTCCACCGCGCTGTCGGGCGGCGGCATCTGGGTGCCCGGCGCTCCGGCGCAGAAGCGCGACGGCTACGCGCCGGATCCGGAGGGCGTGGTCGAGTACCTGCGCGCGATCACCGAGGGCTTGGTCGGCGACGCGCGCCTGCGGGCCTACGTCGCGACGGCGCCGCGGATGATGGAATTCCTCGAGCAACGCAGCGCCTGGCTGCGCTTCGTGTGGAAGCCGGGTTACGCCGACTACTACCCGGAACTGCCCGGTGGTTCGGCGCAGGGCAGCACCATCAACGTGCCGCCGATCGACCTGCGCAGACTCGGCGACGAAGAGCAGAACCTGCTGCGTCCGCTGGCCCTGGCCCCGAAGGGGATCTGGCTGGGACCCAAGGATTTACGGCTGTTCTACCAGGTACGTCAATCCTGGCGCGGCAAAGCCGTGCTGGTGAAGCTGGTGTGGCGGATGTTCCGCGCCAGGGTGTTCGGCGACCGGATCGCCGCCATCGGTCAGTCGCTGGTGGCCCGGCTGCGCCTCGCCCTGCGCGAGCGCGACATTCCGCTGTGGCTGAACGCGCCGATGACCTCCTTGCTCACCGGAGCCGACGGCGCCGTGGTCGGCGCGGTGGTGGAGCGCGACGGACAGCCGCTGCGCATCAGGGCCGAGCGCGGCGTGATCCTGGCGACCGGCGGTTTCGACCACGACATGGCCTGGCGCGAGGAACATCAGCCGGTCGTCGAGCAGGACTGGAGTTTCGGCAACCCGGCGTCCATGGGCGACGGCATCCGCGCCGGACAGCAGGTCGGCGCGGCCACCGACCTGCTGGACGAGGCGTGGTGGTTCCCCGCCATCCACTGGCCCGACGGACGCCTGCAATTCATGCTCAACGAGCGCATGATGCCGGCCCAGTTCATCGTCAACGGCGCGGGCGAGCGGTACATCAACGAGGCCGCGCCGTACATGGATTTCGGTCACGCGATGATCGAGGGACAGAAATCGGGGATCACGCACATCCCGAGCTGGCTGATCACCGACGAGCGCTCCTGGCGGCGGTACGTCGTCGCCGGACATCTACCGCTGCCGAAGATCCCGTTCGCCCCGGTGCCGACCGGGCGGAAGATCCCGCGGGCCTGGCTGGACTCGGGTGTCGTCGTGGCCGCGAACTCGTGGACGGAACTGGCCGCGAAGATCGGCGTGCCCGAGGACCGGCTGCGCGCCACCGCGAAGCGCTTCGACGAACTCGCGCGCACCGGCCACGACGACGACTTCCAGCGCGGCGACAGCGTGTACGACAACTACTACGGCGATCCCACGCTGCCCAACCCCAACCTGCGTCCGCTGGGCAAGCCGCCGTACTACGCGTTCCGGATCATCCTCGGCGATCTGGGCACCTCCGGCGGCCTGCGCACCGACGAGCACGCCAGGGTGCTCCGGTCCGACGGCACCGTCATCGGTGGTCTGTACGCCGTGGGCAACACCTCCGCGGCGCTCATGGGCCGCAGCTACGCCGGAGCGGGCGCGACGATCGGGCCCGCGATGACGTTCGGCTACATCGCGGTCGAGCACCTGGCCGCGAGTGCCGCGGCGGCGCAGCACACCGAACCGGCCCGCAACGGCTCGACGTTCGATTCCATCGGAGGAAGTAAATGAAGATATCCCTGTTCTACGAATTCGCGCTGCCGCGGCCGTGGGTCCCCGACGACGAGCGACTGCTGTTCCAGGAGGGTCTGGCGGAGGTGGAGGCCGCCGACAAGGCCGGGTTCTCCACCGTCTGGCTGACCGAGCACCATTTCCTCGAGGAGTACTGCCATTCGACGGCGCCGGAGATCTTCCTCGCCGCCGCCAGCCAGCGGACCGAGAACATCCGGCTCGGTTTCGGCGTCATGCACCTGCCTCCGGCGATCAATCATCCCGCGCGCGTCGCCGAACGTGTCGCCACCCTCGACCTCATCTCCGACGGGCGCGTGGAATTCGGCACCGGTGAGTCGTCGTCGGTGGGCGAACTCGGCGGGTTCGGCATCGATCCGGCCGACAAGCGCGCGCAGTGGGAAGAGGCGCTGGAGGTGTCCATCCGCTGCATGATCGAGGAGCCGTTCACCGGTTTCCAAGGCCAACACATCCAGATGCCCGCGCGCAACGTGATACCCAAGCCGCACCAGCGCGCGCATCCCCCGGTGTGGGTGGCGTGTACCCGGCCTTCGTCGGTTCAGATGGCGGCGCGGCTGGGCGCGGGCGCGTTGAGCTTCGCCTACACGGGCCCGGGTCCGCTGGCGGATCGGGTGCGCGGGTACTACCAGGAATTCGCGGACAAGGCCGAGCCCTGGCTGCCGGTGCTCAATCCGAACATCCTGGCCATCGGCGGCGACCTGTCGATGATGGTCGCGCCCACCGACGAACAGGCTTTGCAGCGCCTCGGGCTCGGCGGCGGATTCTTCTCCTTCGGGATCATGCACTACTACATGACCGGCCAGCACACCCCGGGCCGCACCGGCGTGTGGGAGCGCTACCTCGAGGCCGTCAAGGAGGACGAGACGCTGGCCTACGGTCCGGGTCGCGGCGCCATCGGATCGCCGGGCACCGTGCGCGAATTCCTGCGCGGCTACGAGGAAAGCGGCGTCGACGAGATCATTCTGCTGCTGAATCCGCGCAGCCACGAGGCGACCATGGAGTCGATCGAACTGATGGGCGAGCAGGTGCTGCCGGAGTTCATCGAGCGCGACGAGAAGGCGGTCGCCGCGAAGGCTCGGCGGCTCGAGCCGGTCATCGAGAAGGTCCAGGCGCGGCGCAAGCCGTTGCCCTCGCTCGCGTTCGACGAGAACTACGCGTTCGGCGGCCTGCCAACGGGCCGGGGGGGCAGCTTCACCGCGAGCGAGATTCCCGAAGCGATGGCCGAGATCAACGAGGGCCGGGTGCAGGCCGCGCAGCGCGCCAAGGAAGAAGCGCAGTGATCCCCGGCCCGTGCGGTCGCGCCGCGCGCCGCGACCGCACGAGCGGAGTCGGACGAGATGGGAGACGGACCAGATGCCCGAAGTCGGACGAGCCGATGAGCTGTGGCGTTACGACGGCAAACGGGTCGTGGTGACCGGTTGCTCCTCCGGGATCGGCGCCTGCGTGGCCCGCCAGGTCACCGAACTCGGCGGGCGGGTGGCCGGGCTCGATCTGGTGGAGCCCGCCGCCGATGTCGCGGAGTTCCACCGGGTGGACATGGCCGACGCCGCGTCGATCGACCGGGCCGTCGCCGCCCTCGGCGGACCCGTCGACGCGCTGTTCAACGTCGCGGGCGTCTCCTCGGGCATCGGCGACCCGATCCGCGTGGTCACGATCAATTTCCTCGGCCTGCGGCAGTTCACCGCGGCGCTCGCGCGCACGATGCGGCCCGGCGCCACGATCGCCAGCGTGTCCTCGCTGGCGGCGGCCGGATATCTCGAGCACCGCGAACAAGTCGGCGGCCTGCTGGACACCGCGGACATGGCGGCCGGAATCGCCTGGTGCGAGGCGCATCCCGACGCTCTGGCCGACGGCGGATACCGGCTGTCGAAGGAAGCGATCATCTACTACACGATGCGCAACGCCGTCGCACTCGGTGCGCGCGGCATCCGGATCAACTGCACCGGTCCCGGCGTCACGCGGACACCCATCCTGGAGCAACTGCGCTCGGCGTACGGCCCGGACTATCTCGACACCATCCCCAAGCCGCTGGGCCGGGTCGCCGAACCGGCCGAACAGGCGGCCGCCTTGCTGTTCCTCAACAGTCGGGCGGCGAGTTACGTGACCGGCCAGGTGCTGTGGGTCGACGGCGGGAACGTGGGCGCCCGCATCGCCGGCGTGGCGGCCCGGTCATGACCGGTGGAAGACCGGCGATCAGCGTGAAAGGACAGGCATCGTGGCCACTCTGACGGAATTCCGGCGCGTCGCCGACGGTGTGCGGAATTGGGGCCGCTGGGGCGCGGCCGACGAACTCGGCACGCTCAACTTCATCACCCCGGACAAGGTCGCCCACGCGGCGAGTCTCGTGCGGCACGGACGGGTGTTCCCGCTCGGCGTCGACTTCGGCTCGTCCGGACCGCAAGGGGCGTTCAAGTTCCGGCACAACCCGGTCCACGTGATGACCGTGGACGGCGGTGACGCGCGCACTTTGACCGAGTACGGCCCGAAGTGGCTGCGCAACAGTGTCGGACGCGAACTCAGCGCGTTCTTCGAGGACAACCCGTTCCGCTTCAACGACGACCTGATCATCATGCCGTTGCAGGCGGCGACCCAGTGGGACGCGCTGTCGCACGTCTACTACGACGACCACCTGTACAACGGCTTTCCGGCGAGTTCGGTCACCAGCCTCGGCGCGTACCACTGCGGGATCGACAAGGTCGACGGCAAAGGCATCACGACCCGCGCCGTGCTGCTGGATCTGGTGCGTCACCGACGCGCCGACACGTTCCTCGCGGCGGGTGACCCGATCACTCCCGGCGAGCTGGACGAGGTCGCCGCGGCGCAGGGAGTCGACGTCGGCCGCGGCGACATCGTGCTGATCCGCACCGGGTGGTGGGCCCGCTTCCTGGAGGCGGGCGACGGCACGGAACCGTACTCGGGCCTGGACTGGCGCTGCGCCACCTGGCTGCACGAACGTGAGGTCGCCGCCGTCGCGGCGGACAACCTCATGGTCGAGGACCCGGTGTCCGGGGTGGACGGCACCTTCCTGCCGCTGCACATGCTGTGCCTGCGGGACATGGGCCTGATGCTCGGCGAGTACTGGGATCTCACCGCGCTCGCGGCCGACTGCGCCGCGGACGGCGTCTACGAATTCCAGTTGGTCGCACCGCCTTTGCGCGTGGTCGGCGCCGTCGGATCGCCCGTCAACCCGATCGCCATCAAGTAGGGACACACAGGAAAGCACGAGGTTCCGGTCATGACCGCAGGCACGAGAAGTGCGACCGCCACCGAGGTGGCCGGCGACGGGCGGCCGTTCGTCGTCGGCATCGGCGGCACGTTGCGGGCGGGCTCGTCGACGGAGCAAGCGCTGCGGCACTGCCTTGCGGCGGTGCGGCGTCACGGCGGACGCACCGCGCTGTTCTGCGGCGAGGAGATCAACCTGCCGATGTACAACCCGCACGACCCGGCCCGCACCGAGAAGGCGGTCGCGCTGGTCGAGGCGCTGCGCCGCGCGGACGCGGTGATCATCGGCTCGCCCGGATACCACGGCGGCGTCTCCGGCCTGGTGAAGAACGCCCTCGACTACATCGAGGACCTGCGCGGGGACGCGACGGTGTACCTGGACAACAAACCGTGGGGCTGCATCACCTGCGCCTACGGCTGGCAGGCTGCCGTGGGAACGCTCGGCCAGCTGCGGGTGATCGGCCACGCGTTGCGCGCGTGGCCCACCCCGCTCGGCGTCGCGATCAATTCCGCCGAGCCGATCTGGGATGCCGACGGCACGCTGACCGACGAGGCCGTCAGCGCCCAGCTCGAGCTGCTCGCCACGCAGGTGCTCACCTTCGCTCCGGCCGGCGGGGCGCGCGCATGACCGCCGCGCCCAGGACGACCGGCCGGACGAGGGTGGCCGAGGCGACGGCCGCCCTGCGGGCCGGGCGGATGATCCTGGTGCTCGGGGAGACGAGCGACGGGTGCCGGGGTGATCTGGTGATGGCCGCGCAGCGCGTGACGGCCGAAGCGGTCAATGCCATGGCGAGCCTCGGATGCGGGCTCATCCACGTCTCGATGCGCGCGGCGGCCCTCGATGCCCTCGGGATACCCCCGGCCGACCCCGCCGCCACCGGCCCGGATCGCGATCTGTTCCGCGTGTCGGTGCGACTGGCGGGCGCCGAGGCCGACGGTGTGCGGGCCTCCCGCCGCGCGCAGACGGTTCGCGCACTGGCCGACCCGGCCAGCACACCGAGCACGTTCGCCCGGCCCGGACACGTCTTCCCGCTCGGCTGCGCCGCCGGTGGCGTGCTGTCGGTACCCGCCTGCCCGGAGGCCGCGGTGGACTTGGCCGAGCTGGCCGGAATGGCGCCTGTCGGGGTGCTGTGCGAAGTCTGCGGGGCCGACGGCGAACAGGCCGGGCGCTCGCAGCTGCTCGCGCTCGGTCGCGACCACGGGCTGCCCGTGGTGTCCATCGACGATCTGGTCGCCTATCGCAAGCGTGAGCTGTGCCGGGTGCGTCGGCGAGGCGTCGCGCGCATTCCGCTGCCGATGGGGGAGTTCCGTGCGGTCGGCTTCACCGACGGGCTGGACCGCGCGCACGTCGCGTTCGTCCACGGTGATCCGGCCGCGGACGTCGCGCCGCTGGTGCGCCTGCATTTCGAATGCCTGGCCGGTGACGTCTTCGGTTCCCGGCGCTGCCGGTGCCGGGGCGCGCTGGATCGTGCGCTGGATCGGATCGCGCGCGACGGCAGCGGCGTGCTGGTCTACATCCGCGCGCGCACCACCGCCGTACGCGACACACTGCGCGCCTGCCGGGCCGACGGGGAAAGCGGTAGCGCCGAAGCGCAGCGTCACAGCGACCTGCAATCGGCATTCGACATCCTCGACGCGCTCGCCGTGCGTGAGATCCGATTGCTGTGCGACGCCGGGGAGGCCGCTGTCGAGCCGGAGCGCGCGCGCATCGTCGCGCGAATCGCGTTGACCGACAGCGCTCGTCACCCAGACGCGGAAACGCTCGTGACGCCGCGCGCGGGTGACCGGATCGGGAGCCTCCCGTGATCGCGCAGCGCAGAACCATCGTGGTGGACGGCTCCAGCACCGCGTATCTCGAGGCGGGAACCGGCGAACCGGTCGTGCTGCTGCACGGCGGCGAATTCGGCGCCAGCGCGGAACTGGGCTGGGAGTACACCATCGACGCGCTCGCCCGCCGCTATCGGGTGCTGGCGCCGGACATGCTCGGCTTCGGCGAGTCGGCGAAGGTGATCGACTTCAACGACGGACGCGGCCTGCGTATCCGGCACATCGCACGCTTCCTCGCGACGCTCGGCATCGAGTCGGCGCATTTCGTCGGCAATTCCATGGGGGCGATCAACCTGCTCGTCGACGCGACGTCCACCGCGCCGAAGCTGCCGATGCGCAGCCTGGTCGCGATCTGCGGCGGCGGTGCGATCCAGCGCAACGAGCACATGCGAGCGCTCTACGACTACGACGCCACGTTCTCCGGAATGCGCGCCGTCGTCCGGGCGCTCTTCCACGCGGAGTCCTACCCCGCCGACGACGGCTACGTGCGGCGGCGCTACGAATCGAGCATCGCCCCCGGAGCGTGGGAGGCATTGGCGGCGGCGCGTTTTCGCCGTCCCGGCGCCGAGGCGCCGCCCGCCCCGTCGAACGAGCGGGCTTACGAGCGCATTCGCGTGCCCTGCCTCGTCGTCGAAGGCGCACGCGACAAGCTGCTGCCCGCGGGGTGGGCCGCGGCGATCGCGGCTCGCGTCCCGCACGGACGATCCGCCGTCGTACCGGACGCCGGGCACTGTCCACAGATCGAGCAACCGGACGTCGTCAACGACCTGCTGCTGGCGTTCTTCGGCGGGCAGGCGGGCCGGGCCCGCGAGTCCGAAGACGCACCGGACCTGCCGGACTCGGCCGGACCGAAACGAAAGGAAATGAAGGCATGACCGACGAATTGGCGGGCAAGGTCGCCATCGTCACCGGCGGAGCGTCGGGGATCGGCAGCGCGACGGTGGCGCGGTTCGTCGCCGAAGGCGCCCGCGTGGTGGTCGCCGACGTGGATCGTGAGCGCGGTGCGGCCTCGGTGGCCTGCTACGGCGCGGCGGCGGTGTTCGAACAGGTCGACGTCGCCGACCCGGCCCAGGTCGAGCGGCTCGTGGACCGGGCGGTGCGGACCTTCGGCGGGTTGGACGTGATGTGCAACAACGCCGGTATCTCCGGCACCATGCACAAGAGCCTGCTGCACGACGACCTCGCCGACTTCCACCGGGTGCTCGGGGTGAACCTGCTGGGGGTCATGGCGGGCACCCGCTTCGCGGCCAGGCATATGGCCGAGCACGGCGGCGGCTCGATCGTCAACGTGTCCTCGGTCGGCGGCATCCAAGCGGGTGGGGGAGTGCAGAGCTACCGGGCGTCCAAGGCGGCGGTGGCGCACTTCACCAAGTCGGCGGCGATCGAACTGGCGCAGTTCGGCATCCGGGTCAACTGCATCGCGCCGGGCAACATCCCGACACCGCTGCTCGCCTCGTCGGCGAGGAAGATGTCCGCCGAGCTCAGCGAGCGGTTCACCAAGGCGGTGCGCGAGTCGATGGAGGCCGATCGCCCGTTGCCGCTCGACGGCACACCCGAGGACGTGGCGGAGGTCGCGGTGTACTTCGGCGGCGACCGGTCGCGGTACGTCACCGGAACCGTGCTGCCGGTGGACGGCGGCACGGTCGCGGGCAAACCGCTGCGACCGCGCAGGAAGCCGGCCGAGCCGTCCGTCGCGGCGGGCCCACGATGATCCGCCGCACCGGAGTTCTCGTCGTCGGCGCCTCGGCAGCGGGCCTGGCCACCGTGGAAGCGCTGCGCCGGGGCGGGTACCGGGACCCGATCGCACTGCTCGGCGCCGAGCCGCATCTGCCCTACGATCGTCCCCCGCTGTCCAAGCAGATCCTCTCCGGCGCTTGGCGGCCCGAGCGCACCTTGCTGCGCGAGCCGCGCCGACTGGCCGAACTCGATGCCGGCATCGTCCTCGGCACCCGCGCCGTCGCCCTCGACGTCGCCGCCCGCACCGTGCACACCGCGACCGGTTCCGTGGCGGCCGAGCACATCGTGATCGCCACCGGGGCAGTGCCGCGAATGCTGCCCGCGCCGCCCGGATTACGCGGCGTCCATGTGCTGCGCACGCTCGACGACGCGCTCGCGCTGCGCGCGGATCTGGCTGTCCGTTCGCGCGTCGTCGTGGTGGGCGACGGCGTACTGGGCGCGGAAATCGCGGCCACCGCAGGGCAATCCGGCCACGAGGTCACGATGACCGGCCCCCAGCGCGCCCCGATGGCGGCTCAGCTCGGCGATCTCGCCGCGGGCCTGCTCGCCGGCCTGCACACCGGCAACGGCGTCCGCCTGCGGCTCGGCGTCGGCGTCTCCCGCCTCACCGACCGCGGCGGCGAGGTCACCGGCGTCGTCCTGGCGAACGCCGAGACGCTGCCCGCGGATCTGGTCGTGGTCGCGATCGGCGCGGTGCCCGCCACCGACTGGCTCGCAGGCAGCGGGCTCTCGCTCGCCGACGGCGTGGTGTGCGACGCGCGATGCCGTGCCGCCGAGGGCGTCTACGCGGTCGGTGACGTCGCCCGGTGGGAACATCCGGTCCTCGGAAGGACCCTGCGCCTGGAGAACCGTACGAACGCGACCGAGCAAGCAGCGGCGGTGGCCGCCGACATTCTCGGCGCGCGGCGGGCGTATCAGCCGATCCCGTACTTCTGGACCGATCAATTCACCACGAAGATCCAGGTGCACGGCGTCATCACGGCCGGGGCTGTGGCCACGGTCGTCGACGGCGACCCGGACGAAGGACGGTTCGTCGCGCGCTTCGAGCAGGGCGGGGACGTCACCGCGGTGCTGGGCTGGAACATGCCCAAGCAGGCCAGGATGCGGCGGCAGGAGTTGGCGCGAGCGCACGCCCTGCTCGCTTCGCCACCCACCCCCGCTCACTCCCCGTAGAAAGAAGGTCCCCGATGAAAGTGACTGTCGATCAGGTCAAGTGCGTCGCGGCCGGGCACTGCGTCATGCACGCGGCCGACGTGTTCGACCAGCGCGACGAGGACGGCATCGTCGTCCTGCTCGACGCCGACCCGCCGGACGAACTCGCCGATGACGTGCGCCAGGCCGCGGCGGTCTGCCCGGCCATGGCCATCCACATCGAGGAATGAACCGGCGGTTCGCGGTTCTTCCGTCCCGATCACCCCAGGAGTGAACAGTGTCCGAAGCATCGACCGATACGACAGCCTCCGCCACGGAGGTTCCCGACTATCCCATGCCCAGGTCGACCGGATGCCCGTTCGCGCCGCCGCCCGAGGCGTTGCGGCTCGGGCGCGCCAAACCGCTCAACCGGGTCCGGATCTGGGACGGCAGCACGCCCTGGCTGGTCACCGGCTACGCCGAGTTCAAGGCACTGATGTCGGACCCGAGGGTCAGCGTGGACGACCATCGTCCCGGCTTCCCGCACTGGAACGAGGGCATGGCCGCGATCGTGGACAGCAGGCCGAAGTCGCTGTTCACCACCGATGGCGAGGAACACAGCCGGTTCCGGCGGATGCTGACCAAGCCGTTCACCTTCAAGCGGGTGGAAGCGCTGCGGCCGGTCATCCAGCGGATCACCGAGGAGCACATCGACCGGATGCTGGCCGGACCGCGACCGGCCGACCTGGTCGAGGCGCTGGCGCTGCCGGTGCCGACGTTGATGATCAGCGCGATGCTCGGCGTGCCGTACGAGGACCACGAGTTCTTCCAGCGGCACGCGACCGTCAACGTCGACCGGTACGCGACCAAGGAGCAGGCCGCCGAGGGCCGCGCGGGCCTGGCGCGGTATCTGGTCGACTTGGTGAAGAAGAAGCTGGACGATCCCGCCGAGGACGTGGTCTCCGACATCGCCGAGCGGATCCGCGCCGGTGAGATCGATATGAAGGAGGCCGCCCAGTTGGGCACCGGCCTGCTGATCGCGGGGCACGAGACGAGCGCGAACATGATCTCGCTCGGGGCCCTCGCCCTCATGCGCAACCCCGATCAGTTCGCGTTGCTGCGCGATACCGACGATCCGAAGATCGTCGTCAACGCGGTCGAGGAATTGCTGCGGTACCTCAGCATCATTCAGAACGGCCAGCGCCGTGTCGCGGTCGGGGACATCGAGATCGCGGGGGAGACCATCCGGGCCGGGGACGGCCTGATCTTCGACCTCGCGCCGGCGAATTGGGACGAGAAGGTCTGGCAGCAGCCGGACCGGCTGGACCTGCGCAGACCCGCCGCCGCGCACCTCGGGTTCGGTTTCGGTCCGCACCAGTGCGTCGGGCAGCAATTGGCCAGGGCCGAACTGCAGATCGTCTTCCGCACGCTGGTGCGGCGAGTTCCGACGCTGCGCTTGGCGATTCCGTTCGATGAGGTCCAGTTCAAGCACGACCGGCTCGCTTACGGGGTGTACGAGCTGCCGGTGAGCTGGTAGCGCGCATCCCGAATCTCTCTGCCGGAACGCTTGTCTGCGAGTTCATCTCCCGGACCGGTGATGCCCGGCTGCGCGCTGGTCTGCTGCGGCGGATCTGGTACCAGCTGGATTCATACCTTCGGTAATCGTGTTACTCTACGGTAGGTCCGCGGCTGTGACATGTCTCATGCCGAACGGCTATTGCGGCCTGGAACACTCCGGCGACGGTGCCGGGTGGAACCTATGGAGAGTTATCGATGCAACGACAGCAGGGGCAGTCTCGATCGAGGTGGGGGCGGTGGGCCGTCCCGGTGGCGGCGGCGCTGGCCGTGGCTTGCGTCACGACGGTGGCGATGGTGGACACGCAGGAGGCGGCCGCCTCTCCGGTCGGTGACTTCTACCTTGCGCCCGCTCAGGTTCCCGCCGAGCGTGGGGCGATCATCAAGACCGGGCCGATGGCTTTGTTCGCGGCTCCGCCCACGGCCGAAGGGTGGCCGGGTAAGGCGCAGCACGTCATGTACACCTCGCGGTTGCAGGACGGGTCGCCGGTCGCGGTGTCGGGGACGTTCATCGATGCCACCGGGCCGTGGCAGGGGCCCGGCCCGCGTCCGACCGTTGTCATCGGTCCGGGAACCTCGGGGCAGGGCGACCGCTGTGCGATGTCGGTGGCCTTCTCGACCGGATTGGCGCTGTTCGACGACCCGTCGCCGGGGTTGTCGGCGAACCAGGAACTGCCTGCCTCGGCACTGTGGAGCGGGCTGGGCGCGCGGGTGTTGGTGACCGACTACATCGGACTGGGCACGCCGGGTATCCACACCTACGCCAACCGGATCGAGCAAGCCCATGCCGTGCTCGACGGTGTGCGCGCGGCCCACAATCTGGCGGGCGTCGGGCCGGAGACCCCGGTGGTGTTGTGGGGCTACTCGCAAGGCGGCGGTGCGACCGCGGCCGCGGCGGAGATGCAACCGGACTACGCGCCGGAATTGAATCTCAAGGGCACCTGGGCGGGCGGGCCGGTCGCGGACCTGGCCGCGATCCTGGAACGGATCGACGGCTCGCTCATCAGCGGCGCCATCGGATTCGCCATCAACGGTCTGCTCGCGCGGTACCCCGAACTGCAGAAGGCCGTCGACCGGGTGACCAGTCCCGCCGGGCGCGCGATGCTCGCGGCGCTGAGCGATGAGTGCATCGGTGACATCATCACTCGCCACGCGTTTTTGCGGACCGGTTCGATGACCAACGACGGCCGCTCGCTGACCGAGCACTTGGCCGAGATCCCCGAGGCCGCCCCCGTGCTGGCCGAAATGCGCGTCGGCAATCTGACCCCGAAAACGCCGGTGCTGATCACCAGCGGCTTGAACGACGACACCGTCCCCTACGGCCAGGCTCGCCGGCTCGCCGAAGATTGGTGCGCGAAAGGCGCAACGGTCACCTTCCGTACCAACGACCTGCCGCCGATCCTGCCCGGCGCGACCATCCCGAACCACTTCGGGCCCGAGATGATCGACGGATTCGGCCCCGACAACGCGGTCACCTACCTGCTCGACCGCCTGGCCGACAAACCCGTTTCCGGCTGCGCCATCGACTGAACCTGTCTCCATCGGGAACCGCGCGGGCCCCGCATCCGACCGCCATCGGATACGGGGCCCGTTTTCGTGATCTATATGAGAATGTCAATCTCGCAATCGGAGAAGATGAGTTGCATCAGCAGATTGGCAGATTTACACTGGCAGAACTCCCACAACTCGGTCTTCGGCTGATCTCGTACGCACGACCGAGGACGATGAAGTTCCCGCGAGAGGCGAAACCCTGTGACGACCAGCGCGGCCAGCGACGTCTATTACGACCCGTACGACGTCGAACTCAACGCCGATCCCTATCCGATGTTCAAGCGGCTCCGCGAAGAGATGCCGCTGTACTACAACGAGAAGCACGACTTCTACGCGATCAGCCGCCACGCGGATGTCAACGCGGCGTTGCTGGACCCGGGTACCTACAGTTCGGCGCGCGGCGCGATCATCGAGTTGATCAAGGCGGGCATCGAGATCCCGCCGGGCGTATTGATCTTCGAGGATCCGCCGATCCACGACATCCATCGCGGACTGCTGTCGCGCATGTTCACCCCGCGCAAGATCCGCGCGCTGGAGGACAAGATCCGCGAGTTCTGCGCGCGCAGCCTCGATCCGCATGTCGGCACCGGGCGGCTGGACTTCATCGCCGACATCGGCGCGCAGATGCCGATGCGCACCATCGGCATGCTGCTGGGCATTCCGGAAGAGGACCAGGAGACCATCCGCGACTTCGCGAACGCGCAGATGCGCACCGAGGAGGGCAAGCCGATGAAGGCGGCCTCCGAAGGCATGGTCGGAGGCGACATCTTCGCCGCCTACATCGACTGGCGGGCCGAGCATCCCTCCGACGACATCATGACCGAGCTGCTCAACGTGGAGTTCGAGGACGAGACCGGCACGGTGCGCCGACTGCGCCGGGAGGAATTGCTCACCTACGTGAACGTGGTGTCCGGCGCGGGCAACGAGACCACGACCCGCCTGATCGGCTGGGCGGGCAAGGTTCTGGCCGAGCATCCCGACCAGCGGCGCGAGCTGGTGGAGAATCCGCGGTTGATTCCCAACGCGGTGGAGGAACTGCTGCGATTCGAACCGCCCGCCCCGCACGTGGCGCGGTACGTGACCCGCGATGTCGAGGTGCACGGCCGGACCGTGCCGGAGGGCAGTGCGATGATGATGCTCATCGGGGCGGCCAACCGGGACCATCGCCAGTTCCCGCCGGACGGCGACGTCTTCGACATCCACCGCGACACCCGCCAGCACCTGTCGTTCAGCGTGGGCACGCACTACTGCCTCGGATCGGCGCTGGCTCGCCTCGAGGGGCGGATCGCGCTGGAGGAGATTCTCGCCCGATTCCCCGAATGGGAGGTGGATTCGGCCGCGGCGAGACTCTCGCCCACCTCCACCGTGCGCGGCTGGGAAACGATGCCCGCGTTCACCTCGTAGACAGGATGCCTCGCCGCCAGGCCGCCGGCGTCCCGGCCGCGCCGCACACCGCCGAGGCCAACCGACGGATGTCGAGCGACCGCTCCCGTACCGGCCCGACCGCCGCCACCTGTGATCATCACTCGGCAGAAGTGGCGGCAGGCAACGGTTCTCACGAATCGGCGCTGCGTGCGGCGCTCCACCGTTTCCGCACGACGGCGGTGATCCGGCGTTGTCCGGAGCCGGATGTGGCTGCGCCGTAGGTGCCGAGCAGTATCAGGGCGCAGCCGAACAACTGCAGCGCCGTGGGCCGCTCGTCGAGCACGACAGCGGCCAGGACGAGCGCGCCGATCGGCGTCAGCATGAGCATGGCCGCGCTCACCGTGCTGCTCAGCTGGGCGGTGGCCAGCGCGATCAGCAGCCAGCCGCCGATCTGACCGCACACCGCGGTCAGGGTCAGCCAGCCCAGCGCCGCCCAACCGGGCGTGAACGTGACGCCCGGCCACAGCGCACCCACGGCGGCCGCCGACAGCAGCGCCAGCCGGTAGGACTGGACCACTTGCCCGCTGTGCCCGCCGTGGCGCAGGAGGTAGAGGAACCCCGAGTAGCACAACGCGGCGAGGACGGCGTGGATCGTTCCCTGTACCGGCGCGCTGCCAGAGGCCCCGGTCTCGAAGACGCCACCAGTGAGCAGGATGCCCGCCACCAGGATCGGCGACACGACGAGGAACGCGCCGCGGATCGGCTCGCGATCGATGAGCAGCGCCAGCAGCGGAACGATGACGACCTGCGCGTTCACCAGCACCGCCGTCAACCCGGCGCCGACCTCGTAGATCGCTTGCGTCCACAACAGCGCGTCCGCGGCGAACAGCGCACCGGCCGTCACCGCGACCGCGGCCTGCCGCCGCGACAGCGCACCCTCTCGTCGGCGTTCACCACGGGCCGACGGCCACAGCAACGGCAAGGCGAGCGCACAACGGAAGAACGTGGCGGTAGCCGGTGCGGCGCCCGACAGCCCGATGAAGATCCCCGAGGTGGCGACGCCGAGCGCGCCCACGGCCATCGCCGACCGTGGCCGCGCCCGGGCCGCGTGGGACACCGCTCCCAGAATGCGCTGCGGCAGCGAAGTATCGGGCATCGGCCGACGCTACAACCGGCGAATCCGGGAAGCACGCGAATATCTCCGCCGGGCCAGGACCGAGTCACCGCTTCGGATACGGCACGGTGTCGTGCTGAGATTCGGTGTGAATCCTTTGTCGACGGCCGGTCCTCTCATAGCTGTGCCGACAACCGGGTCGGCACGCAATCGAGGAGGTCGTTGTGATCATTGCCGCCATCGCTGTCGCCGCCGTACTGGTCGGCTGGTGCAGCGTGACCCTGCTGCGCCGCCGGAGCCGCTCCCGTGACTGACCTGACCTGGCCCGACGAGCAATTGGTGAGCGCGGCGCGGGAAGGCGACGCCGCGGCGATCACCACACTGGTATCGGGCTCCTACCCGCATGTGCGCCGCTTCGCCCATACCCTGTGCGCCTCCGCCGAGGACGCGGAGGACGCCGCGCAGGAGGCGCTGATCATCCTCTACCGCAAGATCGGGACCTTGCGGGCCTCCGGCGCGCTGGCGTCCTGGATGTTCCGCATCGTCCGCAACGAGTGCCTGCGGCAGTGGCGCATGATGACCCGGCAGCACGAACCGATACCGGAGGGGGCCGTGGCTTCCGCGGAGGAAGAGGCGGTGCGGCGGCTGGAAGCAGGCCGGGTGGCTGCGGTGATCGCCGCGTTGCCCGCCGACCAGCGGCGGGTGCTGATCATGCGCGACGTGCAGGGCTACAGCGGCCGCATGGTCGCGGGCATGCTCGGGCTCAGCGTCGCGGCGATGAAGTCACGGCTGCACCGCGCCCGGGCGACGGTGCAGCAGGAGCTGCGGGCCACACCGTGGTCGGCTCAGGAGAGGAGCGAACGAAATGCCTGACGAGCGGAGTTTCGCCAGCGCCTCCGTGCCCCGGCATCTGGCGCGCGGTGTCGCGGGCTTCGGCGCACTCATCGGCGCGGTCGCCTTGTTGCCGGTATTCGGGGCGTTCAGCTTGCTGCTCGCACCGGTCGGTCTGCTCGCCTTGCGCGGATGCCCGACCTGCTGGGTGATCGGCTTGATCCAGACCGTGTCGCGGGGACGGTTGCGGCGTACGTGCGTCGACGGGCAGTGCCGATTCACCAGTGCCGGGCACGATCCGGCCGAGCACGTGACCAGCCTTCGCGCACCCGGCTCGGCGTTGCCGCTCTCGACTCATGGCGCCGGTGGCCGGTCGCCGTGCGATGTGTCGCCGCCGGACGGAGGCAGCCGTCGAGCGTCGTGACAGGGCCACGCGGTCATCGAGCTGCGGGTCGGTCCTCGCGCTGGCTTGCGGCATGGCGTGGCGGCGGTGACGGCAGTCGGGTGCGGGCACGTCGGCTGAACCT
The DNA here is from genome assembly GCF_053586955.1 of Nocardia sp. NPDC003726. NCBI lineage: Bacteria > Bacillati > Actinomycetota > Actinomycetes > Mycobacteriales > Nocardiaceae > Nocardia > Nocardia sp. NPDC003726. The sequence goes on along the minus strand of NZ_JBSFNF010000003.1, from coordinate 151,069 downwards.
CGATCACCCGATGGCTATGCGGATTTCGCCGACGACCGCACCACCGCGGGCAGCCCACCGATGACACCGTCGGCCTCCAGGGCGCGAATCTCCGTCTCGCTCAGGCCGACAGCGGTGAGCAGCTCCGTGTTGTGCTGGCCGAGCAGGGGAGCGGGCCCGCGGTGGAAACGCCGCGGACCGGCGGAGAACCGCACCGGCACGGTGCTGTGCCTGGCCGTCTCGGCGACCGGGTGGGCGACCGGCTCGAAGAACTCCCGGAACTGTAGCTGTGGCAGCTCGAACTGCCGGTGCGGTTGCATGACCTTCGCGACCGGTACACCGGCGTCCCAGAGAATGCGGACGATCTCGTCGCTGTCGCGCTGCGCACACCATTCCGCGAGCCGCTCGTCGATCAGGTCATGCCTGCGGCGGCGCCCCGGCGCGGACGAGAGTTCGGGATCCAAGGCCCAGAACGGGGTCCCGAGCGCTTCGCGCAGCCGCCGCCACTGCGCGTCGGTGGCGACCGCGATCGCCACCCAGCAGTCCTCCCTGCCGAATTCGTCCACACCCGAGGCGCGATAGAGATTCTGCGGCGCGGCGCAGGGACCGCGGTTGCCGTCGCGTTGGAGCAGCGCACCGTAGGCCGAGTACTCGATCACCTGCTCGGCGGCCACATTGAGCGCGGCCTCGACCATCGCGGCCTCCACCAGCACGCCGTGTCCGGTGCGGCGCCGGTGTTCCAAGGCCAAGAGCAGGGCGTTGAGGGCGTGCACGCCCGCGTTGGGATCACCGATCGAATAGGGCTCGACCGGATTGCCGTCCGGGTGGCCGGTCAGCCAGGTCACCCCCGAGGTGTCCTCGATGACGTAGGCGAAGGCCGGATTGTCGCGCCAGGGACCGTCGAGGCCGAAACCGGGCATCCGGACCATGATCGCGTCCGGGCGCAGTCGCCGCACGGCCGGATAGTCCAGGCCGATCTGCTCGAGCACGCGGGGTGTGTAGTTCTCCACGATCACCTCGCAGGTGGCGGCCAGCCGCCGCAACAGGTCTCGCCCGCGATCGGAGCGGAAGTCCAGCGTGAGGCCCTTCTTGTTGGTGTTCAGCCCGGAGAAGACGGGGGACTTCTCCCACCATTGCTCTTCGCTCGGCGGCACGCCCGCGATGAGGCGGGTGCCGTCGGGGTGTCCGGCCGATTCCACGTGGATGACTTCGGCGCCGAGCATGCCGAGGTAGTGCGTGCACGACGGCCCGGCCCAGAACGTCGTGAGGTCGAGGACGCGAAGATGTTCGAACGGCAGGGGTTGCGGTGCGGTGCCTCCTGCCGTGCGCGGGCGTTTCCGGCGGCGGGCACGATATTCCTCGGTGTGCTCGCCGAGCCGGGGAGCGGGTCGCGGATCGCACAGCAGCGTGGGCGTCGTGCGATACGGGGGGCCGGGCTGGACGAAGCCGTCGCGGGGGTTCACCGTGAAGAATCTTCGCGCCACGTGATGATCAGTGGTCGTGGCGTTTGCTCCGTTCACCACCGGGCCGTTGGGAATGCGGAAGGCGGTCGCCAGATCGCGGATCACCTCGGCGGGCTGCTCGGCCATCCAGGCGAAGATCTCCGGCGCCTTCTCGTTGGCCCGCTGGGTGATCGCCGGGGCGGGGTCCTCCTCGATCCACTCCGGATGCCCCACCATCGCGCACAGGTCGAACCACTGCTGCGCGGTGCCGCAGCCCACCGCAACCAAGCCGTCGGCGGCGGTGGCGACCCCGGGCACGCTGAGCCGTCGTTCCGTGCGGAACGGGCGGCCGAGCGCGTCGAAGAACGAGACGGGGAAATAGGTGAGCCCGAGGATCTGGGTCTCCAGCACGGACAGATCGACCAGCTCGCCCGCGCCGGATCCGAGCGTGCGCAGCCGCGAGGTCATGGTGGCCGCGCTCGCGTAGGCGCCGGCGAACCATTCCCCGATCCGGCCGCCCACGTGCACCGGCGCTCGGTCCGGCGCGCCTCGGCCGAGGCCGACGATGCCGCCGGACCACGCTTGCAAGGTGAACTCGGTGGCCGGGCGGTCGTGCCACGGCCCGTCGAGACCGAACGGGGTGATCGCGGTGACCACCAGATGACGGTGCGCGCGGCGCAACGCGGCCGGGGCGAGCCGGGGGTGCTCGGCGAGCCGCGACCCCGGCGACCACACCACCACGTCGGCCGCCGCGAGTAGGTCGTCGACGAGTTCCAGGTCCGCGGCCACCCCCGGCGCGGCGACGACACTCTTCTTCGAACCGGCCAGGAAGGAGAACAGCGCACCGTCGGACCCCGGGTCGATGCGGGCCAACGATGCCGACCACCGGCGAAGCGAATCCCCCTCCGGCGCTTCGACTTTGATGATCTCCGCGCCGCCGTCGGCCAGCAGTTTGGTGCAATAGGCGCCTGCGATCCCCGAGGAGACGTCGACCACGACGCAACCGCGCAACGGCGGTTCGACGGGACGCTCGGAGCTGTTCGCGGATTCTTTCGATCCCATGACCTCTCACCGTTCCGATTCCCGCGACCGAGTGCTCCGGCCTCGGCCGGGCCGGGCTAGACCTTCTTCTTGCGACCGGACTTGCTCAGCCGGAATTCCGGCGGAAACCGCGCGTCGTTGTCCTTGACCGAGTTGTTCAGCCCGCTTTCGAACGCGTTGTCCAGCATGAGTTCGTCGTCGTCGGCGTGGATGTGGCCGCCCATCGATTCGAAGAACCCGCTCAGCAGACTGCCCATGTACTCGCCCTGGTGCTGCTTCATCACTTCGAAGAACACCTTCTGCATGAACACGGTGTCGGTGGGCCGGTTGCGGGCACAGGCGCGGGCGTACTTCTCGGTCTCGGCTTCGAGGTCGGCTCGCGCGACAACCTTGTTCAGGAAGTTGCACTCGTACATCTCCCGCGCGGTGAACGCCCGGCCGGTGAAGACCATCTCCTGGAACCGGCGCAACCCCATGGTCTGGGCCCACGTCCACATCCGCGGCCCCCAGCCGTAGTACCGGAAGGACGGATGACCGAAAAGGGCGTCGTCGGAGGAGATCACCAGGTCGGCGTCGGCCGCCTGATAGAAATGCCAGCCATAGCAGTAGCCTTTCACCTCCAGGATGCTGATCTTCTTGAACTCCTGCAGGCTGCGGCAACCGGCTTGGGCGTTGGCGTACCACTGGCTGATCGTGGCGCCGTGCCGGAAGGACGCGCGGGGCGGATACCGCACCTCGTCCTCGCCGATCTTGTACTCGCTCAACCGCGGACCCTGCGTGGGCGCGCTCTGCACCGCCATGAACTCGGGCAGGTCGGCTCCGGTGCCGAGGTCGTCGCCCGCCCCGCGGACGACGAGCACTTTCACCTCGTCGTCGACGTTCGCGCGGTGCAGCAGGTCGGCGTAGCGCAGTCGGGCCGCGATGGTGGGCGCGTTGAGATGATCGGGACGGTCGAAGGTGATGGTCGCGATCCGGGTCTTGGGGTCCTTGTCGTAGCGGATGATCTCCTCCGCCGACGGCTGCTCGGGACCGGACATGGACGGGCTCCTTCCTAGTGCTCCCAGTGCGGAGCGGTGGTGAGCACCTCGGCGCCGTCCTCGGTGATCAGGACCGCGTCGCGCCCGAACACCGCCCCGGCACCGGATTCCCACGTGTACGCGGTGACGGCGAGGACCATGCCCGGCTCGAGGCGTTCGGCCGCGGCGCTCGCACGCAGGTGATCGGTCAGTACCGGCGGATCGAACCCCATGCCGAGCCCCCGCGCGACAGGCATCGGCGGCAGCGGTTCCCCCGCGATCTCGTAGGCGGCGAGCAGGTCCGTGCCCGCCGCTCCCGGGCGGCACGCCTCCAGCAGCCTGCCCCACAGGCCGTCCCACCGCCGGTACAGCTTGCGGACCCGGTCGTCGCCTTCGCCGCCGACCGGCCAGGTGCGGCCCACCTCGCCGATATAGCCCTCGCCCAGCACACCGGAGGAGAAGGCCACCAGGTCGCCCGCCCGCGCGCGGCGGTCCGCGCCCGCCCGCCGCCAGGGGTGTTCCCGTGAGGTCACCCATGCCGAGTCCTGCGAGGCCGGGGTGCTGACGCCGCCGGCGGCCATCGCCTCGAGCAGCACGCCGATCAACGCCTGCTCGGTGACGCCCGGCGCGAGCAGGCGCACGGCCGCGGCCAAGCCTTCCTCCGCGATGGCGAGGGTCGCGCGCAACACCTCCACTTCCTCGGGAGTCTTGATCCGGCGTGCGGCGCGCATCGCCAGTTCGCCGTCGACCAGTTCGGCCGAGGGAAAGGCGAGCGGAAGCAGCTTCGCGAAGCCGGGTGACAGCGCGTCGGTGCCGACCCGCCGCGCGGTGGCGGCGCCCTCGATGCCGCGCAGCACGGCGATGGTGTTCATCGGATTCCACGCGATGCCGTACAGGTTCTCGTGCGGGATGTCCTCCGGCACGCCTTCGTCCCACGTGCTCAGCAGATGCACCGCGCGCGTGCGCCGCACCACCGTCGCCACCGGCCCGAACGGGCGGGTGCCCGCGACCCACAATTGCGGTGTGCCGGAGACGTAGCGGGCGTTGGCCTGGCGTCCGAGCACCAGAACGTCCAGATCATGGGCTTGCATCTGTGCCATGGCACGTTCCCGCCGCCCATGTCGCAGGGCGCGAGCGTCGGGCAGAATCTCAGTGGCCATACGGCGCGTAGGGGTAGTCGGTGAGGGCGGTCCAGCCCTCCTCGGTGATCACGATGATTTCCTCGCTTCGGTAGCCGCCGGTGCCGTCCTCCCAGACCACCGGCTCCAGAACCAGCACCATGCCGGGTTCGAACACGAAGTTCTCGTCGAACTCGGCGCCGAGATCGGTGCCGATCATCGGCATCTCGGCGGCGCTCACGCCGATTCCGTGTCCCAGATAGAAATGCGGCAGCCAGGGCTCGGCGCCGCCGGCGGCGGCGATCGCCGCCCGCGCGAGATCGGCGGCCGTGGCGCCGGCGCGGGTCACGTCGAGCACCGCGGTGAGGATCTCGCGCCAGCGCTCGAACTGCCGCTGCTGGCGGGCGTCGGGCTCGGCGCCCACCGTCCAGGTGCGGCCGAAGTCCGAGCAGTAGCCCCCGTAGGTGATGCTGACGTCGGTCCAGAGCACGTCACCGGCGCGCAGTTCCCGCTCCGTGGTCAGCAGTGGCAGAGCCAGATCGCCGTGTGTGGTCCAGACGCCGTCGGCCTTGGTCTCCGGCATCACCTGCCAGATGGCGTCGAGCATGGTGGCGGTGGCGCCGAGTTCGAACGCCCTGCGCACGAAGCTCGCCGACAGATCGATCTGCCTGCGCCCCGGCGCGAGCGCCGCCTGCACGTCGACCATGGCCTGCTCGGTGATCCGGCACGCGGTGCGGATGCAGGCGATCTCGTCGGGTGTCTTGATCAGTTTCGCGGCGCCGATCACGGCGGCGGCATCCGCGGGAGCGCCGCCGGGGAACAGCGTGGATCGCGCCCGCAGCATGGCTCCGGTGCACTCGTCCACCGCGATGACCGACCCCGCCGGGACGAGATCGGCCACGATGCGCGCGAAAGCCGCTACGCCCTCGTCGAATTCGAGATACACCGGACCGTGCAGGTGGTCGCCCGGGAGATCCGATTCCGCCGAGGCTCCCTCCCGGAACGGCAGGAACAGGTGCGGCCACGGATCGCCCGCCACGACCACGGCGACCGGCCGTTCGACGTGGGCGAGCCCCGCGTCGCCGAGCGGCCAGTTCGCCCCGGTCGCATATACGACGTTGCTGTTGTTCAGCAGAATCAGCGCGTCGACGCCCTGCTCGGCCATGGCCGAGCGCAGCCGCGCCCCGGTCTCGCGCCGCATGCGCGCGCGATCCGGCACCTCGGGGATCGCGAGGGACGAGGTGGCCGCGACGGGGAACGACGTCATGACAGACCCAGGAATGCGGTCACGTTGCCGCTGACGATCCGGGCGGCGTCCTCCGGCCCCACGGCCTGCACCACGGCTCGCAGGGATTTCTCCGAGTAGCCGAACGTGCTCTCGTTGTGCGGGTAGTCCGACGACCACATGACCCGGTCGCGACCGATGTGGTCGATCAGCGACAGGCCCAGCGGGTCCACCATGAACGAGGCGCGCATGTGGTTGTCCCAGTAGTAGCGCACCTCGTGCTCCACCGGGCGATCGAGCATGTGCTGGAAGGAGGCGAGCATGTGCTCGGCGTCCTGGATCGCGGAAGCCACCCAGTTCACCCCGCCCTCGAACCAGCCGATGCTCAGGCCGGGATGCCGGTCGATGATGCCGCTGAAGATGTACTTGGAGAACAGTTCCCGGAACGGGGCGACGTTGTGCATCATGCCGACGGCGACGCTGTTGACCTCGCAAGGGCTCGACAGCGGCGACTCGCCGATGTGGTGGGAGACCGGCACGCCGGACTCCTCGATCGCGTCCCACACCGGGATCATCGCGGTGCTCGCGTAGTCGATGACCTTTCCTTCGTCGTCCTTGCCCGCCGACAGCGGCAGCAGGAACGTCTTGAGCCCCAGGGACTTCAGCTCCGCGAGGGTGCGGCGCGTGCCTTCGGCGTCCCACCAGTTGATCAGTCCGACGCCGTAGAAGCTGCCGCCGGAGCGCTCCTGCAACTCCGCGATGTAGGCGTTGTACACCCGGAAGGAGAGTTCGCGAATCTCCTTGTCGGGGTAGAACAGCAGCGCCAGCAGCGCGTTCGGGAACGCGAGCTCCTTGGCGATGCCGTCGGCGCGCAGATCCGCGATCCGCGCATCCAGGTTGCCGCTTCCGGAGCCGTCCAGCGGGTCGTACTGCATCAGCACATGACTGAAATCGCCGGGCAGGAACGACTTCCCCTTCCGGCCCAGCTGGTATGCGCCGTCCTCGTACCACACCCGCGGGGCGCGGTCCTTGAGCGATTCCGGGAACCGCTCGTAGAAGATGTCGTGCGCCAGCGAGATGTGGTTGTCGGCCGAGAAGACCTCGGTGCCCGGTGGCAGGCCGGCCGAACCCTCGGCGTGGCCGCGGCGGTCCTTCGGCGGGCCGAAGCCGCCGGGCGGGTACAACGAGGCACTGCTGGTCGGAACCGACATCTTGACCCTCCCATGGATCTGTTCGCGGCACGGAACCGCTGTCGCGTCGGCGGGGTGCGGATGCGGACTGCGTCGGCGGCGCGTGGGGCCAGCGGCGGCACCCGAAGATCGCCGCCGGGCTCGCGACGAGCCGCGTGGCGGTGATCCCCTTCGGATCACCGCGGTTCCGTCGTGGAAATGACGTTATCACAATGTGAGAGCCAAACCTACATATGTCATTGACCGGGCACCCGATTTTCGGCTCGGGACTGCGAGAATGAAATTATCCTCTGCTCGCGGTGAGGGGCCCTTGTCACACTGCCGAAACCAACCTACTGTGTGTTCACTAGGTTTGATCGAACAGGGATTCTCGTGACCACTCCTCGTCCTTACGCCTCCCTGCTGGCCAAAGGTGAAGACCGCCGACAGCGCATCCTGGCGGTCGCCCAGCGCCTGCTCACCCGGAATGGCTGGCGCAGTACGACATTGGCGCAGATCGCGCGCGAAGCCGGCGTGAGCCCGGCCGGACTGCTGCACCATTTCCAGTCCAAGGAGCAACTGCTGCACGCCGTGCTCGACGCCCGCGACGCGGACGACGCCATGGAAGCCGATGTGACGGGAGATCTGTTCCTGGAGATCCGCAAAGTCGCCGATCGTATCCAGCGCTCACCGGAACTGGTGGGCACCTTCGTGGTCCTGCTGGTGGAGAACCTGCTGCCCGAGGCTCCACTGCACGAGCGCCTGCTCGACCGTTGGAAGGTGGCCGTCGGCATCGTCGCCGACGTCATCCGCCGCAACCAGGAGATCGGACGGTACCGGCCCGATTTCGACCCAGACATCCGGGCTGTGGAAATCGTCGCTTTCATCAATGGAATGGAGATCTCATGGATGCTCGACCACTCGATCCCGCTGACCGAGGTGTTCCACGAGTACACCAGGTCACTGGCGCGCGACTTCGCGCCGGATGGGGAACGAAGAGATACCGCCTCGACGTCGTCGCGACCAGCATCGTCGACGTAGTCCAGCACGCGGGCGGATGGCTGTTCGACCGCTCGGTCGCGGGGTGGGACGTCACGGTGCTGGTGGCCGATCCCTCGGATACGCGGCCGCTGCGCATCCTCGGCGCCGAGGTGCTGGACCTGGAGCAGGTGCTCGCCTCGCGCGGGCAGGGGCGGCAGCCGCACGCGCTCGCGGTGGCCGCCGACGTCTGCGAATGCGATCGCCGGGCGCGCCGGGGTCTGCTGAAGGCGTTGGACGACGGCGGCGTGCAAGTGGTGGTCTGGGGTGAGGGCTGGCCCGCGCCCCCGGAACACCGGGTCGATCCGGTGCTGCACCGGCTCAGCGTCGCCGCGCAAGCCTTCAAGGCCCAAGCCCTGACCGCGGCGGCGGTTCCGGCCACCTCGGTCGCAACGACCGAGGTCTTCCGCATCGGGCTGTCGTCCTTCCCTCCGATCGGCGCGGATCTCAGCCCCGTCGGCTGACTCGCATCCGTCCCGAAACTTTCTCGCCTGCTGCCTGTTTCGGCCGCTACCTGCCGTCCTCCGCGTCTCCGTCGACCGTGCGACACCCCGTCGCCGCGATCAGGGCGGCTATGGGTTTCGCGCATCGGCCTGGCTGTTCGTTGACACGGTCATCGACGCGCCGTGCCGCCGAACCGACACCGGCCGTCCGTAGCGGCTGCCCCTTCTCCCTCATTGAGTTCTCTTGAATAGCGTGTAATCATATTCATATATGAGAATGGCATTTTCCGGGAACGAGAGGGGGATTAATGCGAGCCGAGGCCGAGGTGCGGGGGACCGCCCGCCCGGCGGGACGGACACTGTTCACGACCATCACGCGAGCGGCGGCGGGCCCCATGCAGGCGGTCGGCGGGTTGTTCGCCATGTCGGCGGACGCGGTGCGGTTGTTGTTCCACAGGCCGTTCCAGACTCGGGAATTCCTCGAGCAGTCCTGGTTCCTCGTGCGGGTTTCGCTGGTGCCGACACTGCTGGTGGCGATCCCGTTCACGGTGCTGGTGAGCTTCACGCTCAACATCCTCTTGCGCGAACTAGGCGCGGCGGATCTCAGCGGCGCGGGCGCCGCGTTCGGCGCGGTGACGCAGGTGGGTCCGATGGTCACCGTGCTGATCGTCGCCGGGTCCGGCGCGACGGCGATGTGCGCCGACCTCGGCTCACGAACCATCCGCGAGGAGATCGCGGCGATGCAGGTGCTGGGCATCGACCCGGTGCAACGACTCGTGACGCCGCGGATGCTCGCCTCCGGCTCGGTGGCGTTCCTGCTGAACAATCTGGTGTGCATCATCGGCGTGATCGGCGGCTACGTGTTCTCCGTCTACGTCCAGGACGTCAATCCCGGCGCCTTCGCCGCCGGCATCACGCTGCTGACCGGGATCGATGAGGTGATCATCTCCTCGGTCAAAGCCCTGCTGTTCGGGCTCGTGGCCGGGCTCGTCGCCTGCTACCGGGGATTGATCGTTTCCGGCGGGGCCAAGGCCGTCGGCAACGCGGTCAACGAGACCGTGGTCTACGCCTTCATGTCGTTGTTCGTCATCAATGTGGTCGTCACGGCGATCGGCATCCAGATGACCGTGCGGTGAAGGAGCGGCGCCCGTGACCCTGATCGCGCGCTATCCGAAGACGATCCGGCGGATCCGGCGGCCGTACCAGGCGCTGGGCCGGATCGGTGACCACGCCATCTTCTATGGAAAGGCGCTGGTGTACGCGCCGTTCGCCGCCTGGCGCTACCGCAGGGAGACGGTCCGGTTGATCGCCGAGATCAGCATGGGTTCCGGGGCGCTGGCGGTGTTCGGCGGGACGGTGGTGATCGTGGGATTCCTGACCTTGGCCACCGGCGGCACCCTCGCCGTCCAGGGCTACAGCTCGCTGGGCAACATCGGCATCGAAGCGCTGACCGGTTTCCTGTCGGCGTTCATCAACGTGCGCATCTCCGCACCGGTGGTGGCCGGCATCGGGCTGGCCGCGACCTTCGGCGCCGGCGCCACAGCCCAGCTCGGCGCGATGCGGATCAACGAGGAGATCGACGCGCTGGAATCGCTTGCCATCCAACCTATTCCGTACCTGGTCGGCACCAGGATAGTCGCGGGCATGATCGCGATCGTCCCGCTGTACGCCTTGGCGGTCATCGCCTCGTTCCTCGCCAGCAGGCTGACCACCGTCGTGCTGCTCGGTCAGTCCGCCGGGCTGTACGACCACTACTTCGGGACCTTCCTGAACCCGGTCGACCTGGTGTGGTCGTTCGTGCAAGCGATCCTGATGGCGCTGACGATCCTGCTGATCCACACCTACTTCGGCTACTTCGCCAGCGGGGGACCCTCGGGTGTCGGCATCGCCGTCGGCAACGCGGTCCGGACCTCGCTGATCGGGGTCGTCTCGGTGACGTTGCTGGTCTCGCTGGCGGTCTACGGCGCCAACGGGAACTTCGATCTGTCCGGTTGAGAGGTGCCGATGTTGTCGACGATGAAGTCGCTGGCCGTGGCGTCGCGCGGACTGTTGCGTCCCGCGGCGGGGCTGGCCTCGATCGCCGTGGGGATCGCGGTCGTCGGCCTCGGTGTGACCATGTTCGACGGCGGATTCGCCGACACCGTGCCGGTGACCGTGCTGTCGCCGCGCGCCGGACTGGTGATGTATCCGGACGCCGACGTCAAGATGCGCGGGGTCACGGTGGGCAAGGTCGCCTCGATCGAGGAACGCGCCGACGGGCTCGCGTCCATCCGGTTGGCGATCGATGCCGGGCAGCTGCACCTCATTCCCGCCGACGTGCGCGTCGACATCGCCTCGACCACGGTGTTCGGCGCGAAGTTCGTGCAGTTCCTCCCACCGGAACACCCTGCGCCGCAGGCGCTTCGGCCCGGACAGGTCCTCGGCGCCGAGCACGTCACCGTGGAGATCAACACCGTGTTCCAGCAGCTGACCGCGGTGCTCGGGCGCATCGAACCGGACAAACTCAACGAGACGCTCGGCGCGATCGCCGACGCTACCGGCGGACGCGGCCACGAACTGGGCGTGATGCTCGGCGACTCGGAGCACTTCCTCGCCCAGCTCGAGCCGGGCCTGCCCGCGCTGCGCGCCGATCTCGCCATGGCGCCTGCGGTGCTGAACGACTACGCCGACGCGACCGCGCCCCTGCTGGACACCGCTCGCAACGCCGCCGCGATCAGCGAGACGATCGTGGCCGAACAGCGCGATCTCGACGCCATGCTGATCGGGCTGATCGGCTTGTCGGACACCGGAACCCGGGTGCTGGCCGACAACCATGCCGCGTTGGACACCACCCTGGCGGCGCTGGTGCCGACCACCACCCTCACCAACAGCTATCACGAGGCGCTGACCTGCGCGCTCGACGGTTTCGGGTGGCTGTCGCGATCCAAGCCGGTCGACGTGCCCGGGCTCGGGCTGTCGGCGAACTTCCTGTTCGGCACCGAACCGTACCGGTATCCGCGGAATCTGCCCAAGGTCGCCGCCACGGGTGGCCCGCAGTGTTCGGTGCTGCCGGTTCCCTACGAGGGACGGCCGCCGTTCGTCGTCGCCGACGTCGGCGCGAACCCGTTCGAGAAGGGAAATCAGACCGTGGAGCTGAACGTGGGCAACCTCCCGCAGGCCCTGTTCGGTCCGCTCGCCGGGCAACCGGGGGACGGTGGTCCCCGATGAACCCGCGCAACTCGCCGTTGCTGAAGTTCGGTGTGTTCGCCGTGGTGATGCTCGTGCTGTCCGGCTTTCTGGTGCTCGTGTTCGGTGAGTACCGGACCGGGACGCGCGCGGAGTACGCCGCCGTGTTCACCGACTCCTCCGGACTGCGGCCGGGCAACACCGTCCGCATCGCCGGGGTGGAGGTGGGCACGGTTCGCCGGGTCACGCTGCGCGACGACCACAAGGTCAGGGTGGCGTTCGACGCGGACCGCGGAGTCGCGCTGACCAGCGGCACCGCGGTGGCCGTGCGCTATCTCAACCTCGTCGGCGACCGCTATCTGGAGCTGACGGACACACCGGGATCGACCGGAATGCTGGCCGCAGGCAGTGAGATTCCCGTCGAGCGGACCTCGCCCGCGCTCGACCTCGACCTGCTGCTCGGTGGTCTGAAGCCGGTGATCCAAGGCTTGGACGCGCGCGAGGTGAACGCGCTGACCTGGTCGTTGCTGGAGATCTTCCAGGGCAAGGACGGCACGCTGGATTCGCTGCTGTCGCGGACGTCGTCGTTCACCACCGCGCTCGCCGGGCGCTCCGAGGTGATCGGGCGGCTGATCGATCACCTCGGCGCGGTCATGGCGACGCTGTCGAAGGAGGGCGAGCAGTTCGCGGGCACCGTCGACCGGCTCGAACAGCTGGTCACGCAGTTGTCGCGGGAGCGCGATCCGATCGCCGCGGCGATCGACGCCCTCGACGACGGCACCGCCACCGTCGCCGATCTGCTCACCAGGGCCCGGCCGCCCTTGGCGGGCACCGTCGACGAGCTCGCGCGCTTGGCCCCCTTGGTCGACCAGGACAAACAACTGCTCGACGACGCCTTGCAGCGGGCGCCGGGGAACTTCCGCAAGCTGGTGCGCACCGGCGCCTACGGCAATTTCGTCCAGTACTACATCTGCGCGGTCACCGTCCGGGTGACCGACGAGACGGGGCAGGTGGCGGTGCTGCCCTGGATCGAGCAGAAAACCGGAAGGTGCAGCGGGTAGCCATGCTGGAGTACCGCGGAACCCATCTGGCCCGTACCGGCGTGATCGGGGTCGTGCTCGCGGTCTGCGTCATCCTGATCGGATTGCAGTCCCAGAAGTTCATCGAGTGGGCCACCACCGTGCGATACCAGGCCGTCTTCAGCGAGGCGGGCGGCCTCGCCGCGGGCGACGACGTGCTGGTGTCCGGCTTGCGGGTGGGCCGGGTGTCGAAGGTCGCGCTGCGCGGAGGCGACGCCTGGGTGACGTTCGCGATCGACGAGACGATCCGGCTCGGCGACGACACCGCGGCGCAGATCAAAACCGGATCGCTGCTGGGAAAGCGGGTGCTGGCCCTCGTTCCTGCCGGCGCGCACACCCTGCGGCCGTCCGGCGTGATCCCATTGGAGCGGACGTCGTCGCCCTATTCGCTGACCGACGCGGTCGGCGATCTGGCCACCAACGTCGCGCAGATCGACACCGACGCGCTCAACCGGTCGCTGGACATGCTGTCCTCGACACTGGACCGCATCGCGCCGCAGCTGGGCCCGGCGTTCGACGGAGTGACCCGGCTGTCGCGATCGATCAACAGCCGCGACGGCTCGCTGCGCGACCTGCTGCGCACGACCGCCGACGTCACCGCGATCCTCTCCCAACGCGGCGAGCAGGTGAACACGCTGATCCTGAACGCGAACGCGCTGCTCGGCGTGCTGGCCGCGCGCAGGCAGGCGATCGTCGACCTACTGGCGGGCACCGCCGCGGTGGCCGGCCAGCTGTCGGGCTTGGTCGCCGACAACGAGGCCGAGCTCGCGCCGACCCTGGCCCGGCTCAACTCGGTGGCGGCGATGCTGGAGAAGAATCGCGACAACATCGCCGCGGCGATCCCCGGGCTGGCGAAAGCCGCGCTCACCCAGGGCGAAGCCGTGTCGGGTGGGCCGTTCTACAACGCCTACGTCGCCAATCTGATCCCCGCCCAGCTCATCCAGCCGTTCATCGATCAAGCCTTCGGCATCCAGCCGCCCAGCGCGTTCCCCGTCCCGGCCCCGGAGCCGCCGCGATGAAGACCAGAATCCTCGGCGCGGTCGGTGCGGTGCTGGTGGTGTCGCTGGTCGTCACCGGCGCCTACCTCGGATACCGAACATTATTCGGTTCCAGGTCGATTCGTGCTGTCTTCACCTCCGCCACCGCTATATACAAAGGCGACGACGTGCGCGTGGCCGGAGTACGGGTCGGCCGGATCGGCTCCATCCGACCGCGCGGCACCACCACCGAAATGGAGCTGGAGGTCGACCGCGACGTCCCGATTCCCGCCGGCGCCAAGGCGGTGATCGTCGCCCAGAGCCTCGTCGGCGCCCGCTACGTGCAGCTGACCCCCGCCTACCGTGGGCAGGGGCCGACGCTGCCCGACGGGGCGGTCATTCCCGTGGAACGCACCGCCGTCCCGGTGGAGTGGGACGAGGTCAAGACCCAGCTCACCCGCCTGGCCACCGATCTCGGCCCCGGCCTGGGCTCCGCGAGCAGCTCGACCGGCCGTTTCATCGATCGAGCCGCGGACGCGATGGCAGGAAACGGCGAGAAGCTGCGGCAGACGCTGGCGCAGTTGTCCGGGATCGGCCGGGTCCTGGCCGACGGCAGCGGCGACATCGTCGGCATCATCGCCGAACTGCAGCACTTCGTGACTGTGCTGCGCGACAGCGATGTGCAGATCGTCGAATTCCAGAACCGGCTGGCCAGCCTGTCCAGCGTGCTCGACGACAGCAGATCCGACCTCGATGCCGCGCTGTCGGAACTGTCCGTCGCCGTCGCGGACGTCCAGCGCTTCGTCGCCGCCAACCGCGACGGCGCCGCCGAGCAGGTGCGGCGGCTGGCGAACGTGACCCGGAATCTCGTCGATCATCGAGACGACCTCGAGGAGTTGCTGCACATCTTCCCGACGAGCCTCGCCAACTTCTACAACATCTACAACCCGGACACCGCGACCGAAGCGGGTGTATTCGTGCTGAACAATTTCTCCAACCCCGTGCAATTCGTGTGCTCGTCCATCGCCAGCCTGGAGAAAACGACGACCGCCGAGGCCGCGCGCAAGTGCCGGGATTATCTCGGGCCGGTCATCGGTCTGCTGAACTTCAACTACCTGCCGTTCCCGGTCAACCCGCTGCACGGGCCGAGCGCGCGCCCGGAAAGCCTGATCTACACCGAAGATCACCTGATCCCCCGAGTGGTGGCGACCGAAGGGCCGCCGCCACCACCCATGCCCGGCATCGCGGACATCCTGTTGCCCGGCGGAAGGCGTTGACCGTGAGAGCTTCTCCCCGACGCGGCCACCGATTGCTCGCCGTCGGCGCCTGTTCGATGCTGGCGCTCACCGGATGCGGCTGGCACGGGGTGAACTCGCTGCCGTTGCCGGGCGCGCCCGGGCAGGGGCCTGCGGCGACCGTCATCCAGGTGGAGATGGCGAACGTCGGCACGCTGGTGTCGAACTCGCCCGTGCTCGTGGACGATGTCGTGGTCGGCAGCGTGCGCGGGATCCGGCTCGACGGTTGGCACGCGGTGGTCGAGGCGTCGATCCGCCCGGACGCCGCGGTGCCGGCGAACGTCGTCGCGACGATCGGGCAGACCAGCCTGCTGGGGTCGAGCCACCTCGCGCTGAACACCCCAGCGGGCGTCGCGCCGTCCGGGCGGCTGGCGTCGGGAACCCGGATCCCGCTGAACGGATCCTCGACCTATCCCTCCACCGAGCAGACGCTGGCGTCGCTGTCGGTGGTCGTCAACGGCGGAGGGCTCGGCCGGCTCGGCGAGATCATCCGTAATCTGAACGACGCCTTCGGCGGGCGCCAGGAACAGGTCGGCTCGCTGCTGGTCCGCCTCGACACGATGATGGGCGTGCTCGACGGCCAGCGCGACGACATCATCGGTTCGATCGATGCGCTCGAGCGATTGGCGGGGCAGTTCGCCGAGCAGCGCGACGTCGTGACCGAAACCTTGCGAAGGCTTCCGCCCGCACTCGACGTGCTGCTGGCCCAGCGGCCGAACATCACCGCGGCGCTGGATCGGCTGCGCGCGTTCAGCGACACCGCCACCGCCGTGATCACCGACGTCCGAACCGATCTGGTGACGAATCTGCGCAACCTCGAGCCGACGCTGCGGGCGCTGGCCGACGTCGGCCCCCAGATCGACGCCGCGCTGGCGTACGCGACCGTGTTCCCCTACGGCCAGAGCGTCATCGACCGCGCGGTGCGGGGCGACTACTTGAACCTGTTCGCGACGGTCGATCTCACCGTTCCCCGCCTGAAGCGGGAAATGCTGCTTGGCACCCCATGGGGCGACCCGACTGCCGTCGTGCAAGCCGCGGTCGGTGACCCGGGGTATGCCCGGCAGACCTCGAACCCGCTCGGCGCCGCGATCGCACCGCCGACCGACGGAGGCCGCTGATGCTGCTATCCCGTTTCGTCCGAGCGCAATTGGTGATCTTCGCGATCTTGTCGCTGGTCGGACTGAGCACGATGGCGACCGTCTACATGCGCCTGCCCGACCTGGCCGGCGTCGGCACCATCAACGTGTCGCTCGAGCTGCCGACCACCGGCGGGCTCTATCGCTTCGGCAATGTCACCCTCCGTGGCGTCGAGGTCGGCAAGGTGAGCTCGGTCGAGCTGACCGGCAGCGGCGTGCGCGCCACGCTGAAGATCGACAGCTCCTACCGCATTCCCGCCGACCTCACCGCGCAAGTGCGCAGCGTGTCCGCGGTCGGCGAGCAGTACGTCGAACTGCGCCCCCGCACGGACGCGCCGCCCTACCTGCGTGACGGATCGGTGATCGATCTGCGGCACGCGACGGTTCCGCAGCCGGTCGGCCCGATGCTCGACAAGCTCGGCGATCTGGTCGGCAGCATTCCCGCCGACGAACTGCACGCACTGCTCGAAGAACTGTTCCAAGGCATGCACGGCGCCCGATACGACCTGGACTCCTTGCTGAACTCGGCACAGACCCTCGCCGCCGATCTCAACGGTGCCGGTGGCCGGGCCCGCGCCCTGATCGAGGACTCAGGGCCACTGCTGCATTCCCAAGTCCGGTCCGCCGACGCCATCCGGATCTGGACACGCAGCCTCGCCGGCGTCACCGATCAGATCGTCGCGAACGACCCGCAGATCCGCGGCCTGCTGCGGACCGGCCCGGGATTCGCCGCCGAGGTCGCGCACCTGCTGGACTCGGTGCATCTCACGTTGCCGATCCTGCTGTCCGGCCTGACCTCGATCGGGCAGCTCGCCGTCACCTACAACCCCGGGCTGGAACAGATCCTGGTGCTGCTGCCACCGGCGATCTCGATGATCGAAGCGGTGCAACCCAATCGCAACGCCGCCGGGCTCGGCCTCGGCGACTTCCGGCTCGGCGGCATCTCCGACCCGCCCGCGTGCACCGTCGGTTTCCTGCCGCCGTCGGCGTGGCGATCGCCGGAGGACACCGACACCATCGACACCCCCGACGGGTTGTACTGCAAACTGCCCCAGGATTCCGACATCGCGGTGCGCGGCGTGCGCAACATTCCGTGCGCGAACAACCCCGCCAAGCGGGCGCCGACCGCCGCCCTGTGCAACAGCGACCAGGAATTCCAGCCTCTTGCCACCGAACAGCCCCTGCTGGGTCCCTACCCGCACGACCCGAGCCTGGAAGGGCAAGGTGTGCCGCCCGATTCACGCTGGAATCAGGGCGCGGGACCGGCGGCCGCACCCGCCTCGGCCCCCGCGGCGCCCTCTATCGGCATCGCGCGCTACGACCCCCGGACCGGTAACTACCTCGGCCCGGACGGCCGCCTCTACCAGCAGAGCAACCTGGCATCCTCGACCGACCGGACCTGGACCGACATGCTGCCGCACTGACCGCCGCCGCGCCCGATCGGCCCGGGGAATGCCGCGAGGACCGTTGTGCTGGTCCGGTTTCGAACCCGGTGACGCCGAGTGCCTGCGGCCTGGCCGGTTCCATCGACGCCCGTGGAAGGCGGGCAGGGACACCATCGAAGCCGGGACTACGCACACCTCCAGCGCAGCGCGACAAGGTAATTCGCGTGACTCGTGCGGCTGATCGGTCGATAATCGACCCTTCACGAGTCGATGGCCGGAGGTGGGGAATGAAGTTGGCGGAGGCGTTGGCGTTGCGCGCGGATACGGCGCGCCGGATCGAGCAGTTGCGGGCTCGCATCGTGAGCAACGCTCGCTTTCAGGAGGGGGAGGAGCCCGCCGAGAACGCGGCGGAGCTGCTGGCCGAGGCGGGGCAGGCGCTCGGTGAGTACGAGACGCTGATCCGGCGCATCAATCGGACCAACGCCGCCGCGCGGATCGGAGACGACGGCACCTTGACCGACGCGCTGGCCCGCCGGGACGCGTTGCGGCTGCGGCACTCCCTGGTCACGGCCGCCGCCGACGCCGCGGCGGGCAAGGGGCAGCCCGGATACGCACGCCAGCTGCGATCCGAGCTGAAGATGTTCGCGGCGTTGCCGGTCGCCGAACTGCGCGGGCAGGCCGATGACCTCGCCAGGGAACTGCGGGAGCTCGACGTGCGCATCCAGCGCTCGAACTGGGAGGTCGACCTGCTGGATTGACCGGGAGAGGTGGAGCAGGTAGCCGTCGCGGAGGCGTGCACGAACCCGACTGGCCGACGGGATATTCGGCCACTTTCTCGGCGCACGATGGGCAGTGCGAGGGGTTCGATTCCCCGTCTCACACCGCAGCCCAGCACCGCGCACACGAGACAGTGCACAGCACACAGCACATCACCATGTGCAGATCCGCGGCGGCGAGGGCGGGTCAGGGGCACTCCACCTCTCGCGTCAGTTCCAGAGTTCGCCGCAGGGCAGCGGCGGCAGGCCGGGGCGGATGTCGTCATCGACGGTGACCACGAATCCGGCGTGGGCGCCCGGTTCGGCGACGACGTCCGCGATCTGCGCCGCGCCTGCCTGGTACTCCACAGCGAAAGCGCCCGTGTCGACGCGGATATGCCGCAGGTCGCGGATGGGCGCGAATCGATCTCCGGCGGGCGTCGCGCGGGCGGGCCGGGACATCAGGGCGCCGATCGCGCGGAGCGCCTACGCAGCAGGGCGAAGAGTAGGACGAGGAGACTCACCAAGGCCAGGACGCCCAGCCGGGCGCCACTGCTCGCACCGGCGGCTTGGAGCAGATCGATCGGCTCGGCCGGTTTGCGCGGTGCGGTTGCGGTGGCCGTGGCCGAGTCGTCACCGTCCGCTGGGACCGCTGACAGCGCGCCCGGCTCCGGCTCGGTCGGTGCGGATGCCGTGATCTCCGCGGCGAGGTTGGTGGCGAACTGGCCGATGAGCGTGCCCGCCACGTCGGCGAGCGCACCACGGCCGAACTGCGCGGGCTTGCCGGTGATCGCCAGATCGGTGTCCACGAAAACCTCTGTCGCGCCGCCGGAGTCGACAAGCCGGCAGGTGATGGTCGCCTTGGCCGTTCCGTTGCCGCGAGTTTCGCGGCCACGCCCCTCGAGCACCGCGATCCCGGCGGCCTCGTCCTGGGAGAGAACCTTGATCACGCCGCTGTAGCTCAGCCCGACGGGCCCGAGTTTGACCTTGATCTTGCCGTGGAAGTCGTCGCCGTCCCGGGAAGTGATGACGGCGCCAGGAACGCAGGGGGCGATGCGTTCCAGGTCCAGCAGCACCTGCCAGGCCTGCGCAGCCGGAACGGGAATGGTGAAGGTGTTGTCGAGTTTCATGGAATTCCTTCGGTCCTCACGCCTGCCGCGCGGCGGGCGTCTCGGCGCTGCTCGAGTCGGCGGCGGCGCGGACCGCCCGGACGATGCCCTGATAGCCGGTGCATCGGCACAGGTTGCCGGAGATGGCCTCGCGGATCTCGGTCTCGGTGGGGTCGGGGTTGTCGCGCAGGAAGGCGGTGACCGACACGATGAAGCCGGGGGTACAGAATCCGCACTGCAGGCCGTGGTGTTCCCGGAACGCCGCCTGCACCGGCGAGAGCTCGCCGTCCGGTCCCGCGATGCCCTCGACGGTGGTGAGTTCGGCGCCGTCGGCCTGCACGGCGAACAGCAGGCAGGCGCGCACGGCCTGGCCGTCGAGCAGGATCGTGCACGCGCCGCACACACCGTGCTCGCATCCGAGGTGGGTCCCGGTCAGACCGCAGGTGTCGCGCAGATAGTCGGCCAAGGTGAGCCGGGGCGGCACCCGGTCCCGGCGCAGGGCGCCGTTGATGCGCACCTCGATGTCGACGTCAGTCATTCCCGGCCTCCTCTACGGCGCGTCGCCAAGCGCGCGCCACCATTGCCGCGCCGACCCGCCGCCGGTAGTCGGCGCTGCCGTGCACATCCGACGAGATCGCGTCCAGTCCGGCGGTCGCGTTCCGGCCGATCTCCTCCGCCGACGTGGCGGCGACGGCGGTGCCGATCAGTCCCGCTTCGGTCTCGGCCGCCCGCACCGGGGTCGGTGCGAGGCCGAACAAGCCGATCGCGCACCGCTCGACGCGGGAGTCCGCGTCCAGCCGGACCGCCACCGCCGCGCCCGCCATCGCGAAATCTCCACTGCGGCGGGCGAACTCCTCGATCGCGAAGCCGCATCGGCCGCGCCGGATCGGGAAGGCGACCCCGGTCACCAGCTCGTCGGGAGCCAGATCGGTGGTCCACATGCCGGTGAAGAACTCCGCTGCCGGGATCGTGCGCCGTCCGCGCGGGGAGAGCGTCTCGATCTCGGCATCGAGGGTGAGCGCCACCGCGGGATACTCCGCCGCGGCGTCGGCGTGCGCTATCGCACCGCCGATCGTGCCCCGGTTGCGGATCTGGAAATGCCCGATGAGGGGCGTGGCCCTGGCCAGCAACGGCACGCCGCGGCGGACGTCTTCGGACCGGCCGACCTCGGCGTGCGTGGTCGCCGCGCCGATCCGGACGGTACCGCCGCGCGTCTCGATACCACGCAGTTCTTCCACGCGGCGCAGGTCGACCAGATGCTCGAAGACGGCCAGCCGCAACGCCAGCATCGGCACCAAGCTCTGCCCGCCCGCGATGATCTTGGCCTCGTCACCGAGGTCGGCCAGGAGCGCGACGGCCTCGTCGGCGGTCGCGGGTGCGTGGTACTCGAAGGCCGCCGGTTTCATGCCGAGCCCTTTCCGGCGGCGCGCGCCTCGTCCAGCATCGCCACGATCGTGGCCGGGGACAGAGGCAGCTTCGAGATCTCCACGCCGAACGGCGCGAGTGCGTCGGCGACGGCGTTGAGGACGGCCGGGGTGGCGCCGATCGCCCCGCCCTCGCCGACACCTTTGAAATCGCCGGGCCCTGGGCTCGGTGTCTCGATGTGCCCCACTTCGATCGTCGGCGTTTCGGCCGCGGTGGGCAGCAGATAGTCCAGGAAGGTGGTGGCGACGGGATTGCCGCTCTCGTCGTAGGCGAGATGTTCGTAGAGTGCGCCGCCGATGCCCTGCACCGTGCCGCCGTAGATCTGGCCTTCGACGACGTTGGGGTTGATCATCGGGCCGCAGTCCTCGCTGACGATGTAGCGCAGCAGCCGCACCGCCCCGGTGTCGATGTCGACCTCGCAGGTGCACACGTGGGTGGCGTTGGCCCAGATCGCCAGCTGCGGGGTCTTGTAGCGTCCGCTCGCCTCGAGGCCGGGCGGCACCCCGGGGGGCAGCGAATCCGTCTGGTAGTAGGCGATTTCGGCGATCTCGGCCAGCGTCAGCCCTTCGTCCGGCGCCGCGCGGACGGTGGCCCGGCTGCGGACGAACTCGATGTCGGCGGGGCTGACGCCCAACCGGTGGGCGGCGATCGCCAGGATGCGTTCGCGCAGGACAGACGCCGTCTCGGCGATCGCGCCCGCCGTCATCGAGCCGGATCTGCTGCCGCCGGTGCCGCCGCCGAACGGCGTGATCGCGGTGTCGCCCTGAATGGTGCGCACGTCGGCCAGGTCCGTTCCGAGCGCGTCGGCGGTGAGCTGGACGACGGTCGTCTCCAAGCTGTTGCCCGCGGAGCCGCCCGCGACGTAGACGTTCACCTTGCCGCTCGGTTCGATGCGGATGGTGGCGCCCTCGGTGCTCAGGAACGGGCTGCCGCCGGTGGTCGGCTCGACGTAGGTGCAGGTGCCGACGCCGAGGTAGCGGCCTTCGGCGCGAGCTTCGCGTTGCCGCTCGCGGAAGGCCTCGTAGTCCAGCATCTCGACGGCCTGCTCCAGCGTTTCCAGCGGCGAGATGTTGTCGTAGGTCATCCCGTTCGGATTCGCCCACGGCAACTCGTCGCGGCGCAACATGTTCCGCCTGCGCAGTTCGATCGGGTCGATGCCGATCCGCCGTGCGGCGTGGTCGAGCAGGATTTCCCTGGTCACCGATTCGAACTGCCACGGCCCCCGGTAGGCGAGCCTGCCGACGGTGTTGGAGTACAGGAACTTCGCGGTGAACGAGGCATCGCTGATCCGGTACGGCCCGGGGAACAGCAGCCCGACGACGACGCCTCCGGTGAGCGGCGACGGCGTCGGATAGGCCCCCACGTTCTGCACGTGGTCGATCGCGGCGGCGAGAATCTTGCCCTCGGCGTCGAACGCCATCCGGACGTCGGCGTGCTCGTGGCGCGACATGCCGGCCGCCATCAGGTTCTCCTGGCGGTCCTCGATCCACTTCACCGCCGTGCCGAGCTTGCGCGCGGCCAGCAGGACGCAGGCGTCCTCGCGCAGCGGCACCTGCTTGAGGCCGAACCCGCCGCCGGTGTCGCGGGCGATGACGCGCACCCGGTGTTCATCGATGCCGAGCAGCCGGGCGCAGAACCCGCGCATCTCGTGCGGTGACTGGGTGGAGCTCCAGATCGTCATCTCCGCGGTCGGCGCCGACCAGTCCGCGACGATCCCGCGGGTCTCCAGCGGGACCGGCAGGTAAGCCTGCTGAAAGATCCGCTGCCGCACCACATGTGCGGCGGAGTCGAACAGTGGCGCCAGATCGGCGGCCGGACGACCGGCCATCTCGCCCGCGGAGTTCCCGGCGAATCCGGCGTGCACGAGGTTCGGCGAATCCGCCGCCGTGACGTAGTCCACCACCGGTTCCAGCGGCTCGTAATCGATGATCACCAGTTCGGCGGCGTCCTCGGCCACGTACCGGTCGACGGCGACGACCAGGGCCACCGGGTCGCCGACGAAGCGCACCTCCTGCTCGGCCAGCGGCGGCCGCGGCACGGGAGGGAAGCCGACGATGTCCAGCGCGTAGGAGATCTCGTGGACGCCGGAATTCAGGTCGGCGGCGGTGTAGACCGCCAGCACGCCGTCGAGTTCGAGCGCGGCGGAGACGTCGATGTCGCCGATCGCGGCGCGGGGGAGCGGGCTGCGGACGAAGCACGCGTGCGCCATGCCGGGGCGGGTCACGTCGTCGACGAAGGTTCCCTTGCCGGTCACCAGGCGTGCGTCCTCGAGGCGCGGCACCCGGGTGCCGACGACGCCGGGCGTGGTGGTCGTTCCGGTCCGGGTCATCGTTCGGCTCGCAGGTGGTGTGAGCCGGATTCGATGCGGGGCTCGGTCGTCATCCGTTTCGTCCTCCGTTGACCTCGGCGCCGGCTGCCCGGTGAACGTCGCCCTCGGCGAGCTCGGACATCGTGGGCGGCGCCGCTGCCGCGGCTTCCGGCATGCCCGCGCGCCGATCGATTGCCGCTCGCGAATGCTGAGCACCTGTTTAGCATCGGGAGTCGCACGGCGTCAATCCACCTATGTCGAAAATGAGTATGACGCTAGTATTGTACGAGAATTGCATTCTCGCCACCAGATGGGCGGCACTGCGGGGCCGGCGGTGGGACGACGATTGCCGAGAGGGTTCATCATGCGCGAACTCGCTGCGCGTCTATCGCGCTGGCATGCCGCGAATACCGTCTACGTGCTCGCCACCGTGGTGCGCGTGACCGGCAGCGCGCCCCGGCCCGCCGGGGCCACCATGGCGGTGGACGAAGCGGGGAACGTGCGCGGCAGTCTGTCGGGTGGCTGCGTGGAGGGCGAGGTCTACGAGTTGTGCCGGGAGGTGCTCGAATCCGGCGTGCCCGTTCGCAGGACGTTCGGCTACAGCGACGCCGACGCCTTCGCCGTCGGCCTGACCTGCGGCGGAGAACTGGAAATCGTCGTGCACCGGATCACGCCCGCCGAGTACCCGGCCGTGGAAGCGGCACTGGATCCGGCCGGGCCGATGACGTTCGTGCGCGACTTGGCGACCGGCGCGGTGGCCGCGCTCGGACCCGCGAGCGCCGTCGGCGCGCACTTCGACGACGCGGTGGTGCGGCAGGCGCGCGCGATGCTGTGCGCCGGTGCGACCGGCGTGCGCGTCGTGGGTTGCGCGGACCGCGAGCGCACGGTGTTCATCGAGTCCTTCGCCTCCGCGCCGCGCATGCTCGTCTTCGGCGCAACGGATTTCACCACCGCGCTGTGCGGCGTCGGCCGGTTGCTGGGTTACCGCGTCACCGTGTGCGAGGCGCGCCCGGCCTTCGCCGACCATGCCCGGATGCCGGACGCCGACGAGGTGGTCCGGGACTGGCCGGACCGCTATCTACGGCGCACGCGCGTCGACGCCCGCACAGTGATCTGCGTCCTCACCCACGACCCCAAATTCGACATCCCGGTGCTCACGGAAGCGCTGCGCCTGCCAGTGGCCTACGTGGGCGCGATGGGATCACGCCGGGCCGACCGGGACCGCAGGCGTCGGTTGCGCGCGGCCGGGCTCACCGAACACGAACTGCGGCGGCTGCATTCGCCGATCGGCCTGGAATTGGGCGGCCGGACCCCGGAGGAGACGGCCGTGGCCATCGGGGCCGAGATCGTCGCCGTCCGGCACGGAGGCTCCGCGCGCTCGCTGTCCGACACCGAACGGCCCATTCACCCGGTCGAGACGGGGGACGCCGCGGGAGAAGTCATCGGGATCCGATCGCGCTGAGCGGATGTCCACCTAAAAATGTTGGACTGCAACACTTTCCGGTAAGGTCCCGCACGTGCGTACACAACGAACGCCAGGCAGTCCCGCAGCAGGCGGGAAGGGACACGACGCGGCATCGCACGCGAGGGTCGCGCGTTGAGCAACACAGGGCCGGGTTCGCATGGCGAATCCCTGATCGCCTACGGGTCTCCGGTCTCCGCCGAATCGCATGTTCGGCTGGATGACCCCGCGTTCGCGGCCGATCCGCACCGCGTCTACGAAGACCTGCGACGTCACGGACCGCTGGTGCCGATCGAGCTTTCCGCCGGTGTGCCGGCGACGCTCGTGATCGGCTACCAGGTGGCCGTGCGCATCCTCAACGACGAGACCCACTTCCCCGCCGATTCCCGCCGCTGGGAGAAGAACGCCGCACCGGGCTGTCCGCTGCTGCCGATGCTGGGCTATCGCCAGAATGCGCTGCGAACCGCGGGTGCGGAACACGAGCGCTACCGGCGCACCATCATCGCCGCGTTGGAAACCGTCGACCTGCACAAGGTGCACGACGCGGTCACGCGGGCCGCCGAATCCCTGATCAACAGCTTCTGCGACCGCGGTAGCGCCGACCTGCGGATGGACTACGCGTATCCGCTGACCTTCCGGGTTCTGAGTGAACTGTTGGGCTTTCCCGAAGACGCCGCGGCCGAGGCTTACCAGGGGATGGCCGCGATGCTGGAGGGAGTGGGCGCCGAGGAGGGGCAGCAGCGTTTCGTGCAGGCTCTGGTCGGAGTTGTCCAGCAGAAGCAGGCCGAGCCGGGCGACGACCTGACCTCGCAGCTGCTGAGGCATCCGGACGGGCTCGATCTCATGGAGATGGTGAATCAGGCCGCGCTGCTGTTCTCCATGGGCACGGAGCCGACCTGCAATCTGATCCTCAACGCGTTGCTGCTGTTGATGACCGACGAGGAATACGGCGGTGAGGTCCTCAGCGGCGCCATGGCCACCCGGGACGCCATCGATGCCGTGCTGTTCGAGGACCCGCCGCTGGCGAACTGGTGCGTGAGTTACCCCATACAGCCGCAACTCGTCGGCGATATGTGGCTGCCTGCCGATCAGCCGGTGGTCATCAGCCTGGCCGCGTGCAACAACGATCCCGTCGTGGGCGGTGACCGCAGGGGCAACCGGTCGCACCTGGCGTGGGGGGCCGGTCCGCACGCCTGTCCGGCTCAGTCCCTCGCCCTGACGATCGCCTCGCAGGGCATCGACCTGCTGCTCGATGCCCTGCCGGACATCCGTCCGCAAGGCCCCGCGCAGCGACTGGAGTGGCGGCCCGGGCAGTTCCACCGCGCATTGGCCACGCTACCGGTTCGATTTCCGGCGTGCCCGCCGGTGCGTTTCGCCTGAGAGGCGAGGCCAAGGCTGCTTATTGCTCGGCACGCAGTCGAACCGAACCGCTGTCCGGGCGTCCCATGGCGACTCATTCGAAAGGCAGGTCCCCACGATGACAATGACGTCGGAACATTCCGCATCCTCGACCGGGCAGGAAGCTCGCGAGATCGACGCGGTCGTCGTCGGAGCCGGATTCGCCGGCCTCCACATGCTGTACAAGTTGCGCGAGCTCGGCTTCTCGGTGCAGGTGTACGAAGCGGGTGGCGGACTCGGCGGCACGTGGTACTGGAACCGCTATCCGGGTGCACGCGTCGACGTGAAGAGCATGTACTACAACTACTCCTTCGACCCGGAGCTCGAACAGGAGTGGGAGTGGACGGAGAAGTATCCGCCGCAGCCGGAGTTGCTCCGCTACATCAACCACGTCGCGGATCGTTTCGATCTGCGTAAGGACGTTCGGTTGCGGACCCGGGTCACCGCCGCGGTCTACGACGAGTCCGCCGCGCGGTGGCGGATATCGACCGATCAGGGCGAGGTCGTCTCGGCGCGGTTCGCGATCATGGCGACCGGCTGTCTGTCGGTGGCGAAGATGGTGGAAGTTCCTGGCATCGAGGCGTTCCGGGGTCGCAGCTTCCACACCGGCAACTGGCCCGAGGGAGACGTGGACTTCACCGGCCGACGGGTCGCGGTGATCGGCACCGGCGCCTCCGGGGTGCAGGTCATTCCGCTGGTCGCCGAAGTGGCCGAGACGCTCACCGTGTTCCAGCGGACCGCGAACTACGTTCTTCCCGCGCACAATCACACGATCGATCCCGAATTCCAGCGCGCGATCAAGTCTCGCTACCGCGATGTGCGCAAGGCCAACCGGGAATCGTCGTTCGGCATCGCGCAACCCGAAGCCACCAAGGGGGCGCTCGAGGTGAGCGAGGAGGAGCGAAACGCGTTCTACCGCAGGGTATGGGAGGACAAGGACAGCGAACTGGTCAGCATGCTGGTCGGCTTCACGGACATCCTCGCCGACGAAGCCGCCAACGAGACCGCCGCCCAGTTCGTCCGCGATCGAATCGCCGAGATCGTCACGGACCCGGCTGTCGCCCGGATACTGCAGCCTTCCGGCTACCCCTTCGGGGTCAAGCGCCCGTGCCTGGGGACCAACTACTACGAGACCTTCAACCGTCCCAATGTCCGGCTCGTGGACCTACGCGCGACCCCGCTTACCGAGGTCACCGAGTCCGGACTGGCGACGACAGAGGAGAATTTCGAGTTCGACGACATCATCTACGCCACCGGATACGACGCGATGACCGGTGCGCTGGACGCGATCGACATCCGCGGCCGGGGTGGTGTGTCGCTGCGGGAGAAGTGGGCCGGCAGGCCCGTGACCTACCTCGGTCTCGCCGTGGCGGGCTTCCCGAACCTCTTCACGATCACGGGCCCGGGCAGCCCGGCGGTCCTGTCGAACATGCTGGTGTCCATCGAGCAGCACGTCGACTGGGTGGCGGACGCGATGGACAGGATGCGGTCCGAGGGCGTCACGACCATGGAGGCCGAGGCCGACGCGGAGCAGGAATGGACGCGGCACGTCGACGAAGTCGGCGATATGACGCTCTATCCGAAGGCGGACTCCTGGTACGTGGGATCGAATGTCCCGGGCAAACCGAGAGTGATGTACGCGTATATCGGCGGCGTCGGAGCATATCGCGAAAAGTGCGACCAGGTAGCCGCCGACGACTACGACGGTTTCACTCTGACGCGGTAACCAGGACCGCTGCCGGTGCTGGACGGCGCACGGCGCGCGTCCGGCACGAGGGCGTGCGGCACCGGCCCACTGCGGCGGGGTGCCGACCCCACGATAAGGGTGTGTTTGCGCCGTACAGTGGCCCGAATACGAACTGGTGCGATCGGTGCAGGCGTGGCCATGTCTCCGGGGCCGATTCGTTCCGCGCAGGCCACCCTGTCAACAGCGGGCCGCGTCCGGATAGGCGCTGGTGAGGTCGCCGAGATCAATGCGGCGGTGCACCAGATTCACGAGCTGGTCCTACTGGCAGGACGCGACCGGCTGTGCCGTATCGCGGCCGATGAGGTGGGCTATGTCGTCCAGCTGCTGGACAAGGGCGCGTCCACCGATGACGTCGGCCGGACATTGACCAGCGCTGCAGCCGAAATGATGGTCGCGGCGGGTTGGGTGCACTACGACGCGGGACGCCTGGATGACGCGCGTCGCTACTACGCCGACGCCGCCCAAGCCGCCACCGCGGTCAGTGATGGAATCGCGGTCGCGCATGCGTTGGGTAACGCCAGCTCGCTGCTTACCGAGCGCAACGGCGGCAGCCCTGCGGGAACGAGGCAAGCGGTGCAGTACGCCGGGACCGCCTCGCGGGCGGCGAGAGTCACGGTGGTTCCTGGGGATCTGGGCGGAGCGCAGCGCGTAACGGTCGGCACCTCGTAGCCGGGATGACGCTGACGACATTCGGACGCGCGCTCGTCGCGGACCACCCGGCTCCTACGGTATTGGCATTCTCATTTTCTGCAAGTACCGTATTCAATGATGAACAACCAAGTGCAAACCTCCTCCGGCATCCCGCTGGAGCCGAGCTACGGCCCGGAAGACCGGCGGGGTGACCCGCCCGCGCCGGGCGTCTATCCCTTCACGCGCGGCAATTTCGCCACGGGCTACCGCGGGCGGTTGTGGACCTTCCGGCAGTACTCCGGCTTCGGCACCGCCGAAGAGTCCAATCGCCGCTACCGCTATCTGCTCCAGCAGGGCGGCACCGGGCTTTCGGTCGCGCTCGATCTGCCCACCCAGTGCGGGTACGACTCCGACGACCCCGAGGTGAGCGAAGAGGTCGGCCGGGTCGGTGTCGCGGTGGACACCCTCGCCGATGCGGAGGTGCTCTTCGACGGCATCCCGCTGGAGCGGATCAGCACCAGCTTCACCATCAACGGCACCGCCGCCATCCTGCTGGCCTTCTATGTGGCCGCCGCGGAGAAGCAGGGCGTGCCGCGCGCGAAGCTCACCGGCACGATCCAGAACGACATCCTCAAGGAGTACGCCTCGCGCGGCACCTGGATCTGGCCGCCGGAGCCGTCGCTGCGCTTGATCGCCGACACCGTCGAGTTCTGCGCGGCGGAGGTGCCGCGGTTCAACGCGATCTCGGTGGCCGGCGCGCACTTCCGCGACGCGGGCGCGAACGCGGTGCAGGAGATGGCCTTCACGCTGGCCGACGGCGTCACCTACTGCGACACGGTGATCGAGCGGGGCCGGATGACCATCGATCAGTTCGCACCGCAGATCTCGTTCTTCTTCTACACGCACGGCGACTTCTTCGAGGAGATCGCGAAATACCGCGCGGGACGCCGCCGCTGGGCCACCATCGTGCGCGAGCGGTACGGCGCGACCACCGACAAGGCCTCGATGTTCCGTTTCGGCTGCGTGGCGGGCGGCGCCTCGCTCTACGCGCCGCAGGCGCGCAACAACCAGGTGCGCGTCGCCTACGAAGCGCTGGCGTCGGTGCTCGGCGGTGTCCAATCGATGTTCACCGCCGCGTGGGACGAGCCGTTCGCGCTGCCCAGCGAGGAATCCGCGACGCTGGCGCTGCGCACCCAGCAGGTGCTCGCCTACGAGACCGGGGTGACCCGGGTGGCCGACCCGCTCGGCGGCTCCTACTTCGTCGAGGCGCTCACCGACGCGACCGAGGCGAAGATCGTCGAGATCATGGCTGATCTGGAGCGGCACGGCGGCATGGTGCGCTGCATCGAGGACGGTTACCTCCAGGGCCTCATCGCCGACGAGGCCTACCTGCTGCATCAGGCGGTGGAGTCGGGCGAGCGCCCGGTGGTCGGGGTGAACAAGTTCGTCTCCGAGGAGCCCGCGCCGGACATCGGCACCTACGAACTCGACGCCGACGGGCGCGAGCGGCAATTGAAGCGGCTGGCTCGCGTGCGGTCCGAGCGCGACGCCGGAGCCGTTCGCGACGCCCTTGCCGCCCTCTCGCGCGCCGCGGAAGGAGACGAGAACCTCATGCACCGCCTCATCGGTTGCGCCAACGCCTATTGCACGGTCGGCGAGATGACCGCCGCGCTGAAGTCGGTGTGGGGCGAGTTCCAGCAGCCGGTGGTGTTCTGATGCCCGCTCGCGTGCTGGTCGCCAAACCGGGGTTGGACGGGCACGATCGCGGCGCCAAGATCGTCGCCCGCACCCTGCGCGACGCGGGATTCGAGGTCGTCTACACCGGGATCCGCCAGCGGGTCGAGGACATCGTCGCCATCGCGCTGCAAGAGGACGTGGCCGTGGTCGGCCTGAGCATCCTCTCCGGCGCGCACGTCGCGCTCACCACCCGCGTGGTGGACGCGCTGCGCGCCGCCGACGCGGGCGACATCGCGGTCGTGGTCGGCGGCACCATCCCGCAGGCGGATGTGCCGCGGCTGCTGGAAGCCGGTGCGGCCGCGGTGTTCCCGACGAGCACTCCGCTGGAGACGCTCGTCACCGAGATCCGCGCGTTGACCGGGAACCCGGCCCCATGACCGGCCGGGTGCCGAATTCACACAGCTTGGAGGAATCGTGCGCATCGGAGTGATGATCGGGCCGGAGAAGGGGGATTCCGGGCGCAAGCTCGAACGGATGCTGCGCGACATCGAATGGGCGGAGTCGGCGGGGCTGCACACGGCGTGGATCCCGCAGATTCCCACCGATTTCGACGCGCTGATCACGATCGCCGCGATGGGACTGCGCACCTCGCGCATCGAGCTGGGCACCGCCGTGGTGCCGTTGCAAGCCCAGCATCCGATCGCCCTGGCGCGGCAGGCGCTTTCGGCGCATGCGGCGGCCGGCGGCAGACTGGCGCTCGGCGTCGGCCCCTCGCATCACTGGATCGTGCGGGACATGCTCGGTCTGCCCTACGACAGACCGGCCGCCTATACCCGGGACTACCTCGAGGTGCTGCACGCCGGATTGCGCGGGCCGGGCTCGGTGGACGTGGAGAACGCGACGTTCACCGTGCACAACCCGCTCGATCTCGGGCCGGTGGCTCCGGTGCCGGTGCTGGTCGCCGCGCTGGGGCCGGTGATGCTGCGCATCGCGGGCGAGCACGCCGACGGCACCGTGCTGTGGATGGCCGACGAGCGGGCGATCGCCACGCACGTCGTCCCGAAGATCAGCAAAGCGGCGGCGGATGCGGGCCGCCCGGCCCCGCGGGTGGTCGCCGGGCTGCCGGTGTGCCTGTGCGAACCCGGCCGGGTGCACGAGGCGCGCGAGCGAGCCAACCGCATCCTGGGGGAGGCCGAGGTTTCCCCCAACTATCAGCGACTGCTGGATCAGGGCGACGCCCGTGACATCGGCGATCTGTGCCTTGCGGGCGACGAAGCGCGGATCGCTGCCGGGTTGCGCCGCTACGCGGCGGCGGGAGCCACCGACATCTCGGTGCGCCTCTTGCCGATCGGCGAGACCCGCGACGAACTGGTGGCTTCCAAGCGACGCACCCGGGAGATGATCGCCGAACTCGCCGAGGAACTGCGGTGAGTTCGGCCGGGCCGCTGGCCGGGATTCGGATTCTGGAGGTCGGCACCATGCTGGCGGGACCGTACGCCACGATGATGCTCGCCGATCTCGGCGCGGAGGTCACCAAACTGGAACCGGCGGGCGGCGATATCTCCCGCCAGGTGAGCGAGAGCTACTTCGCGAGCCTGAATCGCGGCAAACGAAGTATCCGCATCGAATTGGGCAGCGAGCAGGGGCGTGCGCGGCTCGGCGAACTCGTCGCGCGGTCGCACGCGCTGCTGGTGAATCTCAAACCTTCGGCGATCCGGCGGCTCGGTCTCACCTACGACGCGCTGCGCCGGTGGAACGAGCACATCGTGTGTGTCGCGATCACCGGCTACGGCCTGACCGGCGGGGACGATCCGGCATTCGACTACGTGATCCAGGCGTCGGCCGGGGTCGCCGCCCTCACCGGTGATCCGGCGGGGCCGCCCACACTGCCGGGGTATTCGTCGGCGGACAACTCGACCGGTCTCACGGCCGCGCTGGGACTGCTGGCCCAGATCGTCTCCGGGCGCGGCGGTCAGGTCGACGTGTCGCTGTTCGAAGTCATGCTTTCCCAACTGAACTACCACGCCGCCGCCTACCTGAACGACGGCAAGCGGCCACAGCGCCGCCCCCAGGGCGCGCATTCGTATTACGTTCCGGCGCAGATCTTCCCGACCGCCGGCGGCCATCTGGCGCTGTTCATCACCCACGACGGATTCTGGAAGACCTTCGCCGCGGAAGCGGGCGTCGACGGGTTCGAGACGATGGCCGACCGGGTTTCCCGTCGTGCCGAGGTGCTGGCGGTGGTCACCGCGGCGCTCGCGGCCGACACCGCGACCGGCTGGGAAGCACGCCTGCGTCCACTCGGCATTCCCGCGGCCGCTGTCCGCGACTTGCCGGAGGCGCTGGACACCAGCCCGGACACCGTGGTGACGGCCGGGGAGTTCCGCTTGGTCGGCAGCCCGATCCGGATCGCCGGTTACGAGCCCCGGTACGCCCCGCCGCCGCGATTGGGCGAGCACGGGGGCTGAGGCGCGACCCGCCGCTCTCGCCCCTCGACCGCGAAGTCGCGCTCGGGGTCGGCGTGCCGCATGCTCTCACTCGTAGTCGACGGTGATCGACTCGGTGTCCGGAACGGCCTGGCAGGTCAGCACATAGCCGTCCGCGAGTTCGTCGTCGGTCAGCGCGTTGTTCTGGCGCAGTGTGGCGCTTCCCGAGGTCACCTTGGCGATGCAGGTGGCGCAATTGCCCGCCTCGCAGGAGAACGGCGGAGCGAGGCCGCCGCGGCGGGCGCTCTCCAACAGGGTTTCGCCCTTCTTGCCCGGCACCGACCTCTTCTTGCCGTTGAGGATGATCGTCACGGTGGCCGTCGCCGCGGTGGTCGCGGAAGGGGTCGACACCGTAGGGGTCACGCTGTCGGCCGGAGCCGGTGCGTCGGGAATGGGCGCGGGCGCGCCGAACCGCTCGCTGAACACCAGTCCCGGTCCGGGCAGCGCCAGTTCGACCATCTCCATGAACGCTTCCGGTCCGCAGACGTAGTGATCGGCGTGGCCGTCGGCTCCGACGAAGGCCCGCACCGCGGCGGCGTCGAGGAAGCCGCCCGAGCTGTCGAGGTGCCTGACCACCTCGAGGCGGCCCGGGTGGCGCCGCGCCAGTTCGGTCAAGGTCGCCTCGAAGATCACCGAATCGGCGTCGCGGTCGGCGCACAGCAACCGGACCCGCCGGCGCGTGGTGGCCAGCGCGCTCTTGGTGAGCGACAGGACCGGTGTGATCCCGCTGCCCCCGCTGAAGCCGAGCAGCGGCACGTCGGTCTCGCGCAGGCAGAACCGTCCCGCCGCCTTGGTCAGCTCCACCACGTCGCCCTCGGTGAGGTTGTCATGCATCCAGTTCGACACGGCGCCGCCGGGCACCCGCTTGACCGTCGTCATCAACTCGCCGTCGGTCTCCGGCGCGCTGGACATGGAGTAGGACCGGAACAGCTCCGTTCCGTGCACGGCGATCTTGAACGTGCAGAACTGCCCGGCGCGGTAGGCGATCGGCTCGTCCTGCGGCGCGAGCACGAACGTGCGCGCGCCGGCGCTCTCCTTCACGATCCTGGTCACGGTCGCGCGCTGGAACAAAGAAGCTCTCGCCATGAACCGCCTCCTCCTGGTATGAAGATTCTAGCAGAATGAGAATTATATTCTCTCTCACGAGACGGGATCTCTCAAATGTCCTCGACCACGACTTCGAGCGCACTCGTCTTCGAAGGGCGGGCCTACACCCGGAGCGAACTCGACGGTCTGGCGGCGGGTCTCGCCGCCGAACTGGCCGATGACGGCGTGCGTCCC
Source organism: Nocardia sp. NPDC003726 (assembly GCF_053586955.1). Taxonomy (NCBI): domain Bacteria; kingdom Bacillati; phylum Actinomycetota; class Actinomycetes; order Mycobacteriales; family Nocardiaceae; genus Nocardia; species Nocardia sp. NPDC003726. The sequence continues at coordinate 117,283 of NZ_JBSFNF010000003.1, read as the reverse complement.
GGCGACCGGGTGGCGGTGATGTCGTCGAATCGGCCGGAGTTCGTCGTCGCCGTGCTGGCGCTCTGGCGGCTGGGCGCGGCGGCGGTGCTGATCAGCCCGGCCTGGAAGCACGACGAGGTCGCGCACGCGCTGGCGGTCACCGGCCCGAGCCGCGGCGTCGGCGACCACCCGGTACTGGCCGAGTTGCTGCCGATGCGGCACCTGGACGCACCGATCGCCGCCGCGAATCACACTGCCGCGCAGCCGGATCAGGCCTCGGACGCCGTGCTGGTCTTCAGTTCCGGTACCACCGGCATGCCGAAGGCGGTGCGGCACACCCACGCGTCGCTGTCGGTCGCGGTGCGCCAGTGGACGGAGGTACTCGGCCTCACGGCATCCGACCGCATCCAGATCGCCACGCCGCCTTCGCACATCCTGGGCCTGCTCAACATCGTGACCGCGTTGCGGGCGGGCGCGTGGATGCGGCTGCACCGGCGCTTCGATCTGCAGACCATGCTGCGGTGCGTGCAGGACGACCGGATCACCGTCGAGATGGCGGTCGCGCCCATCGCTCTGGCCATGGCGAGGCACCCGGATCTCGAGTCCTACGACCTGAGTTCGCTGCGCTACATCATGTGGGGCGCGACGCCGGTGACGGTGGGCGTGGCCGAAACCGTCACCCGGCGTACCGGAGTGCGCTGGCTGCCCGCCTACGGCGCCAGCGAGCTGCCGGTGATCGCGTGCAACCCGCTCGAAGACCCGCGGCTGGACACGGTCGGTAGAGCCGCGCCGGGGGTCAGGGTGCGCGTCGTCGCACTGGACACCGGAGAAACGCTGCCGCCCGGCGAGATCGGTGAGATCCAATGCTCCGCGGAATCGGTGATGGCCGGGTATCTGCCCGCCGCGGAGACCGCACACGCCTTCGCCGACGGCTGGTACCGCACCGGCGACGTGGGCTACGTCGACGAGCAGGGCTGGATCCGGCTGACCGACCGCGCCAAGGAAATGATCAAGGTACGCGGCTTCCAGGTGGCGCCGGCGGAGATCGAAGCCGTCCTGCACGGTCATCCGGAGGTGACCGACTGCGCCGTGTTCGGCGTGCCCGACGCCGCGGACGGCGAGGCGGTCGTCGCGGCGGTGTCCGGCGCGGCGACGCTCACCGCGGACGAACTGATCGCGCTGGTCGGCGCGCGCCTTGCCGCCTACAAGCGACCGCGCCGGGTCGTGTTCGTGCCCGAGATCCCGCGCCTGCCCTCGGGCAAGGTGCTGCGCCGAGTGCTGAGGGAGCGCCATGGACGTCCGGCTGACCACTGAACAACGCCAATTGCGCGACGCCGCCGCGAAATTGGCCGACGATCTCGGTCCGGGGTCCGTCGCCGGACTCGACGACGAGAGCCGCCTGGCGCGGTTGGAGCGAGCGGTGGCGGCCACCGGCTGGCGTGCCCTGCGCACCGACGGCGCGTCGGGCGTCGAGGTCGCGATCGTGGCCGAGGAGTTCGCCCGCGGATTGGTCGACGTCGCCTTCCTCGGCCCGGTGCTGGCCGACGACCTGCGCGGGCGATCCGGCGCCGACGGACGCGGCTGGACGGTCGCGGTCGGCGGCAGGGCCGTCGACGCGCGCGGCAGCGAAGGGGCGCTGCTGGTCGCGGGCGAGCGGGTCCTGGCCGCATCGCTGGGCGCGACGCTGCCCGGCGCGGACCTGACCCGGCGCACCGCGGCGTTGACGGACGAACGGCGCCACGTCGGGGAGCTGACGGCCGTGGACACCACCCGATGGCACGCGCTCGCCCTCACCACGACCACCGCCGACCTGCTCGGCGTCGCCCGCGGCGCGCAGGATCTCGCGGTCGGATACGCGAAAGTCCGCCAGCAGTACGGCCACCCGATCGGGTCCTACCAGGCGGTGGCGCATCTGCTGGCGGAGAATCGAGCGCTCATCGAAGGGGCGGTCAGTGTGCTGCGGCACGCGGCCTGGGCGGTGGACGAGCTGGAACCCGCGGCGGCCGTGCGGGCCGCACGCGTCGCCAAGGTCTACACCGCGCGGGCCGCCCGCACGGTGTGCGAAGCCTCGATCCAGGTGCACGGCGGCATCGGCAACACCTGGGAATGCCTGGCCCACGTCTACTTGCGGCGCGCGCTGGTCTCGACCGAGCTGTTCCCTGTTCGACTGGAGGAGATCGACCTTGGATTTTCGTGATTCACCCCAGGAGGCCGAATTCCGCGCTCGGTTGCGCACTTGGCTCGCCGAGACGGCCGGGAAGTTCCCGACTTCGGGCGACGACTACTGGGCGCGTCAGGGGGAATGGCATCGCGCGCTGTACGCGGCGGGATTCTTCGGGTTGTCCTGGCCGAAGGAATTCGGCGGCCACGAGCTGCCGCCGGTCTACGACGTGATCCTGGACGAAGAACTCGCGCTCGCGGGCGCGCCGCCGCGACCCAGCCTCGGGTATCTCGTGCAGGGACTCGGCAGGCACGGCGGCAAGCAACTGCAGCGGCGTTTCCTGCCCGGCATGATCGACGGCACCCAGCGCTGGTGCCAGGGCTTCAGCGAGCCGGAGGCGGGCTCGGACCTCGCCGCGCTGCGCACCACCGCGACGCGCGACGGCGACCACTACGTCGTCCACGGTCACAAGATCTGGACCAGCTACTCCGACGTCGCGGACTGGTGCCTGCTGCTGGCCAGGACCGACCCGCAAGCGCCGCGGCACAAGGGCATCTCGGCGTTCGTGATCGCGATGGACCAGCCCGGTGTGCGGCAACGCCCTTTGGCGATGATCAGCGGCGTGACCAGGGAGTTCGGGCAGGTGCTCTTCGACGGCGCCACGGTTGCCGCCGATCAGATGGTGGGCGCGCCGGGCGACGGCTGGAAGCTGGCGATGACCGTCGTCGGGCACGAACGCGAACCGTCGACTCTCGGCTACGCGGCCCGTTACGGGAAAACGGTGCGCCAGTTGGCCGCTCGCCTGGACGGCCCGCCGCCGGCGGAACTGGCCTGGGCGGCGGTGCAGACGGAGATGCTGCGCCTGCACGTGCGGCGGCGGCTGTCCGAACAGCTCGACGGCGTGATGCACGGCCCGGACGGCTCGCTGGACAAACTGCTCATGACCTGGGTGGACCAAGCCGTCGGGCACGCGGCGCTGGCCGTCGGCGGCACGGACGATCCCGAACTGCTGGCCGGCTACTTCTACAGCCGCGCCCAGAGCGTCATGGGCGGCACCTCGCAGATCCAGAAGAACATCATCGCCTCGCGCATCCTCGGATTAGGAGTCTGACCATGTACGACCTGCCCGAAGAGATCCACGTCGAAGCCGACGGACCGCTCCGGATCATCACGCTCAACCGGCCCGACGCGCTCAACGCCGTCAACGACGACCTGCACACCGGGCTGGCGCGCCTGTGGCCGCGCCTGTCCGACGACCGAGACGCGCGCGTCGCGGTGCTCACCGGCGCGGGCAAGGCGTTCTCCGCGGGCGGCGATTTCGCCTATCTCGCGGAGCTGGGCAGCGACGCCGAGCTGCGGGCGAAGACGATCGCGCACGGCCGGGACATCGTGCTCGGCATGGCCCGCTGCCGGGTGCCGGTGGTGGCGGCGGTGAACGGACCCGCGGTCGGCCTGGGGTGCAGTCTCGTCGCGCTGAGCGACATCGCCTACATCGCCGAGACCGCCTATCTCGAGGACCCGCACGTCCAGGTCGGCCTGGTCGCGGCGGACGGCGGCCCGCTGACCTGGCCGCTGCACACCAGCTTGCTGCTGGCCAAGGAGTACGCCCTCACCGGCGCGAAGATCCCCGCCGAGCGCGCCCGCGAGATGGGCTTGGTCAACCATGTGGTGGCCGACCCCCGCACCGAGGCGCTGGCCTGCGCGAAACGCGTTCTCCAACTGCCGCGCCAAGCGGTCGAGAGCACCAAGCGGCTGCTGAACCTGCACTTGGAACGCGCGGTGCTGGCCACTCTGGATTACGCCACGACCGCGGAGGATCTCTCGTTCCAGACCGCGGACTTCCGTGCGGTGATCAGCCGCCTCACCGCGGGCCGGAGCTGACCCGGATGGGAGCTGACGCCGTCGCGCCGGTTGTGGGCGGCGATCCGCCCGCGACCGGACTCGGGGGTTCACCCCCGCGCAGTAGCCGCGGGATAGCCTCATCGGACGCGGGAAGGTTGCGCGAATTCCCCATCTGCCCCGGTACCTGGACGATGCGGAGCGCCGATCGAGGCCCCGCAGCCACCCCGCGACCGGGCGGGTCGCCTCGACCGACCGGAAGGCTCTGCGTCTCAGGACATCTCGCAGCAACCGGTGACCCCGCAAAGGGTGCTTGGCCAAGTGAACATTCGCGGGGCACACTCTAAGTAACGACGTCCGGCGCCGCCGGTCGAACGCGGGGGCGAGGTCCGAGAACACATGAGGATTCGGCCGAGGCAGCAGTTGCTCGAGCTGTGGCGAGCGATACTGGCCTACTCCTATCGCAACGGAACGTGGAAGTGGGGCGGGCGCGACGGCGCGAACTCCATCAGCGACGCCGAACAGCTGCTCTGCCTGCTGTATCCGGCCACCGAGATCGAAGCGTTCGCGCTGGACCAGCCGAACGACATGAGTCCCGACGTGCGGTCCGCGCTGGGCCCTTTCGGTGAGGAGACCCGCATCGGCGGCGTCCTGGTCGCCTTGGTGGAGGACTATCTGCGCCGCTACACCGGACCCGACGGCGAACCGGTCTTCGCCAGCGGTACCTACTTGCGTTGCGGCGACGACAGTTCGCTCACCGCGCAGCAACAGGCGGTGGAGGTCGTCGACTCGTACTCGATGTCGTTGAGCCTGTGCATCGCGGCGCTGCGGTTCCTGCGCGGGTTCCTGCGATTCGTCAGCGGCGAGGTCCGGTTGGAGGCCAGGCAGCTGCGCGAGCGGATTCCCACGGTGATCGAACAGGTCAGCGCGCGGCTCACCGCGGCCATGGCGGGGCTGATCCGCAGTTTCGTCATCCACACGCCGGAGCCGAAGACCGAGTACGGGCAATCCATCGTCTACATGCTCAATCAGTCCCGCACGCCGTCCGACGAGATCATCGGCCGGTTGTCGACGCAGCTGGAACGCCTGCGGGTGCAGGCGGCCAACGAGGTCAGGCTCAGTCAGACCTCCGAGATCGATGTCGCCGACGACGGGCGGCTGTTCGAATGCGGATGGAGTTGGGGCATCGTGCGCAGCGCCGAACCCATCGCTCTCGTGCCGGGCCGGGTCAGCAGCACGCGCGGGTACGCCGAATCCCGTCCCTACCTGTACTTCACGGCCGTCGCCCTGGACGGCATCATCGACCTGTCCTCGCAGCGTATCCGGGAACTCGATCTGCTGACCGACGAGCAGCGCACCCTCGCCGACGCGCTGCAGCTGCGCTTCGAGCTGACCCGCAACTACTGGTCGAGGGTGGCCCGTTTCGACAGTGGCCGCTGGCCGCTGGAGGACATCCCCTGGCGCACCTCCGACGGCGAGGAGTCGGAGTACTTCAGTCTCGTGGTCGCCGCCGTGCTCATCCAGGACCTGGTCTACCGGGAGAGCACCGAGGATCTGGCGCGCACGGTGTCGGTGCTCGACCAGCTGGCCCGCCGCGGGCGCATCACCAGCCGGTTCACCGTCGGTGATCCGGCCGCGCCGCTGCACTATCCGGGTGTGCGATTGAACCTGGCGGGCAGCGAGGACGTCGCCGGCGGGGCCCCGCTGATCTGGTATGTCCCGGATTTCGCGACCATGCTGCTGAAACGCTGCCTGGAGGCCGCTCGCCTGCGCACCGACGTCGACACCCGCGACCGGCTGATGGCGCTCGCCGAGGCGGCGATGGATCACCTCGACCAGCGGGTGCTGCGGGACGGCCCCGCGGTCGGCCTGTGGGACGACATCGGCAGGTTGGTCGGCGCGGGCGGGACAGGGCCGGAAGGCCCCTCCTGGTTCGTCACAGAGCGCATGATGGAGTGCCTGGTCATCGCCTACAGCACTTTTGAGCAACCGCCGCTGGCGCCGCAGGCGATGGTCGCGCGGGCGGTGGACCTGCTCAGCGAGGCCGAGCATCTGCTCAACCAAGAGGAACTGGAGGTCGAGGGCCAGGATCTCTCGCCGAAACAGGCGGCGATCAACCGGATCAGGCAGTCGCTCGACCGGGCCCGCCGCGTGCTGCGCGAACGTCCCGGCACCGCCTACAGCCTGGCCACGCAGGCGTTGGTTCAGCTCGACGAGCTGGCGTACGCCCGCAGGGACGCGACGCGGTAGGGGCGGCATCGTGCTGGTGTTCTCCACCTCCGACAAGGGCGGCACCGGACGGTCGGTGACCAGTTGCAACATCGCCTACCGGCTGTGCCGTTCCGGCCGCAACGTCGCCTACGCCGACTTCGACCTCGGCTCACCGACGGCGGGCGCGCTGTTCGAGATCGGCGCGGCCGAACGCGGCGTGCCGCGCGGCGGCGTGCACTCCTACCTGCTCGGCGAGAGCGGGACCGTCGCCAGACTCGACGTCGGCGCGGCCACGGATCGGCCGGAACTGCGCCGCATCGGCCCCAATGCGGGACGGCTGGTGCTGCTGCCGGGGGACGAGGGCGGCGCCGAATTCCTCACCGACGACGACGCGGTGGTCCAGCGGTGCGCGGAACTGCTGGTGGCGCTGGATCACGAATTCCGCGTGGTCGTCGTGGATCTGAGCGCGGGCCGTTCCGCGGCGCTGCAAATCGTGTTGCAGGCGACGGCCCTGCCGCAACTGCGCGGCCTGACCACCCGATGGCTGATCTTCCACCGCTGGACGCGCCAGCACATCCTCGCTGCCGCCGGACTGGTCTACGGCTCGCACGGACTGCTGAAGGCCGGAGCCGAGTGCGGCCACGACCCGGAGGAGTTGCTCGGGTCGGTGCGTTACGTGCGCACCGCGGTGCCCGACGCCAACTGGGACGGTGTCGCCCAGCGCCCGGCGCAGGCGGCGTGGCTGCAGGAGCAGGACGCCGCGCTGCGCCGGCTGGCGACCGCCAAGCGGCTGGGCACGACGGCGGTGCTCGGCTCGACCCCGATCGAGCCGGTGCTGCAGCGGCGCGAACAGCTCATTCTCGACGCCGACGTCAACGCCCAGATCGCCAACGAGCAGACCGCGCAGGCTTATGCCGAACTCGCTCGGCGACTGGTCGACAACGCGACCTGGGAGAGGCTGTAGATGCGGGATACACAGGGCTACAGCGAGGCCACCGAACAACCGCGCATCGCGCAGGTCCCGTTGTCGCACTTGTCGATCGAGGTCGGGCATTTCTATCTCAACGACATCGTCTCCGACATCGAACGGGTCGGCGCGGAGTTCCGCCGCATCGTCCCGCTGGTGTCGGCCTTCACCGAGGCGGCCAAGGTGCAGTTCGGTCCGAACGCCCGGGTCAGCACCTGCTATCTGATCGACGACTACTTCCAGCCCGACACCGATCCCTCCGCGGTTCTCACCAAGCTGCTGGGCGCCGCGGACGAGGCCGGATTGGTCATCGACTATCTGGCCAGGGAGTCGGCCTGCTGGCGCGCTTCGAGATTCGTCGACGGTGTGGCATTCGGTGAGCCGATTCCCGTGGCGGAGATGGTGGCCGCCCGCATCGTGGCCGAGCCGGCGCCGCCGAGCACCGGCCGCAGGCCGCCGACCGCGGAGTCGGGCTGGCTGTGCAACGGGCGGCGGTCGTCGGAGGACGAACGCGGTCAGGCCATGCGGCAACGGGTCTACCAGCCGCCGGAGGAGTTCGGCCGGCGGGAGCATTCGATCTTCCTCGACGTGGAACTGTGGAGCAAGCACGTCGTCGACGGGGTGGCGGTGACGCGCTGGTCGTGCCCGTTCCTGGCGGCGGTCTGGCATCTGCTGCGGCTGGGCATGCTGCGCTATCACGGTGCGCCCGTGGTGGATCCGCAACCGTGGCGCCGCGTGGATCTCCCGCCGCGCCGCTGGCCGGACCTTCCGCCGGTGGTGCAGCTCAATCCGTCCGCCGCGCCGTTCGCCGCCTACAAGACGCTGTCGATGCTGCCCAAGCGGTACATCGCGATCGAGCACGCCGTGCGGCTGGTGCTCGACCATCTCGATCTCGACGACGACGTGGTGGAGCAGACCATCGCCCGCGGCGGCGACGAGCTGCCGCCGGTGCCGGTGCCGCGCGCGGTCAGCGAACGGCTCTCGCACCTGCTGCTCGACGGAGCCTGACATGGCCTCGACCACGCCTCTGGTCGTGCTCGGTGAAGTACGCACCTGCCTGCTGCCGTCGGCGACCGCGCTGACCGGACCGGAAGCCTGTGATTTGCTGGCGCTCATGCCTGGCTGCACGGTGCGGTGGCGGGAACGGCCTGGCACGCTCGCGGTGTCACCGACCACCGCGGTCGGCGTCGACTGCGATCTGGCCCTCGGCGAGCAGACCGCCCACATCGTCGGGACCGTGGCTACCAGCGCGGTGCTGTCCGGCGGCCGCGTGCTGCAGTCCAGCGCGCGCACCCAAGTGGTTCGCGCCGCCAACCGGCGCAGACAGACCTGGTCGCACTACCTCAGCCGCAAGGGCGTCACCGAGGTCATCAGTCGCCTGCCCGAGCGGACCGGCAGCGCGGAGGCGTTGGCCGAAGGCTACCTCACCGGCACGGTCGGCGCCGAGACGCTGGACCTGGCCTCGATCAGTGAACGGCTGCTCGCCCGCCTGCGCGCCGACACCAGGCTGGACCAGAAGCCGCCGGTGCGGGCGGGCGCCACCCGTCTGCGCTGGGTCGCCTGGATAGGCGGCGGCGCGGGGCCGACGGCCAAGCTGCACTTGGACGACCCCACGCTGCGCACGGTCCGGATGATCGTGCGCGACGAAGCGGATCTGCTAGCGGCGCAGCGCTTCTGCGAGGATCTGGCCGCGCACGACTGGTTGCTCACCGTCGTCACCGACGCGCTGGCCGAGGCCGATCGCTTCCCCTCGCACAGCCGCGAACGTACCGACATCCTCGCCCCCGTGCTGGAGGATCTCACCGGACTGTGGATGCCGGGAGCGCACACTCCGGCGTCGATGCGGACGCTGTGGCAGAAGTTGCAGACCGATCCCGGGTTGTCCCGCCAGTGGAACGCCCTCGTCGCGCGGCTGCAGAACAGCATCGCCGTCGCGACGCTGGAGGCATTGCGGCACAAGGCTTTCGACACCGAATGGTGACGGGCTACATCCGGAACCACTTGCGCACCAGCAGCGCGAAGAACACCGACATCGATACCGTCCCCGTCCACGCTTCCACGGCGAACAACGGCCGGGCGACCGGGCGCAGGTTCTCGGTGTCGCCGGGGCCGAGGGGATTGATGAAGCCGGTCACGCAGGTGTAGACGGTGGCGGCGGGCGAGGGAATGCCGCTGAAGAACAAAGCGGCGACGGTGAACAGCACCACCTGCACGGCAACCCAGCCCAGCAGCCAGAACGGCCGGTACCCGTAGCCGCACAGCACATACGACAATCGCCCCGCCCAGCGCCGCCAGCCCGGCGGCAACGCGAGAGTGCGCGCCCGCGCCAAGCGCAGCCCGCAGCGGTCCTGTGCTTCGTCGTCTTCGTTCATCCGGTACAGCGCGGCCCCTCTGCGGTAGGCGAGGGCCGCGTGCGCGGGCAGCCGCGCCGCCGAGAGTTGAGCGCCCAACTGCTCGTATTCCTCGGCCAGCATGGTGTTCTGCCTGCTGCTCAGCCGCAGCGGGCCGCGGAACTCGATCTCCGCCGCCAGTAGTGCCGCGGGGATCGCGCTCGGCACCCGCCAGCCCGCCTCGTCCGGTTGGGGTTGCCGTGCGGCGGCGTAGAGGTGCCCGAACACCAACGAGTCGGAGTGCCGCCGCGTGCTGGGCGGGTCGTAGTCGGCGAGGATCGCGTCGGCGTGCGCCGCGAACCGGCCCAAATCCACCTGCTCGGTACGGTCACCGCGATCGAGCTCGGCGGTGTATTCGTCCGCGCGCCTGGTGATCCGGGTGGATATGGATGCGACGAAGGGCGAAATCTCCCCCATGTCACGAGTCTAGCGGTCGGCCTCTCAACCGGTATTCGAAAACGTCGCGCGGTTCGCCGGGGCCGAAGTACAGCTCGTCGCGCTCGACGAACGCGAACCCCGCTTGCTTGAACAGGTGGCTCGCCAGCTGATTGTCCGGCCGGACGGTCAGATACACGACTTCCGCTCCCACGGCCCGGCAGGTCTGCAGCGTGCGGTCGAGCAGCGTGCGGCCGTAGCCGCCGCCCTGGTAGCGCTTGGCCACCGCGAAGGTGAACAGCAGCGCCCGGCCGGATTTCTCCAGCGTCAGCGCGTACCCGATCACCGCCCCGTCGATCTCCGCCACCAGCCATTCGGATCCGTGCAGATCGAACAGCTGGCGCAGCATCAGATACAGATACGGCTCGGCGAACACCTCGGCCTCGATGGCCGCGATGTCTTCGAGATCGGCGAAGCAAGCCTGCCGGTATGTCGGCTGAGGCGCTTTGGCGATGTTCATCCGCTCCCTACTGCCAGGGCATAGGCCGTCCGGATTCCAGCTTAGAACGTCGATCACCGAGCGGGGTCAGTGTAGAACCAGCGGAATCCTTCGCGGGCGCGGCGGGCCGTCACGTGTCGCGGCCGGACCTCGCGGGCTATTTCGGAGGGAAGCGCAAGGCGCCGTCGAGGCGGATGACTTCGCCGTTGAGATAGTCGTTCTCGATGATGGCGGCGGCCAGCTCGGCGTACTCCTCGGAACGGCCCATGCGCTTGGGAAACGGCACCTGCGGGCCCCAGTAGGCCTCCAGTTGGTCGGCGGCCTTGCCGTACGCGGGGGTGTTCACGGTGCCGGGGGCGATGGTCATCACGCGGATACCCACCGGCGACAGGTCGCGCGCGGCAACCAGGGTCATCCCGACCACCCCGCCCTTGGCGGCGGAGTAGGGCAGTTGACCGATCTGGCCTTCGAACGCGGCGATCGAGGCGGTGTTCACGATGACGCCGCGCCCGCCGTCCTCCCGGGGATCGGTCTTCGCGATCGCGGCCGCCGACAGGCGGAGCACGTTGAACACGGCGGTCAGATAGAACTCGACGGTGGTGCGGAAACCGTCCAGCGACAGCGGCGTGCCGTCCTTGCCGATCAGGCGGCCTCCGGTGGCAGGGCCGCCGTGGGTGTCGACCGAGATGCGCAGCGGGCCCAGCGATTGCGCCTCGGCGATGGCGGCGAGCACGGAGTCCTCGTCGGTGGCGTCGGTGTGTACGTAGCGAATGCCCAGTTCGGATTCGAGCTGTTCGCCCTTCTCGTCGGCGACGTCGGCGACCACGACCTTCGCCCCCGCCGCGTGCAGGCGCCGCACGGTCGCCTCGCCCAGGCCCCCGGTCCCGCCGACGACAAGCGCGGAACTTCCACTGATCTGCATAACGTAATCCAATCTTGCAACTCGTGCTCTCGACTTGAGAGAATAATATTCTCATGACTCCCCCGGCATGAGCACCGAAAAGTCGTAGCGCCGCGATCGCGTCGCCCGGAACGGAGGCCACCAATGCCCGAAGCCGTCATCGTGTCCGCGCTGCGGACGCCCATCGGTACCGCACGCAAGGGGACGTTGCGCGACACCACCGCCTTCGACCTGGCCCACCACGTCGTCGGCGCGGTCGCCGATGGCCTCGACCCGGCCCGGATCGATGACGTCGTCCTGGGCGAGGGGCGCTACGGCGGTGGCGTGCTGGCCCGGCACGCGGCCGTGACGACGGGGCTGACCATGGTGCCGGGCCTGGCCCAGAACCGGCATTGCGCGGCGGGCATGTCCGCGGTGCAGACCGCGGCGGCCGGGATCCGCTCCGGGATGGACGAAGTCGTGATCGCGGGTGGCGTGAATTCCGAATCCACCGCTCCCAAGGCGCGATTCCGGGTCGGTCCGGACGAGTGGATCGATCCGTGGGTGTCGCCGAGTCACCCGGACCGCCCCGACGCCCCCGCGCTGGACATGTCCATCACCGTCGGCTGGAACGCCGCGGTCAAGTCGGGCATCTCCCGTGCGGATATGGACGCCTGGGCGCTGCGGTCGCACCGCAACGCGATCGCCGCCATCGACGAAGGCCGGTTCAAGGAAGAGATCGTGCCCATCGAGACCCCGCACGGCCTGTTCGACACCGACGAGCATCCGCGCCGCGACACCAGCCAGGAGAAGCTGGCCTCGCTTCGAGTGCTGCACCCGGAGATCGAAGGCTTCTCGATCACCGCGGGCAACGCCTCCGGCGCCAACGACGGCGCCGCCGCGCTCGCCATCGCCAGCGACCGCCTCGGTCTGCCCGCGCTGGCCTACATCCTGGCCTGGTCGTCGGTGGGCGTCGATCCCGCCGACACCGGCCTCGCCCCGATCGAGGCGATCACCAAAGCCGTTCACCGGGCCGGTATTTCGCTGTCGGCGGTCGGGCTGATCGAGATCAACGAGGCCTTCGCGTCGGTGCCGATCGCGGCGATCCGCGCGCTGGACCTGGATCCGGACAAGGTGAACGTCAGCGGAAGCGGCTGCTCGCTCGGGCACCCGGTGGCCGCGACGGGAGCCAGGATGATCGTCACGCTGGTGCACGAATTACGCCGCCGCGGCGGCGGTCTGGGGATCGCGGCGATGTGCGCGGGCGGTGGCATGGGTGCGGCGACGGTGGTCGAGGTGCCCGCCCCGTGACCGGATCGTGCGACGGCGCATCGGGGCGGGCGTGACCCTGGCGTCGGCGACCGTCGCCGAATTGCTGATCCAGGCGCGCGCCGGGTCGGCACGGGCGACGGGCCGATTGCTCAGTCTGGTCGAAGGGGACCGCCGCGACGAGGTCCAAGCCGCCCTGGAGCGCCGACCCGTGCGAGTGATCGGCGTGACCGGCCCGCCCGGCGCGGGCAAGTCGACGACGATCGCGGCGCTGGCCGGTGTCTACCGGGCGCGCGGGCTGCGCGTCGCGATCCTCGCCGTCGACCCGTCCTCGCCCTACAGCGGCGGAGCGCTGCTGGGCGACCGGATTCGCATGGCCGAGCACATCGACGACCCCGGTGTGCTGATCCGGTCGCTGGCGACGCGCGGACATCTGGGGGGCCTGGCCGCCGCGGTGCCCGCCGCGATCCGGCTGCTGGCCGCGCTGCGCTACGACGTCGTGCTGCTGGAGACCGTCGGTGTGGGGCAGTCGGAGATCGAGATCGCCGCCGTCGCGGATCCCACACTGGTGATCCTGAATCCCGGCGCCGGCGACGCGATCCAAGCCGCGAAGGCGGGCCTGCTGGAGGTGGCCGATCTGCTGGTGGTGAACAAGGCCGACCGCGAAGGCGCGTCGCGGACCGTGCGTGATCTGCGTGCCGAGTCCGACGCGCCGATCCTCACGCTGGTCGCCGCGCGCGGGGAACGGATCACCGAACTGGCCGACGCGATCGAGGCGCATCATCGCGCCGACAGCCCGGCTCGGCGCGCCGCGCGGGCCCGCGCGCAGATCCTCTCCCTGGCGCAGACGCGGTTGCGCGCGCACCCCTGGCTCGACCGGCTGGCTGCGGAAGTCGCCGCGGGTGATCGCGACGCCTACAGCGCGGCCGAGCGATTGCTGTCGCCGCCCGGGTGACGTCGTGTCAGTCCTGCGGAATGCGCACCATGGCTTCCTGGGCGTAGGAAGCCACCAGCGTGCCGTCCTCGGTGAGGATGTCGCCGCGGCCGTAGGCGCGGGCCTGCGCCAGCAGCGGGCTGTGCTGGCGCAGCAGCAACCATTCGTCGGTCCGGAAACGCCGGTGGAACCAGAGGGTGTGCGAGGTGACGGCCGAGACGAACGCGGTGCCGTTGCCGCTCTGCGCGTACCCGTCCAGCGGCAGCAGCGCGGTGCCGATGAGCGTGAGGTCGGTCGCGTAGGCCGCGAGCGCGGGCGCCAGGGCGGGATCCACCTCCGGAGTGCGCATCCAGAACTCGAATTCCAGTGCGGCGGTGCCGAGATCGTCGAGATCCACGCTCGCGCGCGTCTCCCAGGGCAGCAGGTCCCAGTGCACCTTGTGCTCCGCCGACAGCAGGGCCGGCGGTGCCGCGACGGACTGCCGGTGCGGGCCCGGTTCCTCGGCGTGCAGGGAGACCGACGCGGTGGCGACGACGCCACCGGACTGTTCGGCGATCAGCGACAGTGTCGCGAAGGAGCGTCCCACGTGATGGCGGTGTACCCGGTAGCGGATCGGCTCGTCGATGCGGCCCTCACGCGCGAACACCGTGTGCAGCGACTTGATCGACTTGTCCGGGACGCCCGCGGCGGCCGCCCGGACGAATTGACCGAGCAGTTGGCCGCCGAACACCCGGCGGTAGGGCAACCGCAGATTGCGGCCCTCGAAGCAGGCGTCGTCACCGGACGGCGTCGCGGACAAGTCGAGGCAAGAGACGAGATCACTCCACAGCTCGGTCATGAGCCCGAGTGTAAGTCAAATTCTCTTATGGGAGAGTGCTATTCTCAGCCCCGAGCGAAACCGTGCGCGCAGAAGTTCCATACTTCGGACGCGGTGATCGGATGCTGCGTCTCGTCGTCGGACGCTCCCGCGGACTGCGCGGTGAACATGACGGTCTGCATGACCATCGCCGCCGTCCGGCGCGAGTTGACCTCCGGGCGCAATTGCCCCGCGTCCTTCGCCGCGTCCATCAGCTCGGTGAACAGCGCGAGCATCGGCGCGTGCGCGACCTTCACGTGATCGGGATGCGAGATCAGCAGCTGCGGCGCGAAATCGGTGAACAGCGGGCGTTGCGCCGACGGGTCCGGCCTGCACAGTTCGAACAGCAGCTCGACCGCCACCTGGAGTTTGTCCAACGGGTCGGTCTGGCCGTCGGCGGCGGCGCGCAGCTGGTCGGAGGTGCGGCTGAGCGCGTCCTCGAAGAGGGCGAGCAGCAGCTCGTGTTTGCCGTCGAACTGCAGGTAGAAGCTGCGCAGAGACTGCCGGGAGCGGTCGACGACCTCCTGCACCGTGAAGTCCGTGCTGCCCTTCTCGGTGATGATCGCCTGGGCGGCGTCCAGGAACCGCTGCACGCGCTCCTCGGCGCGCAACTTCGCCGTGCGCAGGGAGCGCTCGACGGCGCGCTGCTTCCAGGCCGGTTTCTCGCTCGGGCTGGTCACGGGCGCCTCGGTCCTCGGTCATATGGAGAGAACATGAATGCACTGTACCGGAGAACGGTGTGTCATCGGGTTCTCGGGTCGCCGTGTCCGGACAGTAAAGAGACTATCCTTTCCAGTTGCGAGAATGCTATTCTCACACCAGTCGAGCAGCGGCGCACGCACGCGCTCGCCGTCCCGGACTGGAGGAACTCGATTTGTACATCCGTTATGAGGTCGCCGACCGGATCGCCACCATCACTCTCGACCGGCCGGAGGCGGCCAACGCGCAGAACGGCGAACTGCTCGACCAGCTCGACGCCGCGTGGGTGCGCGCGGCCGAGGACGACGAGGTCGCGGTGATCGTGCTGCGCGGGGAGGGCAAGCACTTCTCCGCGGGCCACGATCTGAAGGACAAATCGTGGCCGGACCCCAGCAAGATCACCCTCGACCGCATCTACGGGCTGGAGTCGCGCCGCTACCTGGAGTACTCGCTGCGGTGGCGCAACGTCCCCAAACCGTCCATCGCCGCCGTGCAGGGCCGGTGCATCGCGGGCGGCCTGCTGCTGTGCTGGCCGTGCGACCTCATCGTGGCCGCCGACGACGCGCTGTTCTCCGACCCGGTGGTGCTCATGGGCATCGGCGGCGTCGAATACCACGGCCACACCTGGGAACTCGGCGCGCGCAAGGCGAAGGAGATCCTGTTCACCGGCAGGCCGGTGACCGCGCAGGAGGCGCGGCAGGCCGGCATGGTGAACAAGGTGGTGCCGCGCGCCGAATTGGACGCCCGGACCAGGGAACTGGCCGCGCAGATCGCCGCCATGCCCCCGTTCGGGCTGCGCCAAGCCAAGCGCGCGGTCAACCAGACGCTGGACGTGCAGGGCTTCTACGCCGCGATCCAATCCGTGTTCGACGTGCACCAGACCGGCCACGGCAACGCGCTGAGCGTCAACGGCTTCCCGATCCTGGTCCGGCTCGAGGACATGAAAGCCACCATGCAGTAGTTCCGGTGTGCCACCGGCGTCATCGTCTGCCGGAGCGCTCCGGCAGTAGTCGCACGGCCCTTGCCGCATCGAAAGGGACACGTGTCCGTGCGATCCACCGGCGATCGGGCGGTCACGCGCCCGTCGCCTTCGCTGTTCCCTTCCCGAAAACGAGGACCTTCATGCGCGATTCCATCCTTCGCAAGGCCGTGGCCTGTTGCGGCCTCGCTGTCGTGGCGGCCGCGGCGCTGACCGGCTGCGGTGACGACGAGTCGGCCAGTTCCACGTCGGGCACGTCGGCGGCCCCGGCGACCAGCGCGGCGCCCGCCCAGGCCGACGCGGCGACCACCAAGGCGATCACCGACGTGTACACCAGCTTCTTCAGCGCCGCGACGCCGCCGGATCAGAAGGCCGCGCAGGTGCAGAAGGGCGATGTCTTCCTGCGGATCCTGCAGGCGCAGGCGGGCAATCCGCAGTCCCAGGGCACGTCGGTGACGGTTTCGGCGGTGAAGCTCGTGGACGCGAACAACGCCGATGTCACCTACACGCTGTTGCTGGGCGGCAACCCGGTGCTGCCGGATCAGACCGGGCAAGCGGTCAAGGACGGCGGCCGGTGGAAGGTCGCCGCGACGACGTTCTGCGCGTTGATGACCCTGCAGGGCGGCACCTCGCCGGCTTGCTGATCGCCGCCGGCCTTTTCGGCCGCGCGTTACAACTGCGCGAGGCGCGGCGCCGAGCCCGCGGCGCGGATGTGCGCGCCCGCCTCGCGCACGAGTTCGCGCGAACTGCCGAGCAATCCGTCCAGGACCAACGTGCGCCGGACGTGCCGGTGCAAGTCGTGCTCGGCGGTGAAGCCGATGCCGCCGAGCACCTGCTGGCAGTGCCTGGCCGCGGTGAGCGCCGCCTGTCCGGCGGCGGCCTTGCCCAGCAGTGCGCCGAAGTCGTCCTCGGCGTTGTGCAGCGCGGCCTCCGCGCCCTCGAGGGCGACCAAGGTCTCCGCGAGGCGGTGCCGCACCGCTTGGAAGGAGGCGAGCGGGCGACCGAACTGGGTGCGTGCCAGCGCATGCCGCCGCGCCAGCGAAAGCATCGCGTGTCCGGTGCCGAGCAGCCACCAGCCGAGGGCGCGCCGCCCGGCCGCACAGGCCTGTTCCGGCAGCCGCACGCCGGTCGCGACGGTGCGCAGCGGCAGTTCCGCGTCGACCGTGGCGCCAGGCGCGCCGTCGCGGTCCCACACCACCCAGGCGCCCGCGAACGGCAGCGGGACCGGGCCGGGGCCAGGCCGCCCGCTGCGGTGGCGGACGACGTCGTCGAGGACCGCTGCGTGCGCGCCGGTCTCGCCGAGCAGCCGGAACACCAGCGGCACGGCCACTTCGGGCAGTTCCGCGAGCAGCTCCGGCCAGCCGATGCCGGCCAGCGCCGCGTCGAGTTCCCGGCCGGTGGCGCTCGACATGGTCTTGCGCAGCGTGTCGGTGAGCAGGCCCAGTTCGTCCTGGTCTGGCCGTGTTTCGGCCATGCTCACTCCTTTCCCAGGTCCAGCAGGCGGCGGGCGATGATATTGCGCTGGATCTCGGCGGTGCCGCCGTAGATCGTGGCCGCGCGGGAGTAGAGGAACTCGGTGCGCCACGGCGAATCGGCGAGTTCCACGGCACCGGGCAGCACCTCGCGCGCGGTGTCGAACAACCGTTGCTCGGCGGTGGCCAGCAGCACCTTGTCGATCGAGGTCTCCGCGCCGAGCCGGGCGCCGCCGGCCAGGCGCCGCTGCGTCGCGTGGGAGCGGCACCGCGCCGTGTGCAACGCCAGATACGCGGCGCCCAGTTCGGCGTCCTCGGCGATCGAGGTCTGTGCGAGCACGTGGTCCAGCCGCCTGAACAGGTAGGCGATGCGATGCCAGAAGCAGGTGGAGCGTTCGTGGGGCAGCAGATCCATCGCCACCCGCCACCCGTCGCCGGGCTCGCCCAGCATGCGATTCCCCGGCACCACCACTTCGTCGAAGAAGACCTCGGCGAACTCGTCCACGCCGTGCATGGTCCGCAACGGACGGACGCTGACGCCGGGGGAGTCCATGTCCACGAAGAAGGCGGTGATGCCGTCGTGACCGGGCCCGGTGCGGGTGAGCAGCACGCAGCGCGCGGCATACTGCGCCAGACTGGTCCAGACCTTCTGTCCGCTGACGACCCAGTCGTCACCCCGCCGCGTCGCCTTGGTGGCGAGCGAGGCCAGGTCGCTGCCCGACCCGGGTTCGGAGAACCCCTGGCACCACTGCTCGCGGCCGGACAGCAGCAGCGGCACCGTCGCCGCGGCCAATTCCGGCCGGGCGTAGGAGATCACGGTCGGCGCGAGCACTTCGATCATCGAATAGATGCCGGGTTCGGCCAGGTCGCGGGAGGCGATCTCCTCGCCGAGCACCGCGCGCAGCGCGGCGGGACCGCCCAGGCCGCGCACCGCGGCGGGCCAGCCGTAGCGCATCCAGTCCGCGTCGTACAGAGCGCGCCGCACCCGCAGCAGTTGTTCCACCTGCCCGTCCAGCGAGTGATCCCGGCCGGGAGTCAGGTCGTTGACCTCCAGCCAGGCGCGCAGATTCGACCGGAACGTGGCGACCTCGTGATTCGGGTGGCCGCTCATGCCTTGGAACGCTCGAACGCGTGCGGAATCCCGGAGTCGTGATCGCCGTTGCGGCGGATGAACGTCATCCTGCGCGTGCGCAACCGCCACCCCTGCGCGGTGCGCACGAGCGTGTCGGTGTAGTACCCGATGCGCATGTCGTGCGTGCTGTGCTCGACGAAGCACAGCGGTTGGGTGCCGGTGGCGGTGTCGCCGTCGATGTCGAGCACCGGTGTGGCGGTGAGGAACAGGCCCTTCGGCGCGGCCGCGACCAACTCCGGGAACAGGTCGAGGGTGTAGGTGTCGCCGAAGGCGCTGTAGGTGCCGTCCGGCGTGAAGACCGCCAGCAGGCCTTCGATGTCGCCCTTGGTGATGGTCACCGCGTATCGCGCCAGCACCTGCTGGATCTCTAGCAGGTCGTCACTTCTGGACATGGATCTTTCCGCCTTTCATCACGAATCGCACGTCGCGGGTGACGGCGATGTCCCGCACCGGGTCGCCGGGAACGCCGATGACGTCGGCCAGCAACCCCTCCGCCAGCCGTCCGCGGTCGTCGACACCGACCAGTTCGGCCGAGGCCACCGTCGCGGCGCGCAGCACTTCCAGCGGCGGCAGCCCCCGCTCCACCAGCGCCGCGAGTTCGTCGGCGTTGCGCCCGTGCGGAATCGCGGGCGCGTCGGTGCCCACGGCGATCTTCACGCCCGCCTTGTAGGCGGCCAGCACCGAGGTGCGGGCTTTGGGGAACATCTCGGCCGCCTTGGCCTGGAGGGCGGGATCGGCCTTCGACACGTCCATCGCGTCGGCCAGCCGGGTGGTCGGCACCAGCCAGGTGCCGTGCTCCACCATCAGATCGATCGCCTCGTCGTCGATGAGGAAGCCGTGCTCGATGCAGTCGATGCCGGCCAGCACCGCGTGCTTGACCGCGTCGGCTCCGTGCGTGTGCGCGGCCACCTTGAGGCCGCGCCGGTGCGCCTCGTCGACGATCGCGTGCAGCTCCTCGTCCGAATAATGTTGCGCGCCGGGCGCTCCGGTCAGCGACATGACGCCGCCGGAGACACAGATCTTGATCAGCTGCGCGCCGTGCTTGATCTGGTACCGCACCGCCTTGCGCACTTCGTCCACGCCGTTGGCGATGCCCTCCTCGAGGGTCAGTTCCAGCACGTCGGGGGCGAAGGCGGAGAACATGGTCGGGTCCAGATGCCCGCCGGTCGGCGTGATCGCGTGCCCGGCGGGCACGATGCGCGGGCCCTCGATCCAGCCCGCGTCGATCGCCTTGCCCAGCGCCACGTCCAGCAGATAGCCGCCGGTCTTCACGAACAGGCCGAGATTGCGGACGGTGGTGAAACCGGCGCGCAGGGTCCGGCGGGCATTGCCCACCGCGCGCAGCACCCGCAGCGCCGGATCATCCTTGACGCTCGAAGCCAGGCCGGTCTCCCCGCGCCCGCCCATGAGCAGGTTCACTTCCATGTCCATCAGGCCGGGCAGCAGGACGAGATCACCGAGATCGACGACCTCGCCCGTGACGGCGCCGCCGACACCGGCGATCCGGTCGTCCTCGATGCGCAGGACGCCGGGCCGGACGATCGCGCCGGTATCGAGGTCGAGCAGACCGGCGGCCTTCAGTGTCAGCGTCGCCACGGGTCAGACCACCGGCTCGCGGACGATATCCAGATACGCCGCGCCGGAATCCGGCACCCGCGGCTGCTTCCACACCTCCACCGGGAACGACACCATCACCAGCGACTGCAACAGGTGGAACAGGTTGCGCGCCTCGTCGGGCAGGTCGTTCCAGTCGGACTTGTCGATGTGGTCAAGGGCGGATCGCAGGCGCGGGAACACCGTGTCGTACAGCCGCTGCATCTCGTCCATGGAGGAGGCGAGGCGCTTGGCGTAGCGTTCCGGCTCGGTGGCCAGTATCCAGTCCGAGAATTGCGCCAGGTCGGCGAACTCGGCGGGCAGCGGGGCGGTGCGGGCACGGTCGGTCGGCTGGTCAGTGGGCGCGGCCATCGCGGTACTCCTCGACGATCTTCTGAGCGGTCTTGTGCAGGTGACGGAGCAGGATCTCCTGGTCGTTGAGCGGGAACTCGGTGACCTCGCGGGTGGCGATCATGGTCTGGGTCGCCTCCAGGGTGTTCGCGTCCTGCAGCGCGTACTCCTTGAAGGTCACCGCGGCCAGTTCCTGGGCCAGCCGCTGCCTGGCGTCGGCGGCGGGCACGAAATACAGGCTCGCCTCGAAGATGTGCCGGTCCACTGCGGTCGGCCAGTAGTGATAGGTCAGGTACCAGCCCGGCGCCCAGAACAGCAGCGAGAAGTTCGGGAAGAACTCGAATTCGTCTACGCCCCAAGCCCGGTGGCGGGCCGGGTTGATGCCTTCCGGCAGCGGCTCCAGACCCTCGATGTCGGGCCGGTCCCATGGACCGAACAGACCGCTGCGCAGTTCGCGCTCGATCGGCTTGACCATCGTCGGGTCCTTCGGCGGGGCCATCCCGCCCCAGGACGAGATCATCGAGTGCGGGGCGGCTATTTCGTAGTGCAGGGCTTCGTAACCGACGCCGTAGAGCTTGTCGGCCTCGTCCTTGACCGCTTGCTTCTGGTGCAGCACGGGCGCGTGGTAGAACTCGGCGAACGCGTCGATGAACAGTTTCCAGTTGCTGCCGATCTCGGCCCGGTAGCTGAAGACCTCGGTCATCCGGTCGAACGGGTACCCCTCGAGACCCTTGGCCAGCGGACCCAGGTATTCGGTGAGCGGCTTGGCGTTGTCGTCGAGATTGACGAAGATGAAGCCCTCCCACACCTCGCAGCGCACCGGCTTCAACCCGAATTCGTCCTTGTCGAGGTCGAAGAACTCCTTCTCCTGCTGGACGAAGGTCAGCTCGCCTTTCAGGCTGTAGCGCCAGGCGTGGTACTTGCAAGTGAACTGGCGGCAGGTACCCGCGGTCTCCTCGCCCGGGTAGTCGTCCCAGACCAGCTTGTTGCCACGATGACGGCAGATGTTGTGGAACGCGCGCACCACGCCGTCGTTGTCCTTGACGACGATCAGCGAGGTGCCGACGCAGGCGAGTTCCTTGGTGAAGTAGTTGCCCACCCGGGGCAGCCGGTTCACCCGGCCGACGTTGAGCCAGTTCTTGCGGAAGATTGCCTGACGCTCGTCCTCGTAGAAGGCGGGGTCGATGGAGTCGGTGTAGTCGACCGGCTCGGTGCCCAGCTCGGGATAGTTCTGCGTCCAGCTTCCCGCGGCAGGTTTGGTGAAGTGTGACATGCGCCTCCTTACCTCCGAATGAGAATATCATTCTCAAAATCAACTAGTAGATTTCCATTCGGCTGCGACACTGTCAACGCTGATCGGGCGCCGTGGCGCCACCGGCGGCCCCGCCCGCTGCCGGATCTCGCTCTCCAAAGAGTAGATATTGATTATCCGAATCTGAGAAGATAGTTTCCCTGGCAGCGAGCGTGCCCTCGGAGCACGTGCTGCTCATCGGAGAGCAACGGGCGAGACCTCGGCGAGGACCACCGATCGCGTGCCGGGCGGCCCACAGAGGAGGAACTACGGTGAAACCGCAGCGAATGATCGTTGCCGTGATGGCGATCGCGCTCTTGGTGGCCGGGTGTGGGCGTGACGGCGGTGGGCGCGGCGCCGACGAGGGTTCCGGCTCGGCCGCCTCCGGCAACTTCGGCAACCTGACCGGCGTCTGCCGGCCCGGGAGCGCCAAAACCGCCTCCGCCCAGGGGGTCACGGCGACCGAGATCGAAGTCGGGGTCTTCTCCGACATCGGCTTCACGAAGAATCCCGATCTGGTCGACGCCGCGAAGGTGTTCACCTCTTGGTGCAACGCGGCAGGCGGCATCAACGGCCGCAAGCTCGTGACCAACTTGCGCGACACCAAGCTCATGGAGGTGCGCCAGCGCATGCTGGAGTCCTGCCGGGAGGACTTCGCGCTCGTCGGCGGCAGCGCGGCGCTGGACGGGCTCGGCGTGAAGGACCGGCTGTCCTGCTTGCTGCCCGAGTTCCCCGCCCAGGTCACCCAGACCGCGAACACCGGCTCCGACCTGCAGTTGGGCGGCGGTTCGTCGGCCTCGGAATCGGTCAACCCGTACACCGGTTTCCAGGACTGGCTGATCAAGGAGGCCTACCCCGATTCGGCCGGCGCGATCGGGATGATCAACGGCGATTCACCGATCACCAAGGTCATGGGCGAGAAGATGACCGAATCGCTGACGGCGGCGGGCGCGAAGATCGTCTACAACGACCTGTATCCGCTCGCGGGCGTCTCGGACTGGACGCCGTACGCGCAGGCGATCAAGGCCGCCGGCGTCAAAGGCCTGATCTTCTTCGGCGAGTACCGCTACCTCGCCAAACTGCAGGACGTGCTCACCAGCATGAACTACGAGCTGGACTGGATCGACGCCAACGCCAACTCCTACAACCAGTCGTTCCTCGACGTCACGAAGAACTCGCTGGCCGCGCAGAACAACTACGCCGACCTGAGCGGCACCGCCCCGCTGGACGCGGCCGCGCAGGTGCCCGCGGTGCAGCAGCTGAAGGATCTGTTCGAGCAGTACGCGCCTAGCAGTCCCATCACCTTCCAGGTGCTGCGCGCCTTCCAGTCGTGGTTGCTGTTCGCCAAGTCGGCGACCGGTTGCGGTGACGATCTCACCCGCGCGTGTGTGTACAACGCCGCGCATCAGGAGACGGCGTGGACCGGCGGCGGCCTGCAGGCTCCGGTCGATCTGTCCCGGCCGCTGTCGGAGCAGACTCGATGCTTCAACGTCCAGCAGGCCACGCCGGACGGGTGGAAGACGGCGGATTTCAAGCCGAACAACGGCGTATTCCGCTGCGGCTTCACCCCGTACGAGTACACCCGGGATTTCGGCAAGCCGCTGACCCTCGCCGACGTCGGCAAGAGCATGAGCGACCTGAAGTGACGGAGCATTCGCGCTGATGGAGCAGTTCATCGCCTTCGGGATCGTCGGCCTCAGCACCGCGGCGATCTATGCCGTGATCGGCAGCGGCCTGGTGCTCACCTACACCACCACCGGCGTGTTCAATTTCGCGCACGGCGCGGCGGGAATGATCTCGGCGTTCGTCTACTGGCAGCTCACCATCGGTTGGGGCTGGCCCGCGACGGTGGCGATCGTCGCGGTGCTGCTGGTCTTCGCGCCGCTGTTCGGCTTGCTGTTCGGCAAGGCGCTGGCGCCGACCCAGGGGCTCGGCGACGCCGAGAGGCTGGTGATGACCATCGCCCTGCTCAGCGGCCTCATCGTGCTGGCGCGCTGGATCTGGAATCCGAACGAATCACGTTCGCTGACCAGGTTTTTCGCCGACAAGCCACCCATCGACCTCGGCGCGGTCATCCTCACCTGGCATCAAGCCCTCACCATGGCGGTGGCGGTGGCGGTCGCCGCCGGGCTGCGCATCCTGCTGTATCGCACCAGGATCGGCGCCGAGATGCGGGCCACCGTGGACGATCGCGCACTGGTCGGTCTGACCGGCGCCGATCCACGGCGGGCGAACCGGATCGCCTGGATGCTCGGCATCGAGCTGGCCGCGATCGGCGGCATCCTCATCGCGCCGACCGTGGCGCTGGATGCCGGGCAGCTGTCGCTGCTGATCGTCAGCGCCTACACCGCGGCCATCTTCGGGCGGCTGCGCAACCTGCCCATGACGTTCGCGGGCGCGGTGGTGGTCGGTCTGCTGGAGAGCTACCTCACCGGGTATCTCCCGCAGAACGACTATCTGCCCGGCCTGCGGCTGGCGGCGCCCGCGCTGTTGTTGTTCGTGGCGCTGCTGGTCTTTCCGCACGGCCGGTTGCGTGGCCGGGACCGCAAGCTCAGCCCGGTGCCGCTGCCGTCGCTCCGCGGTTCGGTGGCGTTCGCCGTCGCGGTGATCGTGCTCGGCCTGATGCTCGCGACCATGCTCACCGAATCCGATCTGATCACCTACGGCGCGATGTTCGCATGGGGCGTGATCGCACTGTCCTACGTGCCGCTGCTCGGTTTCGCCGGTCAGATCTCGCTGTGCCAGCTCAGCCTGGCCGGCGTGGGCGCGGTGGCCTACGCGCATCTGGGACCGGACGGTCAGTGGTGGGCACTGCTCGCCGCGATGGGCATCGCCGCAGTGGTGGGGGCGGTGGTCGCGGTGCCGGCGCTGCGGCTGTCGGGGGTGTACCTGGCGCTGGCGACGGCGGCGTTCGCGGTCATCCTGGATCGCTGGATCTTCACCCTGCCCTCCTTCGAGATCCTCGGCGTGCGGATCGCGCTGTTCGACCAGGGCTCGGTATCGCTGGTCGGGCCGAATCTGTTCGGGTTGGAATTGGATACCACCGCGGAGGTGACCGTCTTCGCCGCCGTGTGCCTTGCCGTGGCGGGCTTGACGGTGGTGTTGTTGCGGCGCAGCCGTTTCGGACGTCGGTTGATCGCCTTGCGGGACAGCGAGGCCGCCTACGCCACGCTCGGCGGCAGCCTGCTCGCGGCGCGGGTGCTGGTCTTCGCGCTGGCCGCGGCCATCGCCGGGCTCGGCGGCGCGCTGTACGGCATGCAGGTGCAGGCCGTCGCGCCGGAACAGTTCAATCTGGTGGCCGGATTGCCGATCTTCTTGATCGTGACCATCGCCGGTCTCGGCGCGGTCGGTGCGGGCCTGTTCACCGGCGCGGTCTTCGCCGGACCGTTGAACGTGATCCCCGTGCTGTGGCCGGGCCTGCAGAATCTGGCGCAGGTGCTGCCCGCGCTCGGCGGTATCGCCTTCGGCGGTGGCGTGCTGAAGGACGGGGCGATCGCGACGATGCGCGCGGACTGGCTGCCGCTGCTGCGCGACCGGATCGTCGCACCGCTGCTGGTGCTGGTGATCCTGGGGCTGTGGGGCCTGCGGCTGATCGACGTCGTCGACGGCTGGGGCTTCACCCTCGGCGTGGTGGTGGCCGCCGTCGCGGCGCGCGTCGGGCACGGCGTGCGGACGCGGCCCGCACCGGATCCGGCCCGGACTCCGGTGGAGTGGTGGGGCCTGCGACGACCGTGGAGTTCCGGAGACGAGGAGGTGCTCGACCGTGCCGTCGCTACTGGAAGTTGACGATGTCACCGTCGTCTTCGGCGGCAACCGCGCGCTCGACGGCGCGGGATTGCGCGCCGAACGCGGCGCGGTGACCGGGTTGATCGGCCCCAACGGCGCGGGCAAGAGCACGTTGTTCGACGTGATCTGCGGCCTGCGCAAGCCGACGAAGGGACGCGTGGCGATCGACGGCGCCGACGTCACCCGGCTCGGCCCGGCTCGCCGGGCCCGGCACGGCCTGGCCCGCACCTTCCAGCGGCTCGAGCTGTTCGGCAGGCTGAGCGTGCGCGACAACCTGCTGGTCGCCGCGGAACTCGGCCCGCAGCGCAGGCACGCCGCCAGGATCGTCGCCGAGATCATCGACCGGCTCGGTCTGCACGAGATCGCCGACGCCTGCGCCGACGAACTGCCCACCGGCACCGGCCGTCTGGTGGAAGTGGGGCGCGCCATCGCGGCGCGGCCCAGCCTGATCCTGCTCGACGAGCCGGCCGCGGGGCAGGACCCCACCGAGACCGAGCGGTTCGGTGAACTGTTGCGCTCGCTGGCCGACGACGGCGCCGCGGTGCTGCTCGTCGAACACGACATGGGCTTGGTGATGAACGTCTGCGACGAGGTGTTCGTGCTGGATCTCGGCAAGGTGATCGCCTCGGGTCCGCCCGCGGTGATCCGCGCCGACGAGACCGTCCTCGCGGCCTATCTGGGGGACGTATGAGCGTGCGGAGTGCACTCGAGACAACAACGCAGACAACGTCGTCCGCTCCCGCCCAGCTGCTCGCCATGCGCGAGGTGCGCGCCGCCTACGCCGCCATCACCGTGCTGCACGGCGTCGATCTGGAGGTCGCGGCCGGACAGGTGGTGGCACTGCTCGGACCCAACGGCGCGGGCAAGACCACCGCGCTGAAGGTGATCGCGGGCATCCACCCGGTCGCGGCGGGGCGGCTGCTGCTCGGCGGGCGCGACGTGACCGGAGCCGCCCCGCGCGACCTGGCCCGCGCGGGCGTCTGCCTGGTCCCCGAGGGTCGTGGCGTGTTCCCGAATCTCACCGTGCGCGACAACCTGCTGATGATGACCTTCACCGGGCGGTCGCGGGAGGAGATCGAGGAGATCGCCTTCAGCCGCTTCCCGATCCTCGGCAAACGCGCGGGCCAGATCGCGGGCACCATGTCCGGCGGCGAACAGCAGATGCTGGCGCTGGCTCGCGGCCTTGCGACCGATCCGGCCGTGCTGCTGCTCGACGAACTGTCCATGGGTCTGGCCCCGCTGGTCGTCGGCAGGCTCTACGACGAGGTCGCCGAGATCGCCCGTCAGGGAGTCGCGGTGCTGGTGGTCGAGCAATTCGCCGCCGCCGTGCTGGATATCGCCGATCACGCGGCGGTCCTGGTGCGCGGCCGGGTGGTGCGGCGAGGACACCCCGACAGCGCAATCCGCAACGAATTGGCAGCCCTCTACCTAGGAAGTCCCCCATGACCGAATCCCGCGCGGAGCGTTTCGTCCGCGAACTGCAGCAACTGAAGATCCCCGATCCGGCGGTGGGCCGCTCCGGATTGTGGCTGCGCACCGGCGTCACCCTCATGGTGGCCGGGCCGCTGGTGGCGGTGCTGGCGTATTTCCTCTCGCACGGCACGACCGACGCGCTCACCCAGCGCGACGCCATCACGCTGGCCCTCGGTGGTGTGGCGGCCAGCGTGGTGGGTTCGGCGCTGTTCCTGCGCTATTCGCTGACCAACTTCCTGCGCTTCTGGCTGGCGCGCCAGTCCTACGACCTGGATGAACTCGGCAATCGGGTGCTCGGCCCCGAGTTGCGCTACGACGGGGCGGCCTCGGCGCCCCGATGAGCCTCGGTGCGCCCGCCGCGCCGAGGGACGGGGATCGGCTCGCGCGTCGTCCGCCTCGACTGGGGAGACGGAGGGCCTTACGCGCGGTACCGAGCGGTCGCCCGTCGGATGCCGCCGGTGCGGGAGGGCTGGATCGACCTTCCGCACCGGCGTGCGGTGAGCGAGCCGCGATACGAGAAGTGGAGGTGCGGAAGTGTCTGGTGACGCCAACGACGAGGGCATGAATTTCGAGCTCACCGAGGATCAGGAGCTGATCCGCACATCGGTGGCCGAGTTGTGCCGCAAGTTCGACGACCAGTACTGGATGGCGAAGGACCAGGCGCACGAATTCCCCACCGAGTTCTACGACGCCATCGCGGGCGGCGGGTGGCTCGGCATCACCATCCCCGAGGAGTACGGCGGCCACGGCCTCGGCATCACCGAGGCCACCCTGCTGGCCGAGGAGGTGTCGCGCTCCGGCGGCGGGATGAACGCGGCTAGTTCCATCCACATGTCGATCTTCGGCATGCATCCCGTGGTGGTGCACGGCTCCGAGGAATTGAAACGCCGCACCCTGCCGCGCGTCGCGAACGGCGAGCTGCACGTGTGCTTCGGCGTCACCGAACCCGGTGCGGGACTGGACACCCCGCGCATCACGACCTTCGCCCGCCGCGACGGCGACCACTACGTGGTGAACGGCCGCAAGGTGTGGATCTCCAAAGCGCAGGAGTCGCGAAAGATCCTGCTGCTCACTCGGACCAGTTCCTACCAGGACGTCACCAAGAAGACCGACGGCATGACCTTGTTCCTCACCGATCTCGATCGCGCGCACGTCGACATCCGTCCGATCGCCAAGATGGGCCGCAACGCCGTCACCTCCAACGAGCTGTTCATCGACGACCTGCGTATCCCGGTGGAGGACCGGGTCGGGGAAGAGGGCGAGGGGTTCCGGTACCTGCTGGACGGACTGAATCCCGAGCGCATGCTCATCGCCGCCGAAGCCCTCGGCCTCGGCCGGGTGGCGCTGGACCGGGCGGTGCGATACGCGCGGGAACGCGTGGTCTTCGACCGGCCGATCGGCATGAACCAGGGCATCCAGTTCCCGCTGGCCGATTCGCTGGCCCGGCTGGACGCCGCCGAGCTGATGCTGCGCAAGGCCACCTGGCGCTACGACAACGGCAAATCCTGTGGACGCGAGGCGAACACGGCGAAATACCTGTGCGCCGACGCCGGATTCACCGCCGCCGACCGGGCGCTGCAGACGCACGGCGGCATGGGTTACGCCGAGGAATATCACGTGGCCCGCTACTTCCGGGAGGCGCGCGTGATGCGCATCGCCCCCGTGAGCCAAGAAATGATCTTGAACTACCTGGGTTCGCATGCCCTGGGATTGCCGAGGAGCTACTGATGCCGCAGCAGACATTGTTCGACTTGACTGAGCGTTCTGCGCTGGTCACCGGCGCGGCGGGCGGTATCGGGTCGGCGGTGGCGCAAGCGCTGGCCACCGCGGGGGCGGCCGTGCTGGTCACCGATCTCAACGGCGAGGCGGCCGCCGCGGTCGCGGAGAAGATCGTCGCGGACGGCGGCGTCGCTGCCGCGTGCGCCCTGGACGTCTCCGACCGGGATTCCGCCGCGGCGGCCGCCGAGCAGGCCGCCGGGCTCGCCGGCGGCGTGCTGCACATCGTCGTGAACAACGCCGGGGTCACCGCGCCCGCGATGTTCGCCGACACCACAGCGGAATCGGTGCGGCGGCTGTTCGACATCCACGCGCTCGGCACGATCAACTGCTCGCAGGCCGCGTTGCCGTTCCTGCCCACCGACGGCACGGGGCGCATCATCAACGTCACCTCCGCCGCCGGCATCGTCGGCACGCTCGGCCAGGTGAACTACTCGGCCGCCAAAGCCGCGATCATCGGCATCACCAAATCACTGGCGAAAGAGCTGGCGCGCAAAAACATCCTGGTCAACGCGTTGGCCCCGCTGGCGGCGACGCCGATGACCCACACCATCCGCACCGACGAGCGGTTCTCCGAACAGATGCTCAACCGAATCCTGTTGCGGCGCTGGGCCGAACCGGAGGAAGTCGCGGGCGCGTTCGTCTTCCTCGCCTCCGACGCCGCCTCCTTCGTCACCGGCCAGGTGCTGCCGGTGGACGGCGGCACGGTGATCTGATGGCGGACCTCGCGCAGGGCGTCGAGTCGTCCGGTGGGCCACTGGCCGGTATCACGGTGATCGCCCTGGAACAGGCGGTGTCCGCACCGATGTGCACCCGCACCCTCGCCGATTTCGGCGCACGGGTGATCAAGGTGGAGCACCCCGACGGCGGCGATTTCGCCCGGTACTACGACGACGTGGTGCACGGGCAGGCCGCCCACTTCGTCTGGGTCAACCGCGGCAAGGAATCGGTCACCCTCGACCTGAAAACGCCCGCGGGCGTAAAGTTGCTGCACCGCCTGCTGGGCCGGGCCGACGTGCTGGTGTCCAACCTCGCGCCCGGCGCCACCGCGCGCCTCGGCCTCGCGCCCGCGGATCTGGCCGCACGTCATCCGGATCTGATCGCGGTGGAGATCGACGGTTTCGGCGCGGGCGGGCCGCTGTCGCACAAACGCGCCTACGACCTGCTCGTGCAAGCCGAATCGGGCGTCTGCGCGGTGACCGGAACCGCGGACGCCCCGGCCAAACCCGGTCCGCCGGTCGCCGACGTCACCACCGGTCTGTACGCGGCGCTGTCGATCCTGGCCGCGCTGTGCGGGCGGGCCAGGGGCGCGGCCAACGGCAACACGATCGCGGTGAGCCTGTTCGACACCATGGCCGAGCTGATGGGCTATCACCTGACCTACGCGCGGCACGCCGGGGTGGATCAGCAGCCGCTCGGTATGAGTTCACCGGCCGTGGCGCCCTACGGCGCCTACGCCACCGCCGACGGGCGAACAGTGGTGCTTGGCACCACCAACGACCGGGAGTGGCAGCGTTTGGCGACCGAGATTTTGAACCGCCCGGATCTCGCCGCCGACGAACGATTCCGCACCAATCCCGGGCGCGTGCGCCACCGCGCCGAGATCGACGCGGCGATTGCCGCGTGGTGTCTGCGTCACGACTTGGCGCGGATCCAGAAGATCGCCGACGACGCCGGGATCGGCAACTCTTGCTTTCACCGCCCGAGCGAAGTGCTCGGCCATCCGCAGCTCACCGAGCGCGGCCGTTGGCGCGACATCGAGACCCCCGCAGGCCCGATCCCGTCCCTGCTGCCACCCGCGATCCTCGCGGGTTTCGAGCCACCGATGGGACCGGTGCCGGGTCTCGGCGCGCACACCGACGCGGTGCTTCGCGAACTCGGCTGCACCGCAGCGGATATCGAGGCGCTGCGCGACTCGGGAACGATCGGGCCGCGCCGATGACCGGGCCGGTGCTGCTGCGGGAGGATCTCGACGGCGTGCGCACGCTGACGCTGAACCGGCCGCATCGCAAGAACGCGATCGACGCCGAACTCTGGGCCGCGCTGGCCGACGCGCTGCGCGCCGCCGCGGCCGACCGCACCGTTCGCGCCTTGGTGCTCACGGGCGCGGGCGGCGCGTTCTGTTCCGGCGCGGACATCTCCACTCCGGACAACGCGCACCCGGTCTACCGGATGCGCGCCCTCACCGACGTCGCGATGCTGCTGCACGAGCTTCCGCTGCCCACCGTCGCGAAGGTCGCCGGGGTCGCGGTCGGCGCGGGCTGGAATCTGGCGCTGGGCTGCGACCTGGTGGTGGCCACCCCGGAATCGACGTTCGCGCAGATCTTCGCCCGCCGCGGCCTGTCGCCGGATCTCGGCGGCTCCTGGCTGCTGCCCCGGCTGATCGGCATGCAGCGGGCCAAACGGCTGGCGCTGCTGGCCGAGACGATCGACGCGGCGCAGGCACGGGAACTCGGGCTGGTGACCTGGGTCGTAGCGGGGAACGAGATCGACGGATTCGTCGCGGATCTGGGTGCGCGGCTGGCGGCCGGACCGCCGGTGGCGCTGGCTCAGACCAAGGCGCTGCTGCACGAAGGCGCGGTTTCGGCACTCCGCGAAGCGCTCGCTGCCGAGGCGAGGGCGCAGGGCTTGAACTTCGCCACCGCGGACGTCCCCGAGGCGTTCGCGGCCTTCGCCGAACGGCGTGAGCCGCGGTTCACCGGCCACTGGACGGTTCGGCGGCCACCGATCCGCGCCGCCGAGAATTCCGAGAAGGGGAGACGAGATGCGTGAGGTAGTCATAGCCGCGGCGGTCCGCACCGCCGTCGGCAAACGCAACGGGGGACTGTCCGGGGCGCATCCGGCCGATCTGTCCGCGCTGGTGCTCACCGCGCTGGCCGAGCGCTGCGGCATCGACCCGGCACTGATCGACGACGTGATCTGGGGCTGTGTCTCCCAGGTCGGCGACCAGTCCAGCAACATCGGCCGCTACGCCGTGCTGGCGGCGGGCTGGCCGGAGAGCATCCCGGGCACGACGGTCAACCGGGCCTGCGGGTCCAGCCAGCAAGCGCTGGATTTCGCCGCGCAAGCCGTGCTCTCCGGACAGCAGGACATCGTAGTTGCCGGGGGCGTGGAAGTGATGAGCCGGGTGCCGTTGAACGCGGCCAAGGCATCCGGAGCCCCCTATGGGCCGAAGGCATTGGCCCGCTACCAGGATTTCGCCTTCAACCAGGGCATCTCCGCCGAGTTGATCGCGCGGAAGTGGGGTTTCGGTCGCACGCGGCTCGACGAGTACGCCGCGCGCTCGCACGAACTCGCCGCCGCCGCCCAGGACGCGGGCGCGTTCGCCGACCAGATCGTCTCCGTCACCACCGAGTCGGGCGTGGTGCGCGCCGACGAGGGGATACGGCGGGGCACCACCGCGGCGAAGCTCGCCGGGCTGAAGCCCGCCTTCCAGGACGACGGTGTGATCCACGCTGGCAACGCTTCCCAGATCTCCGACGGTGCGGCCGCACTGCTGGTGACCACGCCGCGGAAGGCGCGGGAGCTGGGCCTGACGCCGTTGGCCCGCTACCACGCCGGCGCCGTGGCCGGTTCCGATCCGGTGCTGATGCTCACCGGCCCGATCCCCGCGACCGAGAAGGTGCTGCGCAAAGCGGGTCTGGCGCTCGCAGACATCGGCGTCTTCGAGGTGAACGAGGCGTTCGCACCCGTTCCGCTCGCCTGGCTCGCCGAGACCGGCGCCGAGGAGGCGCTGATGAATCCGCTGGGCGGAGCGATCGCGCTCGGGCATCCGCTGGGCGCGTCGGGAGCGGTGCTGATGACCCGCATGCTGCACCACATGCGGGACAGCGGAATCCGCTACGGCTTGCAGACCATGTGCGAGGGCGGCGGCACCGCCAACGCCACCGTCGTCGAACTGATGTCCTGAACGGAGGAGCGCCGTGCGACGAGAGCTGTTCACCACCGACCACGAGGCGTTCCGGGAGCTGGTCCGGGAATTCGTCGACAAGCGGATCGCGCCGAACTATGCCGAGTGGGAGAAGAACGGCAGGATGCCCCGCGAGATCTTCGCCGAGATGGGCCGACTCGGGCTGCTCGGCTTCGCGTTGCCCGAGGACCACGGCGGAGCCGGGATCCGTGACTACCGGTACAACGTGATCCTGCAAGAGGAGGCGGCGCGAGCCCTGGTCACGCTCGGCACCGTGCGCACCCAGCTCGACGTCATCCTGCCGTACTTCCTGGAGTACGCCGATGCCGCGCAACGGGATCGGTGGTTTCCCGGACTCGCGTCGGGGCAACTGCTCACCGCGATCGCCATGACCGAGCCCGGCGCCGGTTCAGATCTGGCGGGCATGCGGACCAGCGCGGTGCGCTACGGCGAGGACTATGTGCTCAACGGCGCCAAGACCTTCATCACCGGCGGCCTGCTCGCGGACCTGGTGATCGTGGTGGCGCGCACCGCCACCGACCCGGACGACCGGCGCGCCGGGCTGACTCTGCTGGTGGTGGAGGACGGGATGCCCGGCTTCACCCGCGGCCGCATGTTGGAGAAGATGGGCTGCAAGGTGCAGGACACGATGGAGCTGGCGTTCCACGACGTCCGGGTGCCCGTGGCCAATCGGCTCGGCGCCGAGGGCGCGGCGTTCGGCTACCTCGGCCACAATCTGCCGCAGGAGCGGCTCACCGTCGCGGTCGGCTCGGTCGCCCAGGCGGGTGCCGCGATCAACGCGACCGTCGAATACACCAAGCAGCGCAAGGCCTTCGGCACGCCGGTCGCCTCGTTCCAGAACACCAAGTTCGAACTCGCCGCCCTGTCGGCGGAAGTCGAAGCCGCGCAGACCATGATCGATCGCGCGGTGCTCGAACTGGTGGAGGGCACGCTGTCCGGCGCGGACGCCGCCCGCGTGAAACTCTTCTGCACGGAGGTGCAGGCGCGCGTCGTTGACCGTTGCCTGCAACTGTTCGGCGGATACGGGTACATGATGGAGTACCCGATCGCGCGCTTGTACACCGATGCGCGCGTGGCCCGCATCTACGCGGGAACCAGCGAGGTCATGAAGATGATCGTCGCCAGGGACCTGGGCCTGTCCTGAAACTGCTTTGATTTTCAACGGTTTACTGGAAATTGCCTGTGCATCTTTCCTGAGAGCGGTACCGTGCACAGCGCTGATATCTGCATCGTTGCTGATGACTCGACGCGTCATCGCCGCGCGGTGTGGGCATCGGCGGAGTTGGTTCGTGAACAGCACTGCTCTCCGAGCGGGATCGGCGTACCTGCCCGCAGGAGTGAGAACGCTCGGCGAGGATCTGTTCCATCGATTGGAGTCTCGTCTTTGACCGTGCACTACATCCCGGTGCCGCCGCGACAGCGTTCGTCCGCGGGTGCCCGATGATCCAGGGTGAGCCCACCGGAGGGGTGGGACCGCGCTACGCCATCTACGGGGAGGAATTCGCCAACGACCCGCACCGTGCCTATGCCGAGATGCGGGATCGCCACGGTGCGCTGGTCCCCATCGAACTGTCGCCGGGCGTACCGGCCACCCTGGTGATCGGCTACGCCGCCGCTCTGCGCATCCTCAACGACCCCGAACGGTTTCCGGCCGATCCACGCAACTGGCAGAACAGTATCCCGGCCGACTCACCGGTGCGGCCGATGATGGAGTGGAACCCGACGGTGCTGCGCAGCAGCGGTGAACTGCACCAACGCTTTCGGCGCGCTCACGTGTACGCCCTCGACGGGATAGACCTGTACGAGTTGCGCCAGGATGTGGAACGTATCGCCGTCCCGCTCATCAACTCGTTCTGCGAGTCGGGGAAGGCCGATCTTGTCACCCAGTACGCGTTCCCGCTGGTTTTCCAGGTGCTCAACCGAATGGTCGGCTGCACACCGGAGTTGGGTCAGCGGGTGGCGGCCGGGGTGGCGGCGCTGTTCGAAGGGATCGACGCCGAATGGGGGATGAAGCATCTCGCCGAGGCGCTGCTGGAACTCATCATCCAGAAACGAGCCCACCCGGGCGACGATGTCTCTTCAAGGCTGGTGCACCATCCGTCGAATCTCGACGACGAGGAAGCGCTCTACAACCTGAGCACCATCTACGGCGCCGGGGTGGAACCGCAACAGAACCTCATCGTCAACACCCTGCTGCTGATGATGACCGATGAACGATTCGGCGGCAGCATGCTCGGCGGCAGCCTGGCCACCCGAGACGCCTTGGACGAAGTGCTGTTCAACGATCCGCCCCTGGCGAACTTCTGCACCACCTATCCGCGTCAAGCGGTCCTCGTGGAGGACACATGGCTGCCGGCCAATCAGCCGGTGCTGATCAGCCTGGCCGCGTGCAACAACGACCCGGCCATCCGAAGCGGCGACTTCACCGGCAACCGATCCCACCTGGCCTGGAGCATCGGCCCGCACGCCTGCCCGGCCCGCTCACCCGCGTACGTGGTCGTCGAGGCCGCGATCGACCTGCTGCTCGACGCACTCCCGGAACTGGAACTGGCGATACCGGCCGAAGAACTCGTCTGGCGGCCGGGACCGTTCCACCGGGCACTGGCGGCCCTGCCGGTCGTCTTTCCACCGTCGCCACCACTGAACGCTTTGTAAGGCACGCGTTGCCGGTGATGCCGACCGCGTCCGGTTTGCCGGCAATTCGGTCTGAAGCTCACATACGACCACGAGCGGGTTGTCGTGGCGAAAATTGATCCACAACTACCCGTGTGCGTGGCCTGTGTCTGAAGACCGGATGGGGCTGCTACCCGAGGACTTCTTCGTGCCACCAGCGATCGGGGTGGCTGAACCAGGGGCCGACCCGGTCCGCGCTGAGGACTCGTAGTTCCTTCAGGTCGATGTGGTATCTCCGGTAGAGCGCGACGATCTCGTACAACCCGCCTTCATCGACGGCGTCGAGATCGACGGTGAGATACAACGTGCGCGATTGTCCTCGGTACGACTCGATGCAGGGGATCGCGTCGAGCCACCCGAAGAACACCGCCTCGTCGTGCGGCGAGTAGTGCGTGACGCCGGTGGCTTCGATGACCACGGTGCCTGTGCCGTTCATCGCGACTTTCCGGCTGGATACACGTTCGTATAACCACCTTCCTTCTCTTGGACGTCCCAGTGCGGGACGCCGTGTGCTGTCGAGCCTCGACCGGTCGGTACCCACACGTCTATCCGCGTCTGTCATACCGAATGCTGCTCAGCGACAGTATGTTTCAATCGAAACGTGTAGTCTGTGCGCTGCGGGGACGTCAAGCAAGCAGCGGTGGCCGCAGCGGCGTGGAAATCGAGCACCGCGCACTGTGGTGCCGGCACAAGGGGGGTTCGATGCTCGATCCGCGAGTTGTCGCGGTCGTCATCCGTCGCAAGGAGGACTGGGTCCCAGAGGACAAGACTCTGGAGATCACCGAGTTCGATCCGCGATCGGACCGGGTATGGGTGCGGTTCGGCAGGTCCAGGAGCTATCCATTCGGGCGGGAGCGAGTGACGATTCTCGACCGGCCTGCGCCGGTATCGCTGGGCCCGTATGCGCAATTGTTCGTCGACGGAGTCCCGATGGACGCGATCGAGGCGCACGTTTTCACCGGACCGCCGGAGGCGGGATCGTGGTGGCACGTCCGCGGTACGGGCGGATGGAATGTCTACAGCATGGATCGGGTGCAGGTACTGCCGAACGCCGCCACTGCCCCCCGCTCCAAGGATGTGCTGACCTACTGGCGGACGGTGGCTGAGCGGCTGACCGACGATTCCGGCCTACTGCTCCGAAACCACCAGAACCTGAGCTTCATTCATCCAGAAAGCGCGTTGACCCGGATTCTCGAGCAGGCGCCGGTAGAGCCCCGCCCGGACAGCGAGGTGCCGCTGGCGGTGTACCCGTTCCGCACGAACATCAGTCAAAGTACGGCGGTGCGCAACGCATTGCGGTATCCCGTCTCGGTGATCGATGGTCCACCTGGCACCGGGAAGACGCAGACGATCCTCAACATCATCGCCTCCGTCATCTGCCGACCTGGTGCGACCGTGGGGGTGGTGTCTTTCAGCAACTCCGCTGTCGACAACGTTTTCGAGAAGCTGACCAAAGAAGGCTTCGGGATGGTGGCGGCCAATCTGGGACGCGTCGAAAAGCGGCAGGAGTTCTTCGACCGCCAGGCGGCACGCAACGTGGCAGTCGATGCGATGCTGCGCGTCGGTACCGCACCCGCCGCGGACGCTGCAGATGAACTCGCCAAGGTGAACCGGCGACTGGCCGCGCTACTGGAACAGGACCGTCTGCGCGCCCGGCTACGCCATCAACTGCACGCATACCGGCTGGAACAACAGCATTTCCAGTCGTTTTTCGACCGCCACGAGATACCGGACGCCGGCGACCTGCCACTGCTGCGCCGCTACAGCGCGGACAAACTGCTCGATTTCATCGCCGACACCGATCCGCGCTGGATCCGCGACCGTGGCTTGGGGCGGATGGTGGAGTTGATGAATCGCTACTTCAGGTACCGGGCGCTGCGCCACGTCGACGCCGGGGACATCGACGTCGTGCTGCGGATTCAACGCTTGTATTACGAGAAGAAGATCGCCGAACTCGAGCGGCGGGCCGAACAGCTGACCAGAACACTGGAGCGCAAGGACTTCGAAGCACTCTTGGCGGACCAGGCGCGGCTGTCCCAGCAGTTGCTCCATGACGCGCTGCGCTCCCGATACGGCTCGATACCCCGCACGGTCTACACCCCACAGTATCGACAGCAGTTCGGGCAGTTCACCCACGACTACCCGCTGATCCTGAGTACTTGCCATTCGCTCCACAACAGCATCGGGCGCTCCACCCTCCTGGACTATCTGATCATCGATGAAGCATCACAAGTGGACCTGGTGACCGTGAGCCCGGCACTGGCATGTGCGCGGAACCTCATCGTGGTCGGCGACCTGGCACAGCTACCGCCGGTCACGAAAGACCTCACCGACCCTCCGCCGGCACCCGATCCGGTCTTCGACTACCGGCGCAGCGTTCTGTCCTCGGTCATCGAACGGTACAGCGATCAGTTGCCCCGGACGATGCTGCGTGAACACTATCGGTGTGATCCGGACATCATCGAGTTCTGCAATCGGAAGTTCTACGACGGTCTGCTGATTCCGTATACGCGCAGCACGCCCGGTGTGGCCCCGATGACGGTGGTGCGTACGGCCCCCGGCAACCACATGCGCCGCGCCTACGGCGACGACGACCCGAAGTCGAAGGGACGGAGCAACCAACGCGAGATCGATGTAATCCTGCACGAGGTGCTGCCCTGGATATCCGCCGATATTCCACCGCACGAGGTCGGGGTCACCACTCCGTATCGCCGTCAGGCGAACAAGGCGACCGATGCTCTGATCGAGGCCATCGAGTCCGACACAGTGCATCGCTTCCAAGGTCGAGAGAAGGACGCGGTCGTCATGACCACGGTGTTGGACGACACCCCCAGCAGCCGGGCAGCTTTGCGGTTCGCCGACGATCCTCAATTGATCAATGTGGCCGTATCCCGGGCGATGCGCTTGTTCGTCCTGGTCACCCATCATTCCGGGTTGCCGGAGAGCCGACACCTGCGCGATCTGATCGGCTACATCCGGTACCGGGACCCGGACAACGCGGTCGTCGACAGCGATGTGGTGTCGATCTTCGACCTGCTGTACACCGACTACACGCGGCGGCGGCGCGCGCACCCGCATATCGGGTGGGGGCGCACCCGATGGCCTTCGGAGGACATCGCCCTCACCATGCTGGAGGGGGTGCTCGCCGAGCCCCGCTACGGTCACCTCGCAGCACACCGGCAGGTCTACCTGCAGAACGTGTTCCCACGTGGTCTGGACCGGCTCGATGCTCGGCAGCGTGAGTTCGTCCGGCGCCGATCGTCGTTCGATTTCGTCATCTACAACCGGATCACCAACGAGAGCGTCGGCGCCATCGAAGTGGACGGCTTCAGCACCCATGAAGCGAACCCGACGCAGCTCGCCCGCGACGCGGTGAAGGACGAGATCTGCCGGCGCTACAACTTCGGACTGCTGCGCCTGCCGACAACCGGGAGCGGCGAGGTCGCTCGGGTGCGCAGGTTCCTCGACCGGCTGCCTTGAGACCCGAAAATTCGCCGCCGATACCGGCTGCCACGCCGGACGTTCATCCCTTGGCTGTGACGGTCCATATCGCCAGCTCGGCTTCGCGAGTCGGCGTTCCGTTCCACGGATGGGTCCGGAATTGATTGTCCGCGAGGTACTCCATGTATTTCGCTCCGGCATATCCCCAATTGGTGATATCCAGCTCGGCCGTCTTCTGTCCGAGTTCGCTTTCTTTCCAGACATGTGCGATGTCGGTGGCGATCGGGCGTAGGTCATCCGGTGTTGCCGCCGTGGGTACATCGAGGGTGATGAGGAATCTCATTTCGTCCAGTCGGCGGGGATCGCCCACCACGTTCACAGAATTGAGACACGCTCCCACCGGTAGGTGCGTCGCTGCCAGGGCGGTCTTCAATTCCTCGGTAACCAGGGGGTCGGCAGACAGGGCGGGGCAGCTTGCTGGTTTGGTTGTCGTCGAGGTTGTCGTCGAGGGCGTCGCATCGCTCGGCTCCACCGCCGAATCCACCGGGCTGCCCGAACCGCAACCGCCCAGCACTGCGACACCGGCGACGGCGGCCAGCAGACTGGACGCAATACGAACCATCAACCCCACCATGCTCCTCCGCTCGGGTTCGACTCAGCCATGGGCCGCATGTCCCCCCTCCACGCATCTCTTGCGAGAACAGTCGGGAACTCCCGATATGACTGAGGTTTCATCCTATCCGCCGCCACCGGAACCCGATCCGACCACCGCGAAGCCCTGGTTACACCGTCGCCGACCATGCACTGAGCAGGCGACTGTCCGTACCCGCGACCCGAGTTCTCGGATGCGTTCTCAGATCACCGCGACTTCTTTCCTCGGATCGAAGTCACTCGAGGTGTGGGTGTTTCCCCTGTTCTCCGGGCGGATGCCACCGGGTCAGCTCCCGGCGGCACGCCGCGAACTCCTCGGGGTCGCGCAGCGCCCGGCCTGCGGCGAGATCCAACTCGAACGAGTGGTCGCTGTGGCCGGTCGTCGCCGCGATCATCTCGCGGGCGGTGGAGCGTATTGCCGACTTGTCGCCGGTCATCGTCCAGCAGTACGCATCCGGCACGTGGATGAGCCAGCGTGGGCCGCAGCAGTGCACCTCGACGTAGTACCGGCGTACGGTCACGGCCTCCGCGCTCTGACCGTCACTCGGTCCATGACAGGGCTTCGGTGAGGGTCACCGGAGGCGGGGGAGGGGTCGACACCCCGCCTCCGGGACGTTCGGGTGCGGCGGACCACTGCCGCAGCGCGGCCGCGTAGCGCTCGAGCACGGGCAGCGACACGCCCTTGTAGGGGGCGCGCGGCCGGGGGAACGGAACGCGTTGCGGCAGTCGGTTGGTCATGTGTCCTCCGCTGGTCGAATGGCGGCGAACGGGGAGTCTCGCCGCGCCGATCACGCGGTCAGTGGAGCACCCGACGCGGGCCGTGTGGATATTCCCGCGGAAATTCGCGATGCGAAGTGGCAAAAGCCCTGGACACCTTCCAGCGATCCTGCACAATGGCGTCCAGAAGGCCGGAATGCCGCCTTCCACAATATCTTTCGAAATATTCCAGTCAGCGGGTGCGGATATTCCACAGAAGGGAGCAAACAGTATGGGGGAGAGCGATGCGCGCGCCGGTATTCGGCAGCTCGAGGCCGACATTCGCGGGACCGGGGGCGTTCCACACCGCAGCCTCGGCCGCTGCCTGCGCGGGATGCGGCAGGAAGCGGGACTGTCCATCGAAGTGGCGGCGCGGGCCATCGGGCGCGGGGCGGGGACGCTGCACCGTTTGGAGACCGGTGCGCCGAACGTGATCGTGCGCGATGAAGACCTGCGGCGACTGTGCAAGCTGTATCAGCGGGTGGACATGCTGCCGGTGTTGAAATCGCTCGCGGCGCAGGGCAGGACGCCGTCATGGCTGGACGAGTTTCCCGATCAGGTGAATCCGACGTTCAACGCGTACATCCAGATGGAGGCGGCGGCCTCGCATCTCACGAGTTACCGTCCCGATCTGCTGCCCGGAATCTTTCAGATTCCCGAATACGCGCGGGCGCTGGACCGGGTGTACTTCCCCATGGATACCGCCGAGGCGATCGAGCGGAGAGTCAGGGTTCGGCGCAACCGGCAGGGGCTCATCACCCGCGATATCGCGCCGCTGAATGCGGTGCTGTTGCTGGACGAAGCGGCGACCAGGCGGGTGGTCGGCGGCCCTCGCGTCATGTCAGTGCAGTTGCGTCACCTCGCGGACCTGCCGCCGAACGTTCGCGTGCAGGTGCTTCCGTTCGGGGCCGGGTACCCGCTGGGAACATCCACCGGACCGTTCACGATTCTGGACTTCGCGGCAGACGACGACGGGCGGGTGCTGGAGCCGCCGGTGGTCTACGTCCAGAGCTATACCGGTGACATCTACCTGGAGCGACCCAGCACCGTTCGCCGCTATCGAACTGCAATCGAGGTGATGAAGCGGGTAGCGTTGGACGTGCCGAGTAGCAAACGCCTGCTGCGGCAGGCAGCGAAGGAGTTCGACTGTGTCCGTGGATCTATCCGGAGCGCGCTGGTTCAAGAGCACTCGTAGTTCCGCCGGTAGTGACTGCGTCGAAATCGCGCATCTGGACGGCGGCCGCGTGGGGGTTCGCGACTCGAAGAACCCTCACAGCGGGGTGCTGGTGTTCACGCCCTCGGAGTGGGACACGTTTGTGTCGGGCGCGCGAGACGGGCAGTTCGACCGGCCTTGAGTTGCGCCTGCTCGATCGCCGGTGTTCACCGAAGACGACAGTAGGCACGCGGGCGGCGGCAGCGAAGGTCCTGAGATCGGGGTTCCCGTGCCTTTCTTCTTCTGCTCGCCCATATTCGAGCGGTCCGCCCGTCAGTCGCCGACGAACAGGAGATATCCGTTGGCGCGGAGCGCGATGGACGATGCTCGCCTCAGCAGGTCGATGGCCTGCCGCTCGGCATCGGTCCGTACCTCGATCCCCTCGATCTGATCCAGGATCAAGCCGAGCTGGTACCGATTGAACATGGTGTCGCCGTAACGGGAGATGCCCCGTACCAAGCTGGTTTCGGGCTGCGCAGTGCACAGCTTGAACAGCGTTTCGTCCGCATCGTCACCGAAGCGGTGAATCTCGGCATGGTTGATGTCCTGCACAACGATGTCTGAAGCCACCTGATCCCTACTCGTCTCCTGCGGAATCCAACACTACGTCGATCAGGCGAAACAGCGGATCACGGCGGTCGTGGACATGGCCTCGGCGTAACGCCCATGGGCTGATGACGGATAAGACGTGCAGTCCGGTGTTCTCGAGCTTCCAGGGGCCCGGCCACCGGGCATGCCGATCAGTGTGCAGACTCAGAGGGGAAAGTTCATGCGCTCAGTCACCAAATTCGCCGCGACCGCCGCTGCCGCCGTCGTGGCCTGTGCTCCGGCGTTCGTCTTCGCCGGTACTGCCTCGGCCGAGGCGGTCAACCTGCCGGTCCTCTACACCACCGCGACGGAAGCGGGTCTGTGCTACGGCACGATTCGCGGGAACGTGGACCAGGACTCGTCCCAGGGGCTCCACCTCACCAGCGCCTTCCAGGGCATCGGTACCTGCGCGACCACCGCATACGTCTCCTGGCACAACATCGATACCGGGGCGCGCGGAAACACCACGATCAAGCTGGTCGGCTCGTGGTACAACTCGGCCACCATCCCCTCCGGCCCCGGTCACGTCGAATTGTCCGTCACCACGAAGGAGATCTTCCACTCGCCCGATTCGGTCCAGGTGCAGTACGTCATCCCGGGATAGACCGGGCGCTGTGCTTCTGCCGCCCTGGCGTCGGCAGCGATCGGCGGCGCGACCGTCGCATGCCGCTCTACGCTGAGTGACATGGTGACCATCGTCGGTGGAGGAATCGCCGGGACCGTGCTGGCGGGAGCGCTTGGCCGCGAAGGTATTCCGGTCCGTGTGTACGAAAGTCAGCCTTCGGTCGGCGTCGGGGCGTTCCTGGTACTGGACGACCGTGCCCATGCCGCGCTGACGACTCTCGGCGTGCCCGCCGATCGGCTGGACGAGGTCGCCCATCCGGTGGACGCCCTGCGGGTGGAGTACCAGCCGGGCGAAGCCCGTTTCGGGCCGAGCCGTGGTCATCGGCTGTACCTGCGTGCCGAACTCATGTCGGTGCTGACCGAATTCGCCACTGCCACAACGGCGGAATTCCACTACGGCACCGCGGTGACCGATATCGACCATGGCATGCTGTTCAGCGGCGCTACCCGGCTGCCCGCCGACGATGTCGTCATCGCGGCCGATGGCATCGACTCCCTCGCCCGCCGCCGGATCGA
The DNA here is from genome assembly GCF_053586955.1 of Nocardia sp. NPDC003726. Taxonomy (NCBI): domain Bacteria; kingdom Bacillati; phylum Actinomycetota; class Actinomycetes; order Mycobacteriales; family Nocardiaceae; genus Nocardia; species Nocardia sp. NPDC003726. The sequence goes on along the minus strand of NZ_JBSFNF010000003.1, from coordinate 73,978 downwards.
GCCGGGACGAACGCCCGAGTACGCCGGACAGATTGTGTTCTACGGCCGCACCGAGCGTGCTCAGGCGTTGCGCACCAAGAGCGCGGTGCTGCACTTCGACGGCCGCATCGGTGCGGATGGCCGCCCAGCGGGCGCGTTCGGTCACTACTGGGACGAAGGACTGTCCGTCTGGTTCGCCAGAGTCACCCGCCCAGCTCTTCCCGCTCCGGACCTCGGATTCCATCCGGTAGTGGAGTGGGCCGAACTGATCCGAACGGTCGCCCCTGGCATCCGTGACGTGGTCGATCTCCTGTTGGCCGAGACGGAGACCGTGCACATCTCCAATGCGCGCAACGTCCCTTTCACCGCAGCCGCTCCCGCACAGCTGCCGGTCATCCTCTGCGGGGACGCCGATCACGCCATCACACCGGCCGAAGGAGTCGGCGCGCGCGACGCCATCGAGGACGCGGCAGCCATCTTTCACGCACTGTCCACCGGGGCCTCGCCCGCGGACGCGATGACGGCCCGGCGCCGGCGGATCGCCACCGACCGGGAACGGGTCGTTCCGCCCTACCGCCGCGCCGCGAACTAGACGAGTAAGTCCGAAGGCCCGGTGATGCCCGGACATGGGCGGAGGGCGTCGAAGATCATTGAGTGACGAACGATCTGAACGCCCTCCTGACCGCACTGTACGTGAAGATTGATGATGAGTTGGCCCGGACCGAGGTGGACCGGCCGTCCGCCGGTGTCGACCGACTCGGAATCGGTGTGTCTGGCGGTGGCGCAGTCGTTGCTGGGGTTCACCTCCGAGGCGCACTGGGGGTGGTACGGAATCACCATGCTGCGGCCCTCGCGCAAGGACGAGACCGCCCGTTACGGTGAGCCGCTGCTGAAGAAGGTGCGCCAGTTTATCGAGTCGGTCAACGACACGCTCAAAGGCAACTCGACCTTGAAGACCACGGCGGCCGCAGCGTCGAGGGCGTCGCGATCCGCGTCGCCCAGCGCATACTGGCGATGGCCGCCGCGATCTGGCACAACCATACGATCGGCGCACCGGTCACCCGGTCACTGATTGCCTACGACCACTGACCAACACTCGGATCAGATGAGCATGCTAGAACACGTGGATGGCGTACAGGTTCACGGCGCTGGTTGCGTGCGAACTCGATGATCCAGATGTAGACGACTGCATGATGGCGGGCGTGGCGGAGTCGAATGACGAAGAGGGGTTCTCCTTGTTGTTCATGTGCGACTTCGACGATCCCGACGAACAGGATGTGTCGCTGGGCATGGACACACATTGCCTTGTCACGCCCGATCAGGGCACTGCCTATGGCTGCGTACGCGAGGTGGAGCTGACCGGCGACGTGCTTCGGGTGACCTTGGATCCCGAGTCGCTGGATGATCTCGGCCTGACCGATCCCGTTGTCGAGGCGTTGCTGCATGCGCCAGCAGCGGACGTGGCACGCATGCGCGAAGTGCTGCCGCGCATTCTGGCCTACGGACGCCCAGATACCCGGCCGCGACTGATCACGTCGTAGCAATTCATAGCGCCATCTGCCACAACCGCACCACCGGCAAACCCCGCACCCGGTCACGCATCTCCTACGACCACTGACCGAACTTCGGACTTACTCGTCTAGACGTCACCGCCGCGCGCTCCACCGCCGCACAGAGAAGCGGACACGCGGCGGTGCGTCGGCAGCGGAATGGCTCGGCGGTGAATTAACGTCAGGATCCCTGAGGAGATGCCAGCTGCCCCCGGAGGGGCGGTCCGCCTCGGCGTTCAGTGCTGACCTGAAGTGCGATCTCAGGGAGGAATCGTGGACATTACCCAGCTGATTCTGGACGACCACCAGGAACAACGGCGGCTGTTCGCGATCCTGGAGCAGATCGATCGCGCGGACACCGGCGCGCTTTCCGCGATCTGGCACCGGCTCGCGGCCTTCCTCGAGCTGCACGCGCAGGCGGAGGAGGAGATCTTCTACCCCGCCCTGCTGCAAGTGGGTATCGCGGCCCGGCGCGCGGGCGGGGTGGAGAACGAGACACTCGACGCCATCCACGACCACAACGAGATCAGGGACGCGATCGCCGAGGTAGCCCGTCATCAGGTCGGCGCCGACGCCTGGTACGCGGCCGTCGCGGCGGCGAACGCGGCCAACAGCGATCACATGGCCGAGGAAGAACGCGAGGGCCTCACCGACTTCCGCCGCCTTGCCGGGCTGCCGCGTCGCCATCAGCTGGCCGTCGCTTTCGCCGCTTACGAGGCGCGCAACTTCGCCGGCGTCCAGCCCGTCGACAAGGATCCGGTCAGCTATGTCCACGCGGCAGAGGAGGGAGCAGAGAAGAAAGCGCGGCCCGCTGCGAACGGATCGCTGGGTGTCGGCACCCTGAGAAGGAACTGACCGGCAGGCCGTACCCCCACCGCTCCCGCGACATTCGCGTGGATCGCATGCCTTCGTTCGGTGGGATGAACCGAGTGGGCCGAGGGCCGCACGGCTGCGCGGCGGGCGGCGGCGTCGCCGCGCTCCGGATGTTCGGAAACCCGAGCGGAAGCGGAGAAGTGACCGCGCGTTGACTACGCTGTCGCGGTGTCCCAAACCGTGCCACTGACGAGACTTCTCGATGACGCGGGCTTGCTGTCGCTCGAACACCGGCTCCACGTCGAGCAGGTGCTCGGCGCCCACGTGTTGGAGGCCGACCTGGAAGGACGTCGGCTCGAATTCCTCGGCGAGGAGCGCTCCTTCGTGTGTACCGACGTCCACCTGCTCGGCACGGCGGACGACGACGCGTGGCTGTGGGGGTGGGTCAATCCTTGGGGCTACCCGCGGTCGCTGCTGCGTGCCGCGGAGACGGTGCGCGAGTTCGGCTCCCGCTACCGTGTCGCCGAATTGTGTTCGGCCGAGCTGCCCGTGGTGCTCGGCGCGGCGGCGCCGGAGCCCTATCAGGTGGCCTCGTTGATGGCGGACGCCGCGAAGATCGTCTGTGGGCGGTGGAACTCCTACTGTGGTGTCATCGATGGCGCGTGCGTCGCGTTCCTCATCGACCACCCCGCCTTCGAGTTGCCGGCGCCCACTCCCTCCGGCCTCGCTCGCGTGCTGGCCCACGGTTTCGGCGCGCTGCCGCTGACGGATCACCGGCGTGCCGTGTACAGCTATCTGACCCGGCGGGGGCTGGACACGGAATTCCTCGACGACTATCGGGTGCTGGAGTTCGGCGGCGAGGGGCTCGCGGGGGAGGTCGAGTTCGACGCTGAGGGCCGGATCGCGAATCTCGATATCCGGATCGTCGTGGACCGGGTCGGCGCACATCTCGCCTCCGAGACGCAGTCGGCGTGATCCGCTCGACCGCCGCACCCACGCGCGGCGGCGCTGGTCAGCTGGGCGGGAACTGGTGCTGGAACCAGCCGAGGATCTCGGGGACGGCAACCCGGGCCGTTCCGGCGTGGTCCAGATCGCCCAAGTCGCGCAGTGTCGCGTTGCCACCGAGAGCTCGCAGGCAGTGCTCGGCATTCGGATACGGCACGGCGCGGTCGCTGCGGGAAGCGTAGAGATGGACGGGTATGCGCGGTGTCCAGTCGCAGGTGCCGTCGCTCTCGGCGATCGCCGCCGCGGCGGCGCCGGTCGGCTCGGCGGCCGATCGGAGGAACCGGGGGGTCAGCAGTTGCCCTGGAGTGGGGGCCAGCGAGGTCACGATGGTGATCTCGCTGTGGAAGCCGTCGAACAGGTCGTCCACCTTGTCGGCGTAGGCCTGTTGGAAGGCCTCGGCCGGATCGTCGTAGAGGTGGTGGATCCGGTTCATCGCGGTGATCCAGTAGGAGAGGAACAACACCGCCGCGCCCGGTAGGACCCGCCCGTCGAGCGCGGCGGGCGCCTGGACGTGCTGGAGGTCGTAGGGTCCGCTGATCGGGGCCAGGGCGGCGACCCCGAAGCCGGGGAGGGTCCCGGCGGCCAGTGCCTTGCCGAGCGCCATCGCCGCGTGGCCGCCCTGGGAGAACCCGGTCACGAGCACCTCCGGGTCGAGTTCTCGCCGCTGCTGGGCCGCGAGGGAGCCGGCCGCCCGCAACAGGTCGGCCGATGCGCTGACCTCCGAGGGGGCATGGGTGTAGGGATGCGTGCCCGGACCGGTCCCCAGGCCCAGATAGTCGGGTGCGGTCGCCGCGTAACCCGCGGCGGCGAAGGCGACCGTGCGCAGCCGATCGGGAAGATCGCGGGTATCGACCGATGGCGCGTCGCTCTTGAGCGTCATGGTCCCGTGCTCATAGCTGACCACCCGCAGTCGCCGGGAGTCGGTACGCGGCAGCGCCACCAGCCCGCTGGCGGTGGTCGGCTCGCCGTGCGGGGTGATCGTCCGGTACTCCAGACGAAAGGCGTCGACGCCGTTGCGGACCGGAGTGGAGATTCCGCCGTTCGTCAACAGCGCCGCGGTCTGCTCGGGCGTCAGACTCAGCAGGGGCGTGGCCGAAACGATCTCGCCGCGAGCGGGTGGCGGTTCGTGCTCGGTGTTCCCGCATCCGGCGGCTGCGAACACGACCACCACAGCGACCAGCAATCGCCTCATACGGTCCATCCGTGGTCCTCTCGACGATCATCGGCTCCGCTCCATCATCGCGCGTGCGCGGACCGGAGCGGTGCGCGCCGGGCCCCGACGGTCGCCTCGGGGCCGCGGAGGGCTCGGACTTCGCGGGCCGCGGAACCCCGCTTCTCCTGTCCTGTGCCTGGTTGTAGCTGATCTGTCGACGAACAGTTGGATCAGGCATTAAGTGAACGACTGTTTTCAATATGAAGAGACTATCTACCAGTTCAAAGCAGCGATATGTTATGAATCATTACTGTCGACCGTGGTGGTTCGAGGCGATTGCTACCCGGACGGCACTGGGTTGTCGACGCCAACCGGCCGACGCTGTCCGGCGGCGTCGACATCCCCACGGCTGCCGATCGAGGCACAACCCGAGGAGTGGGCATGAGCACGCCGACGGCGAGCGCGACTACCGAGATCTACTTCCGCGCGGCGGCCGCGACACTGGTCGAGGCCGCGACGGTGCTGGCGGACTTCGGATGCTCGCCGGTCGATGTGTCGGGAATTCTGGAGCGCTTGCGCCGAGTGGAGCACGCGCTCGGCGTGGTCATCGGCAACTTGACCACCGCGCTGGAGTCCGGGCCCGCGAGCGCCGACCGCGCGCAGTTGTCCGAACTGGGTCGTGCGCTCGGAAGCGTCGTCGAGCGAACGCGGGCGGCCGCCGCGCTCGCGGACGCCTATCTGCTCACCGCGGTGCCGGACGAGGTGCTCGAAGTCGTGGTGACGATAGGTCGCTGCGCGCATCTCACCGCGGCGGCGCTGGGCGCCTGTGACCAGCCGCTGCTGGGGTCGTATCGCGCCGAGTTGCTGCGTCTCGCGGTGCACGCGGAGCGAACCTTCACCCGGTGGTCGCTGGCGCGGCCGAGGGCGGGCGCGGATCCGGTGGCGGAACTCGGCAAGGCGCTCGTGTCGGTCGTGCACGCCTTCCTCGCGGTCGGATACGCCGCCGCGAGCGTCATCAGGGCGTGAGCGCGAACCGTGCCCGTTATGTGTGCAGGGATTCTCCTGGGTTGAACCGGAATCACCAGGACAGATGGGCCTTTAGTTAGTGGTTGTTCATGTCGTGTGATAGAACTCACTGGCGTAAACGAAGGGGACTGTTCGACATGGAACCAACAGCCAAGCAACGCGCGGCGATGAACCTCATCTGCGACACGTTCAACCCCGGCGACGGGTTGACGCTGCCGTCGGCAAGCGCGCTCGGCGCCGTGGACACCGTCTTCCAGCTACTGGGGCGGAATCCGCGCGAGGCGGAGAAGAAGCAGCTGGCCACGTTGCTCAACCTATGGGATTCCCGGCTGACCGGGCTGCTCACCGGCAGCGGTCCGCGGCGCTTCTCCCGCCTGTCGCAGGAGCAGCGGGAACGGGCGTTGCTGCGGCTCGCCGATTCGCGCTTCGAATCGGTGCGGGTGATCTTCCAGGCGCTCAAGCAAGCGTCGCTGCTGTCCTACAACATCACTCCGGGCCCGGCGGGTGTCAATCCGCTGTGGAAGGAGATCGGTTACCCGGCTCCGGCCGGCCCGCTGACCACGGCGCCCGCGCCCGCGTTGACACCGCTGCGCTGCACCGAGCCGACCGAATTCGACTGTGATGTGGTGATCGTCGGTTCCGGCGCCGGAGGCGGTGTGGCAGCCGCGGTGCTGGCCGAAGCGGGCCTCGATGTGGTGGTGCTGGAACGCGGGAACTATTACGACGACCGCGATTTCGGCACCGGCGAACTCGGCGGGTTGCAGCACCTGTACGCGCCGGGGCCGCCGGGATCGAGCGAAGGCCAGATCACCCTCGTCGCGGGCACCTGCCTCGGCGGCGGAACGGTCGTCAACTGGAGCACGTCTTTGCCGACCCCGCAGGACGTCCGGGCGGAGTGGGCCGCGCTGGGCGCCGCCCAGTTCGCCGAAGCCGAATTCGACGACGCGCTCGACGTGGTGCAGCGGCGGCTCGGCGTCACCGATCGGCGGTCGGTGCTGTCGGCTCGCGACGGCGTTCTGGAACGCGGCGCCCGCGCGCTCGGCTGGGAGGTGGACACGTTGCCGCGCAACGTGACCGATGCCTGTGACGCCGGTGTGGAGTGCGGCCGGTGTGGCTACGGCTGCCGGCTCGGCGCCAAACAGTCGGTGACCAAGACCTGGCTCGCCGATGCGGCCGATCGGGGCGCACGGCTGGTCGTGGACGCCGATGTGCGGCGGATCGCGGTGCGCAACGGTCGAGCGCAGGGGGTTTCGGCGGTCACCTCCGACGGGGTGGCGATCGAGGTGCGCGCCCGTGCGGTGGTGGCGGCGGCCGGAGCGATCCAGACTCCGGCGTTGCTGCGGCGCTCCGGATTGCGCAACCAGAACATCGGCCGCCACCTGCGCCTGCACCCGGCGGCGGCGGTCTTCGGGGTGTTCGAGGAAGAGATCCGGCCGTGGGAAGGCGGCTTGCAGACCCGGATCTGCCGCGAGCACAGCGACTTGGACGGCAACGGTTACGGCGTGATCTACGAAACCGGTCCGATCCATCCCGGCCTCGCCACCGGGTTCATGAGCTGGCGCGGCGCCGAGAAGCATCGGACCACCATGCTCGATTTCGCGCATTCGAACGCGATCGGCATCATCACCCGCGACCGCGATTCGGGCACGGTGGCCGTCGACCGCGATGGTGAGCCGATCGTGAATTACCGGTTGTCGGACTACGACGCCGCCCATTTGCACACCGGGTTCGAGGGGGCGGCGAGCATTCTGGAAGCAGCGGGCGCGCGGCGCATCTTCTCCGGGCACCAAGCGGGCGTCTCCTACGAACCGGGCCGCCGGGGTTCACACGCCGATTTCGCCGTCGCGTGCCGGGCCGCGGGGTACGGGCCGGGGCATTGCTCCCTGGGCGCACTGCACATCATGGGCTCGGCGCGGATGGGCGGCTCACCGGAAACCTCGGCCACCAACCCGGACGGCGCCACCTGGGAGGTGGCGAACATCGTCGTCGCCGACGCCTCCAGCTTCCCCACCGCGTCGGGCGTGAACCCGATGGTCTCGATCGAGGCGATCGCCTACATGAACGCCAAAAGGCTTGCCGCCCAGTTGGGCTGAGGATCGGTCGGCGCGGTCAGAGCGCGCGGATGCCGTCGAGCACCGCGCGCAGGAGGCCGAGGTCGGACTCCGACCCGGCCGTTGGCTGCGCCGACCGGTAGATCAGCCTGCCGTCGTCGAGCAGGTCGCCGATGAGGACCTTCGTCATGGTCAGCGGCAGGTTCAGGCGCGCGGAGACCTCCGCCACCGACTGCGGGGTGCGACACAACTGCACGATCGCGGCGTATTCCGGTTCGGTACGCCGCAGTGCGGTGCCAGGCGCGCCGTCGACCACCAGGGTGACCAGATTCAGTTCCCGGCGCACGGCACGACCCCGGCCGCGGGTGATGGCGAAGAGCCGGACCATCGGACCGGCGTCTTCCTCATACCAGGGATCGTGCTGATAACTCATGGCCGTGTCGAAGCGGGGGGATGCGGACGCGTGTCGACCGACAGGTGTGTCCCGACTCGCTGCACCGTCTGGTTCATTTCGTAAGCCACCATACCCATATCGGCGGTCTCGGACGCCAGCAGCGCCAAGCAAGCGTTGGCGCCCGCCGTGGTGACGAACAGTACCGCGCGGTCGAGTTCCACCACGGTCTGGCAGACGCCACCGGCGTCGAAATGGTGGCCCACACTGCGGGAAAGACTGTGCAGTGCCGATGCCATCGCGGAGAATCGCTCGGCGTCGGCCTTGTCCAGCTGGGCCGAGTGGCCGATCAGCAGGCCGTCGGAGGACAGCAGTACCGCGGACTGCGCTCCGGCCAGCCCGGTGACCAGCTCGTCGAGTAGCCAACCGATACCGGTTCCCTGGGAAGTAGTCATGGTCGCCTTCTGCAGATGGGGAGTTGCGGACTAGTCGAAGTCGGGACGCTTCCGGCGTCCCTGGCGGGTGCCGTTCTCGATGGCACTCATCAGATTGCGTGCTTCATCGGCGGTCCGCTGTCGGATCGGGGCTGGCGTCGCCGTCTGCGGCTGTTGCTCCGGCTCCTGCGGAGATTGGCGGCGGCGGCGTGGCAGCGGCGGCCGGGCGTCGGCCGGACCGGGTTGCGCGGTGGCGCCGGCGTCGAAGCGACTATTGCCGGTGTCGAAGCTGCTGTTGCCGGCGTCGAAGCGCCCACCGTTGGTGTCGAAGCGGCCGTGGCCGGTTTCGACGCGTCCACTGCCGGTGTCGAAATTGCCGCCGTCGGTGTCGAAGCTGCCGTCGTCGCCGTGCGGTGCCGGGGCTGGTACCTGCTGATCGGAGGCCGAGGTGAACCATGCCGATCGGCCCGGCACCGCCGCAGGCCGAGGCGCGGCGCCCGGCGCCGGTGTGCGCACGGGCTCGACGGGCTCGGCGTCGTTCTGCAGGCGCGGTGACGTATCCGATTGCAGAAGTGCGCTCGGAATGAGCACCACCGCACGGACGCCGCCGTAGACCGATTCGCCCAAGCGCACCGAAATGCCATGTCGGTGCGCCAGTTTCGCGACGACGAACAGCCCGAGCCTGGTGTCGCTGGACAAGGTCACCACACTGAAATCCGGTGGATTGGACAACAGCTCGTTACGCGCGGCGAAATCGGCCTCCGACATGCCGAGACCCTGGTCGATGATCTCGACCGCCACACCGCGCCCGACCACGACGCCGGACACCTCGACCCGCGCCTGCGGCGGAGAGAAGGAGGTCGCGTTGTCCATCAGCTCGGCCATCAGGTGGATCAAGTCGGCGACGGCGTTGCTCGACACCTGGAGTTCCGGAAGCCGGCCGGTCTGGATCCTGGCGTAGTCGAGACTTTCGGCGACGGCGGCGCGGACCAGATCGACCAGCGGAACGGGCTTGCGCCAGCGTCTACCCGGCTTCTCGCCGCCGAGAATGATGAGGTTCTCGGCGTTGCGCCTCGCCCGCGTCGCCAGGTGGTCGAGCTGGAACAACAGCTCGAGCTGGTCGGCGTCCTCCTCTTTGCGTTCGGCTTGATCGAGCAGCGCCAGCTGGCGGTGCACCACGACCTGGCTGCGATGGGCGATGTTGAGGAACACCGCGTTGACGCCGGCTCGGGTCTTCGCTTCCGCGACCGCGGCGGACACGGCCGCGACGTGGGCACGGTTGAAGGCGTCGGCCACCTGGCCCAGTTCGTCGGTGCCGTAATCGAGCCGGGCCAACTCGGCTCCGGAGCCGACGCTCTCACCTCGGCCCAGCCTGCTCATGAGATCGGGCAGCTGCTGGTCCGCCAGTTCCAGGGTGTCGCGCCGCAACCGCCGCATTCGTCCGATGAAGCGATTGGCCATGATCAATGCCGCGAGGAAGGCGATGGTCGAGACCAGCAGCACGCCCGCGCCGCCGAGCATGGACTGCCGCGCGGTCTGGTCACCTCGCTCGCGAGCGATCTGGTGGGCGGCGCGGCTCTGATCGTCCCAGACCTTCAGCAGGGCGGAGGAGACCTGCCCGGAAGCCTCCTGCCACGCCGCGACGCTGAGGGGCAACGGGGTGGTCCTGGAGGTCGACCGGCCGCTCTGGGTCCGACCGGTGCCGGTGGACTCGTCGGAGTCGGAGCCCGCTTCCACCGGTCCGTGCACCAGCACCGCGTCTTGCATCGCGATCAGCTTCTGGTAGGCCGGTCCGGCGGTGATCTCCTGGAGCTGGGCGAGACGCTTGTCCTTCAACACCCGGCCGGCGTAGGCGACCTCGCTGCGGAATTCACCCACCAGCCGCGCGAACTCGGTCAGTTGCGCGGGCGTGTTCTCGCCGACGGTGAGCGCCACCGTGCCCAAGGTGTCGGCCATCGACAAGGCTTCGGCGGCGCGCAGAGCCTCGACGCCGTAGTTCAGCTCCATGGCGATGTCGGCTTCCGGCGCCACCCGGGCGGCGAGCGTCGAGGCGGCGACGATCGTGCCGATGACCCCGCTGAAGATTTCGACCACCTCGTTCGGCGCGGCCTGCCGGGTGTCGACCCCGGCGCGCACCGTCGGAACCATCGCGAACAGCTTGTTGTAGGCCTCGATATCGGAGGCCGACCCGTCGGGATTCAGTTTGCGGGCGGCATCGCCTTTCGCCATCACCGCCGCGAGCCCCGCGTCCGAATGCTGGCGCGCGGTGGCCAGCGCTCGGGTGGCGTCGGTGTCACCGGCCAGGGACAACAACGACAGGCGGCGTTCCTCCTGGAACGCCTGGACCATTTGGATGGCGGGCGCCGTCGTGCTGCTGGCCAACTCCGCCCATTCTTTGGCCGCTCGGGCGGATTGCACCAGATAACCCGCGGCGCCGACGCCGATGACGAGTAGCGTGACGCTCGATATGAGCACGATCGCCAGCAGTCGTACTCGGACACCGACTCGACCACGGACATCGCGCCGGCTCGACCGAACCACTCCCATAGCGGATTCGCGAAGCTGAGACCACTTGCTCACGGCTGAAAATGCCTACCTCTGACACGGCCCCGCCCGAACCCAGGCGGCACCTCACCTGTACCCGTTCCGAAGAATAACGAAAGTGTAGCGGTTCGATCGCGAATCGCACGGATTCGCGACTTGTGTTAAGTGAACCGAAATTATTACGTGGCAGTATCGTGCGGGCCGGAGCGCCATCGCGACCGAGCGCGGTCGACAACCGCCGAGTTCGCGCGGGTCTGATGCTACTCGGCGGTATCACTGCGCGAACTGCTGTTACGGGAATCAGAGCGAACCTCTATCGCTAACTTACCGACAGTTCTGGTCATTAAAACAATGCCCTCGATACAGCGACTGCCGCCCGTGTGCCCTGTGGCCGGACGGCTCCTGTCATCCGAACCGACACCGAGAAGGGCTGCGAACGCCGCTCGGAACCGGGCGATGATATAGCGCCGATTCGCTTTCCGGTTTCCCGCTGCTGGCAATCACGCCGGTGCGAACGCTGCCGGGGAATTCACCATGTGGCCGCACCGATGATGGGTGATTCCCCTGGTAGTGGCTTCTACCGGAGCGTGGGAACGGGAAACCGTCAGCGCGGCGACCATTCGGCCCGCAGTTCGAGCGCGGCGACGACGCAGAGAAGCGTTTCCACGGGATCGAGACCCGGCTCGCCACGCCGTCGGCGTTGCGCGGCAGGCTGCTCCGCCCCGTGCGCGTCCGGCGCGTCGAGGACGGCATCGGGACCGCATCGAAGATGCAGACCGCCGGGAACGGTGCCGCTCGCCCGGCAGGCGTGGAAGAACGCGCCGATCGCGCCGACGACATCCTCGGAACGAAATGTGCTGCGCTCGCGCGTAATTCGAGGGTACGGCATCGGATCGCACACCCAGCAGATCGGCGTTTCACACGCCGCCGCGGCGGCGAACAAGGCCGCAAGCGCGTCACGGGTGCGGGCGAGGCCCAGTTGCGGTACGAGCGTGAGCCGGCCCGGCTGTCTCCGCGGATTCAACGTGCGACACAGATACTCGATATCCGCGGGGGTGGTGGTAGGGCCGAGGGTTACCGCGACGGGGTTGCCTGCACGGCCTGCGACACGCATCCGGCCGCGCGCGGAAGGTCCAGCGCGATCGCCGAGCCACAAGAGGTGCGCCGAACGATCCCACCATCGTCCGTCGGGTTCTCGGCCGGCCTGCTGCGCTCCGGGCGAGACGGACGGCTCGCGCGAGACGCGCGGCCGGGGCAGCCAAGTGTGCAGTTCGCCTGCGCCCGGCGGTGCGATCGCCGCGACGGGCAACAGTCCGCTCACCGCGCGCAGCAGGTCACGCCGCACCGGAGCGGGAGACCGGTCGGCGGCACGGCGCAGGAGGTGCACGCACAGCGTGAGCGGCAGCCGGTCGGCGGGCCATCCGTCGAGCGCCGCGGCGGCGCGCGGGTCGCCGTGCCGCTTGGCCGCTCGCTCGATGGTGATCGTCGTAGCGCCCAGCCCATGCGTCATGACGGCGGCGGCGGCATACATCAGCGCCCTGCGCGCGGCGAGCTTCGTGATCTCGCTGCCACCGGACAGGTCGTCCCGGCCATCGAGGTGCAGCACGAATCCTTCTCCTCGTGCTGCCCTCGCGAGATCTGCCGTCAGCGCGTCGCATTCGCTCGGGTGGGGGAGTTCGGCCCCGTGCCGTGGCCGTCGCGTGCGGATGGGGAGTGCCGTGGATTTCGCGCCCGGCTGTTCGCTGTCGGAGGATTCCCGCGCAGCGAACAGTCGGTTCGCCACCGCGAACGACCCCGGCCGCGCGGAGAGGGGTTCGTCGGCCCACGGCGGATCGGCACCGGCCGTGGCGTCGTAGTCGGGCGGGATGACGTCGGGGTTGAACGATTCCCGGATGTAGCACAGTGGCCGATCGCCGAGCGTCATGACGTACGCCCGTGCCGCGCAGAGGCGACCGTCCGGCCATCTCGTCACGCCCGTCCGCAGCAGATGCCGCCGCTGGGAAACGCCACGGGCGATGAGGCCGGTCCCGATCGGCACCCGCACGTCGTCCATGCCGGAAGCGGCCGCGCCCGCGCGCACCGCGACGACGTAGTTGACGGACACGGTGACCAGATCGGCGCTGACCAGGCAGGATCTGCGGACGAGGACCCGATCGGAATCGGCGACGCCGAGAGCGTCGGTGACGGTGTTCGGCAGCCGACCGGCCGAGATGTCGTCCTGGCGCAATACGCGCACGTGCAGATCGGTGCGCAGGATCGCCGCCAGCGCGGGCGTGGTGAATCCGTCACTCGCCAGCAGCATCCTGGTCAGCGGGTGGCCGAACCGCCCGATCTCGTCGTGCTTGCGGAAGCCCGAACCACCGGGCGGGCAATCACCCGGTGGTTCGGTGCCGGTGTGCGTGATCGTCACGACCGGCTCCGTGTGGTGCCTGTCATGAGAATTCCGTGCCGGCCGCTACGGGGTGGTGGCCGCCGTCGGTGGGAGAACGGGCCGAGCCACGGCGGCGATCTCCGCTTCGGTGCGCGGCCGATCGGTCAGGCCGAGCACCGGATCGGTCGTGATGCGCAGCTCGCCGGTGGTCGTATCCGCCAGCGGATCACGCCAGTGATCCCAGACGACCGACATGTCCAGATGGCCCATGTATTCGAGATTCGCCGACTCCGCGTGCAGGTGTTCGGCGGCGGAGATGATGGTCGCGGTCGCGGTGCGCTGTTGCGCGCCAGAGGATTCGTCCATGTCGGTCAAGCCCGCCATGATCTCGGTGAACTGCGCCTGCTTGGTGTCGCCGCTGTGCCCGGTCGTCAGAGTGCCCGCGTGCGCGAAGTACTCCTCCGAGCCCACGTACTGTTCGTACATCCGCGACACCAGCACCAGGAATCGGGTGTAGGCCCGGCGATAGGCGTGCTCGTAGAAGCCGAGCGCGTCGGACTCGCTCAGTTCGCCGCGCAGGATCGTCGCGATCGCCGCCGCGGCGACCAGGGCGGAGTACGTCGCGAGATGCACGCCGCTGGACAGCAGCGGGTCGAGGAAGCAGGCCGCGTCGCCGACGACGACCCAGCCCGGACCGCTGAACCGGTCGGAAGTGTAGGAGTAGTCCTGCTCCGCCTTGACCTCCGCGACCTGCCGCGCACCGACGAGCAGCTCGCTCATCGCGGCGCTGTCGGCGATGGTCTGCGCGTAGTACGCCTCGCGGCCCAGTTCGCGAAGTTTCCCGGCGGCCTTGCGCGCCGAGACGACATAGCCGACGCTGTGGCGGCCGTTCGACAGCGGAATGTTCCAGAACCAGCCGCCCTCGGGCGTGGACACCACATTGATCGCGCCCTCCGGGCTGTCCGGATGTAGGTGTGCGCCCTCCCAATACGACCACACCGCGACGTTGCGGAAGGCCGGATGCTGCTGACGTTCGATGACCTGGTGTTTGGCCAGCACGCCCGCGCGGCCGGATGCGTCGACGAGGAAGTCGAACTCGGTGGTGTCGACCCGGTCGTCACCGGCGACGGTCCATTCCACGGCCGTCGGCCGGTCGCCATCGAACAGGACGTTGGTGACCGTGGCCCGCTCGATCACCTGCGCACCCTGCTCGGCTGCGTTGCGCAGCAGCAGGTCGTCGAACACGTCGCGCTGGACCTGCCAGGACCAGGCTTCGGCGTCCACGAGCTTGGACCAGTCCAGCAACCAGTTGTCGTCCTGCCACTGGAAGTGGCCGCCTCGTTTGATCTGGAACCCGTGCGCGGCCACCGCGTCGTAGGCGCCGGAGACGCGCAGGGTCGACAGCACCGATGCCAGCAGACTTTCGCCGATGTGGTAGCGCGGGAACTTATCTCGTTCCAGGAGGGTCACCCTGACCCCCGATTTCGCGAGCAGCGCAGCGGTGGTCGACCCGGCTGGGCCGCCACCGATGACCAGAACATGCGGATTGTCCATAGCGAACTCCCTGGAACTGCCGACAACGGAACGTGCGCCCGCCTCAGTGCGGAAGAACTCCGTGCGGGCCGCGGTCTTCGACGCGTACGAAGTAAGGTTGCCACTGATTAGCCATGCTAACGGTGCGCCATTCGATTGTAGCAATTGATAGCGAATCCTCAATAGTGACAAGCTATTTAGCAACCAACGAACTACTCGACCGCGGATTACTGAAGGATTGCCAAAATGCCCGCACGTGACCTTGCCGCCGGAGGGCCGTCACCGGGCGTCAACTGCGACACCGAAGGCGGACGACAGCACGGCGTTCATGAAAACCGCTGCGGGAGAGAATATTTCGCCAGCGCCTCAAGGGCGCGGCGGGGGAATGCGGAGGTCTGGAGGTAGGCGTGATGGCATTGCCGTTCGGTCATCACCCCTCTTTCCCAACCGATTCAGGATACGGCGGACGCTGGCGTCGTACGAGCCGTTCACCCAGAGTTATCCTCCCCGCGGCCCGTTCGCCGCTTCCGCCAACTCCCGGCGACGGCGTGCGTGAGCGAAGGGCGTTGTGGCGCGGCCTTATTTGCCCACCCTCCTGACCTGCGCATCGAAGAATTTCACGGTGTCGGCGGACCTGACACCACGGTGGACGATCTCGCGGCATGCGCGGTGGTGGACGAATGAATTCCTCGGTCCGAGAGGCGTTTTCGTCGGATGGCCGCCGAGTTCGGCGGTGTACGCGGAGGCGTCATCGGGAGGTCGCAAACAGCGACAGAGTGGCGCGTGATCCCAGTTCATCCGCGGGTGCGCGCCGTGAGCGGGTGGGTTCCGGTACGGCCGGTGCGTGGGGCGCCGAGACCGGCGGTGACCGCCGCGATACCGGAGAGCGGACGGGTAGGAGCCGGGTGCGTCCGGCCCGCCCGAGAGAGGCGGGCGGGTCAGACCGGTCCGCGCCCGGCGGCGACGCGGCCCGCGACCGGCCGCACATCGCGGTGGGAGATCAGCCACTCGCCGTCGTACTTCTGATATCTGTCCTGCACCAGGCCGATGGTGGTCCAGTCCGCGGGCCGGTTCGGGTCGGCGGATTCCCTGGTGGTGGACCAATGCCACACCGTGGCGTAGGCGGTGAGCAGCGGGCCCTCCTCGGTCCACTCGATAGTGGCCTGCCCTGCGACGTGGGCGACCATGGCGCGCTGGGATTTCGGCACGCGGCTCATGTACGCCGTGAACTCGTCGCGTCCGTGGAAGCGCTGCACCGGGCCCGGCATGATCCGGTACTCGATCAGCGCGTCGGGGGTGAAGCATTCGACGAAACGTTCGCTCTCCCCGGTGTCCGCGAGGCGGAAGAAGTGGTAGAACGTCCGGTAGATCGCCCGCTCGGCTTCGATGGTCGCGAGCAGATCCTCGGGTGAGCCGGTCACGTCGGTCCTTTCCACCGGCGACGAGATATCGCGCGGCACATCGTTCTGGCGCCCGCTGGGCGCGGTCGGTTCTGTCGGATCGGCAGCGGTGACGGATGTCGCGCCGAAGCGGAAAGGGTGCTTATTCGTCCTCCGGCACGCCATAGGCGCGCAGGAAGGTGTCCACCGCGGCCGTGGCGACCGCGCGCATCTCGGCGGGGGCGACCTTGCGGGTGCCCAATCGCGAACGGCCCTCCATCGGGCCGGTGATCAGCACCAGGAACTGTTCCGCGGCGGTGGCCGGATCGTCCGCGCGCAAGCGGCCCGACAGCGACAGGCGCGCGAGCCGATCGGCCAACGCCTCGGCCAACCGGTCGGACGTGCGGCTGACGACGATGTCGATCAGATCGGGGAATTGGGCGACCTGGCCGTAGGTCAGCCGGCGCAGCGACCGGGATCGTTCGGCGCAGCAGACCCGGATCAGCCGGTAGGCCAGGTCTTTCAGCGCGGCGCGCAAGTCGGGCCCTGGATCGCGCAATCGTTGCACCACCGCGAGGTTCTCGGCCAGCACCGCGTCGCTCGCGGCCGCCAGCGCGTGCCGAAACAACGTTTCCTTGTCGTTGAGGTGGTTGTAGATGGTCGGCTTGGCGACGCACGCCTCCTCGGCGATCTCCTGCACGCACGCCTGCGCGTAGCCGCGGCGTGCGAAGACGGCGAATGCCGCGTCGAGGATGGCCTGTCGTTTGTCGATCCGCCCGCGCGAAGCCGGCCGGCCCGCATTCGATGTCACCGCTGGCACGCTCGCAGTGTAACGCACAGACGGTGCCAACTTTACTGACTGGTTCAGATTTATGAACCTGTCTTAGTCGTACCGGTCCGGATACTGATTTGAACTGGTCAGTACAATAGGCGGCGGACCGATGAATTCGGGGCGGCGACGGCGTCGTTGGTGATGGAGTATCCCGACCTGATGAAGGAGAGTCATGACCGACGCCGCGGCCGATCCCGAGTTCGTCGATGTGCCCGAGGTGACCACGGCGGTGGTCCGCGATCGTGTCGCGCCCGCGCGATTGCGTGACTTCTTCGATCGGTCGTTCCGGATCCTGCCGGAGATCGTCGCCGGTCAGGGCGCGAAGATCGAAGGGCCGGCGTTCTGCGTGTATCGGGAAGAGTCCGAAGCCGCGCTGGATCTGGAAGTGGGGTTCGCGGTCGATCGGGGCCTGCGCGCGGAGCGTGACGTCCGCGCCGGTCGTCTGCCCGCGGGCCGGGTGGCCAGGGTCGTGCACGCCGGTGGATTCGACGGCTTGGCCGCCGCCTGGGAGAACTTACGATCCTGGATCGATCAGCAGGGCCTCGCCGTGGGGCCGCTGCGGTGGGAGGTCTACCTGACCAGGCCCGCTCCGGACCTGGACCCCGCGGAACTGCGCACCGAGCTGAACTGGGCGGTGGAGGCGCCCTACGTATCGGGGTCTTCGTCTTGACCGCTTCCGGGGCCTGGGCCCGCCAGCTTCCCGGAATTCTGGGATCGGCCTTCCGCGGTGTCCTTATCTGTCGCGCCGGGAGTTTCGTGCGAGTCGTCGTCGGCGGTGTCGTGAGGCTGGTTCATGTGTGCGTCTCCTCGCGTCAGGTAGGCGCTCACCGCATCGACGGTGTCTCGGTCGATGCGGTAGTCCTGCGGGGCGGCTCGAACGTCGGCTGAGGGGCGGGCGTCGGTATGCGCCCGCCGCGAGCAGGGGTTGTCGGTGCCGTATTCGGTTCAGCGCGTAGTTGTTTCCGGCGGGAGCCCGGACGGTCGCTGGGTTCGCGGCGCGCCCGCATGGGATGCCTGGCCGGCGTGGCGTGCGGTCCGGCTCATCCCGAGCAACATCGACCCCAGGCCGAGCAGCACGGCGAGTGCGCCTGTGACGACGTTGTTCCAGATCGTCGACCTGGTGTCGACGTTCCCGCTGACGATCCACGGGGCGAGGATCGTCCACAGGCCGATCAGCGGTGCGGCCCAGACGATGCCGTGCGTCCGTCCGTAGACCGAGGCGAACCCGAGCGCCAGCATCGCCAGAGCGATACCGCAGACGAGATTGTTGACGGTCAAGGTCGAAAACCCGTTGAACCCGACGACCCACGGGGAGATCGCGAGATACAACCCGGTCAGAAACAGCAGTCCGGTGACCGCCTGGGCGTCCGGCGCTTCGGAGGCGCGCTCGTACTTCTCCCGCAACTCCACGATGTCGGGATGCCGGCTCATCATGGTTTCACTACTCATGTTCTCCACCACTCCTCGGACATAGTGGCGAATCGAAGCTCTCTCGAGCTCGGGCGGCCGGCTATCGGTCCGCAGCGCGGCCGTCGCATCGCCGCTCACTCATATATCATGCCGTGATAATATCACTCCATGATTGAAGGGGCGACGTCCTCGACTGCCCACCTCAGCGACCAGGAGTACTCCAAGCTGCTGGCGTTCCGGACCGGGCTGCGCCAACTGCTGCGGTGGAGTGAGCGCCGGGCGGCGGAAGTGGGCCTCACCGACTTGCAGCACCAACTGCTGCTGGCGATCCGGGGACATGCCGACCCGGACGGGCCCAGCATCGGGGAGATCGCCGGATACCTGTCCGCGCGCCATCACAGCGTGGTGCAACTGATCGACCGCACCGAGCAGCTGGGCCTGGTCATCCGGAGGCGAGGAGGGGGCAAGGATCGCCGCGTGGTCCGGCTGGCGCTGACCGAGGCGGGCAGGCAAACCCTCGCCCTGCTCGGTGCCGCGCATCTGGAAGAACTGCGGCGCCTGACTCCGCTGATCGGCGCGCTAGGTGACCCCGCGCTGGTGCCGCAGGCCGGGTAGGACTTCCTGGAGTCGGTGGCCGCGCCGACCCGCTGGAACAAGTCACCGGTTGGCCGGACACGTCGCCCCCCTGCCTGCGTCGCGCCGTGGCTCGACGGGGCGTCCGGCTGGGCGGAGCGCTGTGGTCTCCTGCCCAGCCTCGAGGTGATCCGTGAGCTCCCCGCATGGGGCACTACGCCGACGACCCCGCCGTGACACGCGCCGAGGGGCATCGGACGAGCTACCGGCGTCGCCGAGAACCTGCCGGACCGCGGCCCGTCGCGGACATGACGCACGTCGGGCCGAGGCGGGGGCTGCTACAGACCCAGTAGGGTCTCCGCGACCTTCCCCATGGCGTCGCGATACTCCGCGAGGCCGGATTCGTCGGCGGTCCGGCGCGCGAGGATGCCCGCGGTGAGGGTGTAGCCGATCGTTTCCGCGATCACCCGGGGCGTCGTCACCGAGGTGACGCGGCCGGCGTCGAGTTGACGCTGGAGGTAGCGGGTGAAGCGGCGGATCGGCCGTTCGGTGATCTCCTCGGCCAGGGCCGCCACCTTCGGGTCGACTGCCCCGCGCTCGTCGATCAGGCGCAGCAGAGGTCCAGCCGCGGCGACCGCGGCGGCGAACGACTCGATGGTGGCGCGCAGCATCGTTCGCGGATCGCCGTCCTCTATGCCCGGCTCCTGCGCGGCGAGGAAGTCGTCGCGCACCCGCTCGGCCAGGGCGAGGAAGATCTCCTCCTTGGAGGCGAAGTAGACGTACATCGTCGCGCGGGAGACGCCCGCCTCGGCGGTGATGGCGGCGACCGTGGTGTTGTCGTAGCCGCGCTCGGCGAACACGCGGGCGGCGGCGTCGAGCAGCGCGCGGTGCCGGGAGGTGTGCGAACGCTCGCGCGCGGCGCGCACCGACCAGGTGGACTGGGTCACGCCGGATATGGTCGCCTATATTGACGTTGACGTCAATGTCAACGAGACTGTGCGGCATGCAGGTCGTCGTGGCGAACAGGGGAGAAGTGGCGGTGCGGGTATTGCGCACCGCCCGGGAACTGGGTTGGCGGACCCTCGCGGTGCACACCGCGGAGGAACGGGACGCGCTGCACGTCCGCCTGGCCGACGACGCGGTGACGCTGCCGGGCGTCGGAGCCGCCGCCTACCTCGACGTCGCGGCCGTCGTCGCGGCGGCGCGAAAGGCGGGCCCCGGCGCGCTGGTGCATCCCGGCTACGGATTCCTCAGCGAGAGCGCGGAATTCGCGCGGGCGTGCGCGGCGGCCGAACTCGTGTTCGTCGGTCCGTCGCCGGCGGCGCTGGAGATCTTCGGCGACAAGACCGCGGCGCGTGCGGCGGCCGAGCGCGCGGGTGTCCCGGTGATCCCGGCGACCCGCCGCGGCGCGGACATCGCCGAAGCGGAGGCCCTGCTCGCCGCGCATCCCGACGGTGTGATGGTGAAGGCCGCCGCGGGCGGTGGCGGGCGGGGCATGCGGGCGGTGCGCGAGGCGAGCCGTCTGCCGGAGGTGTTCGAACGCTGCCGCGCCGAGGCGCTGGCCGGATTCGGCGACGACGCGGTCTACGCGGAGGCGCTGATCACCGGAGCACGCCACATCGAGGTCCAGATCGTCACCGACGGCGCGGTGGCGGCGGCCGTCGGCGATCGCGATTGCAGCGTGCAGCGCAGGCAGCAGAAGCTGCTCGAGGTCGCGCCTGCACCGGACTTGCCCGCGGGGTTGCGCGAGCGGTTGCATCGCTGGGCGACCCGGCTGGCCGAATCCGTCGGCTGCCGGGGCGTGCTCACCGTCGAGTTCCTGGCCCGCGGCGACGAGGCCTGGTTCCTCGAGGTCAACCCGCGGCTGCAGGTCGAGCACACCGTCACCGAAGCCGTCCTCGGCATCGATCTGGTCGCGGTGCAATGCGACCTCGCCCACGGCGCCACGCTGGCCGATCTCGCCCTGCCCGATCCCGGTGCCGCGCGCGGCTACGCGGTGCAGGCGCGGCTGAACGCCGAAACCGTCACCGCGGGCGGCGACGTGCTGCCCGGCACCGGCACGCTGACCCGGTTCGCGCCGCCGACCGGCGCCGGCGTGCGGGTCGACACCGCCGCGTTCACCGGGATGCGGCAGGACGCGCGCTTCGACTCCCTGCTGGCGAAGATCATCGCCTCCGGCCCGTCCTATCCGGCTGCGCTGCGCCGGTGCGCCGACGCCCTGGCCGAGACGGTCGTGACCGGGGTGGACACCAATGTCGCCGTGCTGCGCGCGGTGCTGGCGGACCTCTCGGAAGGCCGCGTGGTGCCGACCACGTGGTTCGAGCAGAATGTCGACCAATTGGTCGAGCGCGCAGGCGATTTCGCCGTCACCCTGTCCGCCGTGTCCGGCTGGGAACAGACCGCCCCGGCCGAAGTGACGCTGGCCGACGACGAAGAAGTGGTGCGCTCGCCCATGGGCGGCACGGTGGTCGCTCTCACCGAACCCGGCGCGGTGGTCGCGGCGGGCGGCGAGGTCGCGGTGCTGGAAGCGATGAAGATGCAGCACGTGGTGCGCGCCGAGCGGGACTTGCGGGTGCGCCGTCACGTCGCGGCGGTCGGCGCGGTTGTCGATCCGCACGCGCCGCTGCTGACCTTCGTCCCCGCCGAGCACGACGGCGCGGTGCTGGATTCCACCGCGGTAGACCTGGACTCGGTGCGCGCCGACCTCGCCGAAGTCCACGCTCGCCACGGCGTCGTGCTCGACCGAGCACGGCCGGAGGCGGTCGCCAAACGTCACCGCCTCGGTCGCCGCACCGCAAGGGAGAACATCACCGACCTGGTCGACGCGGACAGCTTCGTGGAGTACGGCGCGCTCGCGGTCGCGGCCCAGCGTCTGCGCCGCAGTCCGGAGGATCTGATCGCGAACACGCCCGCGGACGGGCTGATCGCGGGCGTCGCCACCATCGACGCCGAGCGGTTCGGTCCGGACCGGTCCCGCGCGGTGGTGCTGTCCTACGACTACACGGTGCTCGCGGGCACCCAAGGGATGCGCAACCACGTCAAGACCGACCGCATGCTGGAACTGGCGCGCGAGCAAGGACTTCCGGTGGTGTTCTTCACCGAGGGCGGCGGCGGCCGACCCGGTGACACCGACTATCCCGGCATCTCCGGCCTCGACGTGACCACCTTCCGCGCGATGGGCGCGCTGTCGGGCCGGGTGCCGCTGATCGGCATCGTGTCCGGGCGCTGCTTCGCGGGCAACGCGGCGCTGCTCGGGATGTGCGATGTCGTGATCGCCACGCCCGACGCGAATATCGGCATGGGCGGTCCGGCCATGATCGAGGGCGGCGGCCTGGGCGTCTACGCCCCCGAGGACATCGGCCCGATCGACGTGCAGCGCCGCAACGGCGTCGTGCACATCGTCGCCGCGGACGAGGCGGAGGCGGTCGCCACCGCGCGGCGCTATCTCGCCTACTTCCGGGGCGACATCGCGGAGTGGACCGCGCCGGACCCGCGCCTGGCCCGGCATGTGGTCCCCGAGAACCGCCTGCGCGCGTTCGACATTCGCGCCGCCATCGAAGCCGTCGCCGATGTCGGCTCGGTGCTGGAGTTGCGCCGCGACTGGGCGGGCGGGATCGTCACCGCGCTGATCCGCGTGGAGGGGAGGCCGTTCGGCTTGATCGCCAACGACTGCCACCACCACGGCGGCGCGATCGATGCTCCGGCCGCGGACAAGCTCAGCATGTTCCTGCGACTGTGCGACGCGCACGGCTTGCCGATCGTGTCCTTCTGCGACACACCGGGTTTCATGGTGGGGCCGGAGGCGGAGAAGGACGCCACGGTGACGAAGTTCAGCCGCCTGTTCATCGACTCCGCCGCGCTCTCGGTGCCGCTGGGCACCGTCATCGTGCGCAAGGGCTACGGTCTGGGCGCTCAGGCCATGGCGGCGGGCTCGTTCCGCGCGCCCCGGTTCGTCGTCGCCTGGCCGACCGGGGAGATCGGCGGCATGGGCTTGGAGGGCGCGGTCCGCCTCGGGTTCGCCAAAGAACTGGCCGCCATCGAGAATCCGGACGAGCGGCAACAAGCGTTCGACAACCTGGTCCAGCTCGCCTACGCCAACGGCAAGGCGCTGACCGCCGCCACCGTCCTGGAAGTCGACGACGTCATCGACCCGGCCGACACCCGCCGCTGGATCCGCACCCTGCGCTGACCCCGCCGTTCGGCACGGACCGGGGATCCGGCGCGACCCGCTACGCCCGCCGGGTTAAGATCGTCATCCGCACGCGCGCCCCATCAGGCGTCGTGCCAGGACGGTCCGTCCTCACCACGGGATCGCGGACCGGCGAGCCGGGCAACGCCCGCGACGCACCCACGGCAGAGAGACCTGCCGCGACCAGCCGGTGTGTCGCTCCTGGCGCGGCCGCTTCCTCGATCACCGGCGTCAGCCTGCGCGAAATACGTACTGCCGCAGCGGTATCCGCGCGCCTCGACGCACCAGAACGGAGTTTCCCGTGAGCTCATCCCTCGCGCGGCCGACCGCGCCGCGCCCGCAGCATCCCGAACCGGCGTTCCCGCCCGCGACCACGGAGCGCATGACCGGCGCGCAGGCCGTGGTCCGCGCGCTCGAGGAACTCGGCGTCGAAGTGGTGTTCGGCATCCCGGGCGGAGCGATTCTCCCGGTCTACGACCCGCTGCTGGATTCGCGTCGGATCCGGCACGTCCTGGTCCGCCACGAGCAAGGCGCCGGGCACGCCGCCACCGGCTACGCCCAGGCCACCGGCAGAGTCGGCGTGTGCATGGCGACCTCGGGACCGGGCGCGACCAACCTGGTCACCCCGCTCGCCGACGCCCAGGCCGACTCGGTGCCGGTGGTCGCCATCACCGGTCAGGTGGGCACGCCGGTGATGGGCACCGACGCCTTCCAGGAGGCCGACATCACCGGCATCACGATGCCGATCACGAAGCACAACGCGCTCGTCACCCGCGGCGCCGACATTCCGAGAGTCCTGGCGGAGGCGTTCCATCTGGCCGCGACGGGACGACCCGGCGCGGTGCTGGTCGACATCCCGAAAGACGTGCTGCGCGCGCAGACGATCTTCCAGTGGCCGCCCCGGTTGCGCCTGCCCGGCTACCGGCCGGTGACGACGCCGAATCCACGGCAGATCACCGCCGCGGCGCGCCTGATCACCGCGGCGCGGACACCGGTGCTCTACGTCGGCGGCGGAGTGATCAAATCCGGGGCGGCCGGGGCGCTGCGCGCGTTCGCCGAACTCACCGGGATGCCGGTGGTGACAACGCTGATGGCGCGCGGCGCGTTTCCCGACAGTCACCCGCAGCATCTGGGCATGCCGGGCATGCACGGCACCGTGACGGCGGTGGCCGCGCTGCAGAAGGCGGACCTGCTGATCGCGCTCGGCGCGCGCTTCGACGATCGCGTCACCGGCGATCCGCGCACGTTCGCGCCCGGCGCCGCGGTGATCCACGCCGACATCGATCCGGCCGAGATCGGCAAGAACCGGCGCGCGGATGTGCCCATCGTCGGCGACTGCCGCGAGGTGCTGGAACAGTTGCTCGCCGCGGTCGCCGCGCAGCCGCTGCCGGATCTGTCGTCGTGGTGGGCGCGGCTGGAACGTCTGCGCACCGACTACCCGCTCGGCTACCAGTGGCCCGCGGACGGCTCGCTGGCACCGCAATTCGTGATCCGGGAGATCGGCCGTGCGGCGGGGCCCGACGCGATCTTCTGCGCGGGCGTCGGCCAGCATCAGATGTGGGCGGCGCAGTTCATCGACTACGAAAAGCCCCGCAGCTGGCTCAATTCCGGCGGTCAAGGCACGATGGGGTACGCCGTGCCCGCGGCGATCGGCGCGAAGCTCGGCGCGCCGCACGCGGAGGTGTGGGCGATCGATGGCGACGGTTGTTTCCAGATGACCAACCGGGAGTTGGCGACCGCCGCGGTGGAAGGCATCCCGATCAAGGTCGCGGTGATCGACAACGGGCACCTGGGCATGATCCGGCAGTGGCAGAACCTTTTCTACGACCAGCGGTACTCGCAGAGCGATCTGCGCACGCACTCCCGGCGCGTCCCGGATTTCGCGGCGCTGGCCGAGGCGCTGGGCTGTGTGGGCCTGCGCTGCGAGCGGAAGGAGGATGTCGCGGGGGTGATCGCGGCCGCTCGCGCGGTGCGGGACCGTCCGGTGGTCGTGGACTTCGTCGTGGGCGCCGACGCGCAGGTGTGGCCGATGATCGCGGCCGGGGCGGGCAACGACCTGATCATGGCGGCCAGGGACCTGCGGCCGTTGTTCGACGACGCGGACGAGCCGCCCGCCTCGGGCAGCCTTGCGCAGGACGGCCGATGAGGACGCTCGACCTGCTCGTCGACGATGCCTCCGGCGCCTTGGTTCGACTGGCCCTGGTGGCGCGCCGATTCGGCGGCGCCGTACGCGAATTGACCGTGACCGCGGACCCGGCGACCGGCACGGCGCGGATGCGCGTGGTGCTCGGCGGCGACGACGCGACGACCACGCGGATCGCCGACCGCGTCGCCGGATTCGTCGGCGTGCGGGTGATCGAGCGTTGAGCGCTCGCCCCTGCGCGAACGCGCCTGCCGCCCTGATCTGTCAGCGCGCGTCGTCGAGCGCGTCGACCAGGCTTCGGGCGCGCAGGTCGAGCGCGCCTTCGACGATGTGGTTGGTGACGTAGGCGAAGGCGAGACGGCGTTCGGGATCGGCGAACGCCAGACTGCCGCCGCGGCCGGGATGGCCGAACGAGGAACGCCCGCCGAGCGGCATTTGCGCGGTGGGCAGCATGTACCCCGAGGCATACCGGCCGGGCAGCATCAGCACGTGGTCGGTGCCCGCGACCTGCTCCCGGGTGGCCGCGGCGAGGGTGTCGGCGGTGAGCAGGCGCGTGCCGTCGACCTCACCGACGAGCGCCGCGTACAGCCGGGCCAGGCCGCGGGCGGTGCCGATGCCGTTGCTCGCGGGCAGCTCCGCGGCTTGGACGGCAGGCGAATCGAAGTCGATGTCCGCCGGGTCGGTGATCTGGAAGGCCCGATTGACCAGCGCCGAGGGATCACGCATCGCCGTGAGCAGTGGACGCAGCGGCTCGGGAACGGCTTCCTCGGGCACCGCGGTCAAGTCGGGTGCGGGCGCGAACACCAAGCGGCTGACTCTTGCCCGCTCGGAGGCAGGCAGGCCGATGAAGAAATCGATGCCGAGCGGACCCGCGATCTCCTCGGCGAGAAACCGGCCGGGCGTGCGACCGGAGACACGCCGGATCACTTCGCCGACCAGCCAGCCGTAGGTCCGGCCGTGATACCCGAACGCGGTGCCCGGGCGCCAATTCGGCGCCTGCGCGGCCAACGCGTCGACCATCGGCTGCCAAGCCAATGCCTCGCTCAGCGCGACCGGTTCGTCCAGCGCCGCCACGCCCGCCCGGTGGGTCAGCAGCCAGCGCACCGGGATGTCGGCCTTGCCCGCCGCCGCGAACTCCGGCCAGTACTGCGCCACCGGAGCGTCGAGGTCGAGTTCTCCCCGTTGCGCCAGCAGGTGCGCGATGGTGGCGACGACGCCTTTCGTCGCCGAGTAGACCAGCTGCAGCGTGTCGCGCTGCCACCCTCGCCCGGTGCCGGGATCGGCCGTCCCGCCCCACAGATCGACCACCGGCCGGCCGTCCCGGTACACGCAGACCGCGGCGCCGATGTCACCGTGCTCGGTGAAATTCGCCGCGAACGCCTCGCGCACGGCCTGGTAGCCCGCGTCGGCCGTTCCCTCGATGATCATGCCGGCCAGCTTGTCACGCCGCGTCCGGGCGGGCATCCGGTCCGGTGACCACCATCGAGAAGTCTTCCGCCGCGAGATCGCGCATTCCGCGGTTGGGCATTCGGTGCGGCCGGACGGGTCGGAACAGATGCGCTGGCGACCGTGGATTCCCGATCACGGAACCGCTGAGCGCCTGGTAGTCCTGGTCGACAGCGATGCCCCGATCACGGCGGCCCGCCGTCGGCTGATCCGGTGGTCGCTCCGAGGTCGCTGGCGGGCTGGAAACATATATCCGGAAACCGGGAACAAACTGGTTCTCCGGATACATATATCCTCCGTACGGATGGCCGACGACGAGTGGAGTGTCAGTGACGGAGCTGGATTCTGCACTGCTGGTGCGGGCGTTGCAGGCCGATGATTCGCACACCCCCGAGTCGGTCCGCGCGGTGACGGCCCGGTTGATCCGGGACGGCGCGCTCACCGCGGGCGCGCGCTTGCCGACCATTCGCGAGGTCGCCCGGCGCTGCGGGCTGAGTACGCGCACGGTCGTCGCCGCGTGGAGCGCGCTGCGCGAGGAAGGCCTGATCGCGACCAATCGACGCGGTGGCACGGTGGTGGCCGCGCTCGCGGAGGTCCCGGTGGGCCGTGCGCTCGCGGCCCGCGACCTGCTCACCGGAAGTCCGGACTACGCGCTGCAACCCGATCTGGCGCCCGCCATGCTGGCCGGGTTGCACACCGATCAGCTCAACCGGCCCGGTCGTGACTACATCACCGATCGGCTCCGCGCCGCCGTCCTCGACAGCTGGCCGTTCGCGGCCGAGGCCTTCGCCGCGGCGGGCGGCGGTTCGGAGGGGTTGTTCCTCGCGGTGGACGCCGCCGCGCCCGCGGGTTCTCTTGTCGCCGTGGAGGAGCCGGTGATGCCGGGCTTCCTCGACACTCTGGCGGAGGTCGGGTACGAGGTGCTCGGTATCGAATCCGACGAACAGGGCGCGCTGCCCGGGGCGCTGGCGGCGGTGCTGCGACGGCAGCCGTCGGTGGTGGTGCTCCAGCCGGAGGGCGGGTACGCCACGGGTGGCGCGCTGTCGGAGGACCGGGCCACCGAACTGGCCGCGGTGCTCGCCGCGGCGGAGCGGGTGCCGTGGATCGTCGAGGACGATGCGGTGGGGCCGCTGGCCGTGGCCCAGGCGCCCTCGCTCGGCCGCTGGTTCCCGCGCCACAGCGTGCGGGTGCGCAGCTATTGCAAGGCCTACGGCATGGACATCCGGACCTGCGTCATCGGCGGCAGCGCCGAATTGGTCGACCGGGCCATCCGGGCACGGGTCCACGGTATCGCCGCCAACAGCCGGATCCTGCAGAACGCACTGGCGCACCTCATCCTCGACCCCGCGACCGCCGCGCTGATCGACACCGCCCGCGCTCGCTACACCGCCCGCAGGGACGGGCTGCTCGCGGCATTGCGCCAGCGCGGCGTGACCGCCTGTTCCGGGGTGAACAGCCTGGTCGTGTGGGTGGAGGTCGCCGACGAACAGGCGGCGCTGCTCGGGCTGGCCCGGCACGGGATCGTCGTCGGCTCGGGTGCGAAATCGTATGTGACGCCGCAGCGTCCGGGCGTGGTGCGCGTCGCGGTGCCGCAACTACCCGATGCGGAGGCCGGGCTGGCCGAACTCGCGCGCCTGCTCGCCGAGGCCGCCGGTGCCACGCATCGGGAATTCCTCGACTAGCGGACGGGCCGCGGATGCAGCCGCGGTGCTATCTCGGCGCCTACCCGGTGCAGGCATTCCGCGTATCGGGGATGACCGACCGCGAGTGGGATCTGGAACAGCACCTCGGTGGCGGCGGCCAGGCCCTGGTCCTCGCGCAGCTGTTCGACGATCTGCTCGGCGCTTCCGGCCCGGATGCGGTTGTCCGCCAGGAACCGTCGCCGGTCGGCGGTGCCCCGCAGCTGCGGGTAGTAGGCCGGACTCAGCCGGATGTCGGTGTCGAGCAGGTCGAGCGCATCGCGTTCGCTGTCACCGGGCAGCACGGTGACGCTCGACCCGATGCGCGGTGTGCCGCGGCAGGAAGACAGGTAGGCGTCGACGAGTTCGGCGACGTCGCCGCCCGCGCGCGCCTGCGAATTGCCGTGCGGAAGCAGCCCGTCGCCGGCCGCGCCCGCTCGCCGAGCGGTGTCGCTGTTGCCGGTGGACTGCCAGATCCGGGAACGCAAGGTGTCCGGTGGCGGATACAGGGCGATGTCGTCGGTGACGCGCCCGGCGGCCAGGAGACGCTGTAGCGCGGCCAGCCGCTCGGCGTACAGCGCCTCCCGGTCGGTGTCGGGGACACCGAATCCGCTGTAACTGGTGGCGGAGTGGCCGAATCCGAGGCCCTTGCCGACACCGAGCTCGAGCCGTCCGCCGCTGAGCGCGTCGGTGACGACCGCGTCCTCGGCCAGCCGCACCGGATGTTCGAACGGCAGTGCGACCACGCCGGTGCCGAGCCGGATCGTGCTGGTGTGCTGGGCGACCGCGGCGACGAACGGGAACACGGAGGGCAGCGCGGCGTGATGGGCCTCGAAATGCCGGGTCGCGAACCAGACGGCGCCGAAACCGAGCCGTTCGGCGCGCACACCGATGTCGATGGTGTGCCGGTAGACCTCGGCGACGGGCGGGCCGCTGCGCAACTGCACGAACAGCGACGGTGCCGTGAGCACCGCTGGTGACGACGAAGTGATCACAGCCGGTAGTGCCCTCTCAGGGTGGTGGTGTCGTATTCGGTGCGGAAGAGGCCGCGCCCGCGCAGCAGCGGCACGACATGGTCGACGAAATCGGCCAGGCCCCCGGGCAATTCGTCGATCATCACATTGAATCCGTCGACGGCGCCCGCCTCGAACCAGTCGGCGATGAATCCGGCCACCTGTTCCGGGCCGCCGACCACCTTGGCGTGCACACTGCCCGAGGCCAGCAGTCGCGCCGCGCCGCGCGTGTCCGCGCCACTGGAGCGCACGTACTCGAGCAGCACCGCACGCTGTCCGCGCGACCCCGCGTCGGTGTTCTCGTCGGGGATCCGCTCCCATGGCAACGGTGCGTCCAGGTCGAGATCGGCGGGTTCGACGCCGAGCCGATCGGCGAGATTGACCAGTTGGACCTCGTCGGGAATGAGGTCGATGAGCTCGCGCTCACGTCGCCGGGCCGCGGATTCGGAATCGGCGAGCACGACGATCAACCCCGGCAACAGCTTCACACTGTCGGGGGCGCGCCCGGCGTCGACGGCCCTGCGCCGTAGTTCGCTGCGACGCTGTGCCGCCGACCCGGGATCGACGTGCGCGGAGTAGACGGCGTCGGCTGTCCTTGCACCCAGTTCCACGCCGTGGGTGGAGGCGCCCGCCTGGATCAGCACCGGCCTGCCGTGGGTCAGCGGCGGCGCCTTCAACGGCCCGGCCACCTGGAAGAACTTGCCGTCGTGGTCGATCGGCCGCACCGCCGCCGGGTCCAGATAGCGGCCGGTGGCCTTGTCGCCGACGAGCGCGCCCGCGGGCACCGAATCCCACAGCGCGGTCACCACGTCGAGGAACTCGGCGGCGCGGGCGTACCGTTCGGACTTCGGCAGGGCCCGGCCGAGGGAGTAGTTGCGGGCCGCGGCGTCGCCGCCGGTGACGACGTAGTTCCAGCCCACCCGGCCACCGGACACCGCCGACAGCGCGGCGAACGAGCGCGCCAGATTGTAGGGGTCGTTGTAGGACGTCGTGGCGGTGATGATCAGTCCGATGTGGCTGGTGTGCGCGGCCAGCACGGACTGGGCGATGAACGGATCGAGCAGCCGGCTCGGCGCATTCCAGTCCTTGGCCTGGAGGTCCGGTGAGTCGGCCAGGAAAACCGCATCGAGCCGTCCGCGTTCGGCGATGCGTGCCACGTCGAGGTAGTGCTCGATCCCGACGAAATGCGCCGCGGGTTGTTCGGCGCGCCGCCACGGGCTGCCGAGGGTGCCGCCGGGTATCAGGTTGGCGTTGAGGATGACATGTCGGGGTTGGTCGGCCATGGGGGTCTCCGGGGTCAGAGTGACGGGACGGGGGCGTCGCCGCGGACGAGGGGGCGTGCCGGGTCGGCGGTCCACTGCGAGAGCGAGCCGGGATACAGGGCGATCTCGATGCCGAGCGTGGCGAGGACGAAGACCTGCAGGGCCGCGGCCATCGCGCTGCCGCAGTGGGTGGCCGCGGGCGTCGCGGGGCCGAGGCCGAGGCCGTGATAGCGCGCACGCAGGGTGCGTTCGTCGCGCAGCAGTCCGTGTTCGTCGAAGTCGTCGAAGACCGGCGCGCTCACGGCATCGGGGATGTGGCCGGCGAATGGGCCCTCGCCGCGATAGTGGCTGTGCGGGCGGGCATCCAGGAGTATGCCGCGTGCGGGCAGGGTCGCCACGGCGGCGGTGCCGATCACGGGAAGTCCGCCCGGACGCGCGGATGCGGTTCCCGCCGCGACGGTTTCGGCGCCGGAGACGACGGGGCCGCCTGCCGCGCGCCAGGCCAGCAGCCCGCCGTCGAGGAGCCGGACGTCGGTCAGTCCCGCCCAGCGCAGGACCCACCAGGCACGGGCGGCGGGCACCGAGCGGGAGTCGTCGTAGACCACCACGGCGCTGTCGGCGCGGATGCCCCAGCGCCGGAGCGCGGTGGTGAGCGCCGCGGCTTCCGGAAGCGGGCGGGCGCCGGAGCCCGCGGTGGCGGTGCCCGCCAGGTCGGCGTCGACGTCGACGAACCGCGCTCCGGGCAGGTGCCCGCGCCGGAATGCGCCCGGGTCGGGCCCGGTCGCGCCGACGCGGACGTCGAGCAGCACCAGTCGTTCCGGTGGGTCGTCACGCAACTCGCTCGCCGAGATGAGGTGGGCGGCACGGGCACCGGACATCGCGATCCTTTCGACGCGCGGACGACGGGCGGTGCCGAGGATATGTATCCCCACGCGGTGAAAACATAATTCGGGTCTTCGTGACTTTTTGTGTTCACAGTATCGCGGTGCTGCTCATATGTTTTCAGCGCCGAGGTCGACCGACCCGGCACAGATCAGCGGGAGGGGCTGCTGTGGGAGACGTCCTGACGAGCCGAGTCGTCGACGCGGAATGGTTGCGGACCCGTCTCTCGGACCCCGGCGTCGTCGTCATCGAGGTGACCAACACGCCGGGCGCCGAGCCGGACCGCAACGCCATCGCCGGTGCGCGCACCGTGTACTGGAAGGATCTGCTCTGGCACCATTCGCGCCGGGAATTCCCCTCGGCGCAGGTCCTGATCGATCGTCTGCGCGCACTGGGCGCGGGCGCCGAGTCGACGGTGGTCTTCGCGGGCGAGCCGACGCAGTTCGCCGCGTACGCCATCTGGGTGGCCGCGGCCGTCGGGGTCGGTGGTGACCTGCGCTATCTGGACGGCGGCTTGCCCGCGTGGCGCGCGGCCGAAGCCGCCGCGAGCGCCTCTGCCGGACCGATCGAGCGCGCCGCCGATGCGGCCGGGGAGACTGCCGCTGCGCGGGCCGCCGAGACGCCGGAACCGCTGCCTCGGATCGCGCCGTGCCACGAGGACATCGTCGTCGGCCGCGACGAGGTACGCGCGGCCATCGGATCGCCCGTCGTGATCCTGGATCTGCGCTCGCCACAGGAGTATTCGGGACAGCGGGTGTCCCCGCTCACCGAGCCGATCGATCACGGTGCCGAACGCGCGGGCCGGATTCCGGGCGCGCTGAGCTTGCCCGCGCAGGATCTGCTCGACGAGCAAGGACTGCTACGGCCGGTGTCCGAACTCCGGGAGCGGGTGGCGGCGCTCGGCATCGATGATGCCGATCAGATCATCGCCTACTGCAGGCTCTCCCATCGCGCCGCGCTGGGCTGGCTGGTGTTCACCGACCTGCTCGACGATCACCGGGTCCGCGTCTACGACGGATCCTGGACCGAATGGGGCAGCCTGGTCGGCGCGCCCATCGAGGACTGAGCCGCGATGAATCCACACCGGCGCGCAGTGTTCGGCCGCATCGCGGGCGTGGTCCTGTCCGCGGTGGCGATGATGTGGGCCGCGGTCACCCTGGCGTTCCTGGCCGTGCACATCGCCCCCGGCGATCCGGTCACCGCGATCATGGGGGAGTCCAGCGATCCGGCCCTGCGCGCGCGGATCGAACAGGACTGGGGTCTGGATCGCCCGCTGCTCGTGCAGTACGGGCGACATCTCGGACGGCTGCTGCACGGCGACCTCGGCTACTCGTACGTGCGTGGCGAACCCGTGACCGACATCGTGTTCGGCGAACAATTGGGCAGCAGCGCCGAGCTCGCCGGATTCGCCTTGCTCCTCGCGCTCGTCCTCGCGCCACTGCTGGCCGTGCTCACCGCGGGCAGGCGCGATGTGCTGAGCCGGTCGATCACCACGGCCGAGATCGTGGTCGCCTCCGCGCCGCCCTTCTGGACCGGGCTGCTGTTGATCTGGATCTTCGCCTTCACGCTGAAGGTGCTGCCGGTGACCGCGGGCAACGAGTTCCAGCGCCTGATCCTGCCGGCCGTCACCCTGGCCCTGCCCATCGCGGCGGTGCTGGCCCAGGTCATGCGGGAGGGGATCGAGCGCGCGCTCGAGCAGCCGTTCGCGCTGACGGCCCGATCGCGCGGCATCGGCGCTATCCGCCTGCGCCTGCGGCACGGCCTGCGGCACTCCCTGATCCCGGCCGCGACCCTGGCCGGATGGGCCGTGAGCGGATTGCTCACCGGGACCGTCGTCATCGAGGAGGTCTTCGGCCGGTCGGGTGTCGGACGGGCGACGGTCGAGGCCGTCGGCTATGCCGACGTTCCGGTGGTGCTGGGTGTCGCGGTGCTGTCGGCCGCGGTCTATCTGATCGTCACGGTCGTCGTCGACATCGCCTATCTCTGGATCGATCCGCGCCTGCAGGAGGCCTCCGCATGACGACAGCCTTACTGCGGCAACGCTTCACCTTCCCGGTGCCGCACCGTCCCGTCGCCGTCCTGATCGCGGGCGCTGTGCTCGTTCTCGCGGTGGCAGCGGCCCTCGTACCCACCCTGCTGGCCTCCGGCGATCCACTGCAGACCGATCTGGTGGCCGCGCATCGACCGCCGTCGCTGTCGCATCCGTTCGGCACCGATCAACTCGGCCGTGACGTGTTCACCCGTGTCGTGCACGGCGCCCGGTTGTCGCTGTTCATCGGGGTGTCGGCGACGGCGCTCGCGGTGCTGCTCGGTGTGAGCGCCGGACTGGTGGCCGGAATCGGTGGCCGGGTCGTGGACGCCGTCGCCTCGCGGGCCTTCGACCTGCTCGGCGCGTTCCCCGAGGTGCTGCTCGCCCTGGTATTGATCACCTTCACCGGCACCGGAACCGCCAATCTCGTTCCGGCCCTCGGCATCGCCGCGGCGCCGAGATTCGCCAGGGTGATGCGGGCGGAAACCCGAGCGGTGCGCGCGGCCGACCATGTCGCGCAGGCGCGGCTGCTGACCCGGTCACGCGCGCGGATCGTCGTTCGCCACATCCTGCCCAACGCGTTGCGGTCGCTGCCGGTCGTGGTCACCCTCGGCCTCGGGACCAGCATTCTCGGCGCCGCCGCCCTCAGTTTCCTCGGCTTCGGCCCGCAACCCCCCGACCCCGAGTGGGGTTCCATGCTCGCCGAGGCGCACGGCGATCTGCGTATCGCGTGGTGGTCGGTCGCCTTCCCCGGCGCCGCCGTCACGGTCGTGGTCCTGGCCACCACGGTGCTCGGCCGCCACGTGGGACACCGTTTCGAACGAAGGGCACAGCCATGACGCTCACCGCCGCCGCCGTGCCGAGCGCGGACATCGTGACCGAGACCGTGCTGAGCGTACGGAACCTGCGCGTCGGTTTCCCAGGGACCGAGGGCGATGTCGTCGAGGGCGTCGGCTTCGACCTGCGGCGCGGCGAGATCCTCGCCATCGTCGGCGAATCGGGGTCGGGCAAATCGGTGACCACACGCAGCCTTGTCGGCCTCGCGGGGGCGGGCGCCCGGGTGCGCGCCGACCGTTTCGACCTGTTCGGCGCCCCGGCACTCGGGCTGAGCGAACGGCAGTGGCGCCGGATCCGTGGCGCGCGAATCGGATTGGTGTTCCAGGACGCGCTCGTCGCCCTCGATCCGCTGCGCACCATCGCCGACGAGATGGCCGAAGCATTACGCGCCACACCGCGTTCCCTGCGCGCGGCCCGCATCGACGAGCTGCTGGTCTCGGTGGGGATCGCCGATCCCGAGGTGCGCAAGCGGCAGCGGCCGTTCCAGCTGTCGGGTGGTCAGCGCCAGCGCGCGCTGATCGCCTCCGCCCTCGCGGGCGACCCGGACATCCTCATCGCCGACGAACCGACCACGGCGCTGGATGTGACGGTCCAGGCGCAGGTGCTCGAACTGCTGGTCCGGCAGGTGGCGGGCGGACGGTCGATGATCCTGGTCAGCCACGATCTGGCGGTGGTGGCCTCGGTGGCCGATCGCATCCTGGTGATGCAAGCGGGGCGCGTCGTCGAGCAGGGGCTCGCGGCGCAGGTCATCGGTGCTCCGCGGCACGAGTACACCAAGGCACTGCTCGCCGCGGTACCGCGTGGCCGGGCGGGCGCACCGCCGTCCCGGGCGAGCGCACCGATCTTCACCGCGAGCGCGCTGACCAAGTCGTATCGGGTGCGTGGCCGTGCGGTACCGGCGGTCGCCGGCATCGGCTTCGAGGTCGGGGCCGGTGAGGTGCTCGGCGTGGTCGGTGAATCTGGTTCGGGTAAGTCGACGGTGGCGAAGATGGTCACCGGGCTGATCGAACCGGACGGCGGCGAGATGCGTTTCGGCGGAGCGCCGTTGACGCCGCGCACCCACCGTCCCGGCCGGATCGGGCTGGTCGCGCAGGATTCGACCGGCTCCTTCGACCCCCGCTACCGGGTGGGGGAGATCATCGGCGAGAGCGTCGCCCTGCGGGTCGGTCGTCGCGAGCGGCGCGCCGAAGTGCTGGATCTGCTCGACGCGGTGCACCTGCCCGCAGCCAGCATCGATCGCCACCCTCGCGAACTGTCGGGCGGACAGCGTCAGCGCGTCAATATCGCCAGGGCGCTGGGCAGCAGGCCGGAGCTGGTCGTCTGCGACGAGCCGGTGTCGGCCCTGGACATCACGGTGCAGGCCCAGATCCTCGAGCT
This sequence comes from Nocardia sp. NPDC003726, assembly GCF_053586955.1. Lineage (NCBI taxonomy): Bacteria > Bacillati > Actinomycetota > Actinomycetes > Mycobacteriales > Nocardiaceae > Nocardia > Nocardia sp. NPDC003726. The sequence continues at coordinate 38,077 of NZ_JBSFNF010000003.1, read as the reverse complement.
CATCGCCGAACTCGCGCGCGAGCGCGGGGTCGGCATCCTGTTCATCTCCCACGATCTCGCCGTGGTCCGGCAGATCTGTCACCGCCTCCTCGTCCTGCACGGCGGCGCGATCGTCGAATCCGGTTCCTGCGACGACGTTTTCACGGCGCCGACTTCCCCGTACATCCGTTCCCTGCTCGATTCCGTGCCGCGTCTCACGGTAGCGGACACCACAGAAAGCCCTTCGCGTGCGTAATCGCCTCACTCGACTGTTCACCGCCCTGGCCGTCGGCGTCGCCCTCGCCGCGGGCGCCTGCGCCTCGGACCCGGAACCCGGCAGCGTGAAGGGCGGACCGACCTCGCCCGCGCAACCGGGCGGCACCTTCACCATCGCGTTGCCGTCCTATCCGACACGCGGGCTCAATCCCCATGTCGGCGCGGCCTTCGACGCCTCCCAGGTGCTGCGCAACAGCTACGACAGCCTCATCGCCGAGGACCGCGACGAACAGTTCCACCCGTGGCTCGCCTCCGAGTGGACCGTTTCCCCCGACGGCACGGTGTACGAATTCACGCTGCGCCGGGACGTGACGTTCCACAACGGGGAGAAGTTCGACGCCGCCGCGGTCAAGGCGAACATCGATGTGCTGAGGAATCCGGACACCCCCTCCTGGACGGTGCTCGGCCTGCTGCAGTACTCGAGCGTCAGCGCGGTGGACGTGGTCGACCCCTACAAGGTGCGGATCACGCTGAGCACACCCCGCGCGGACTTCCTGTCCACCCTCGCCGGACTCAGCGGCGCCATCGTGGCTCCCAGCACGCTGAACGTCGACAAGGAGGCCCTCACCAGCGGGGCCGGGCTGGTCGGCTCGGGTCCGTTCATCCTGGACAAGGCGGTGCAGGGGCAGGAACTGAGGTTCCACCGCAATCCCGGCTACCGGTGGGGTCCGGCCACCGCCGCGCATCGGGGCGCCGCGTACGTGGACGATCTCGTCGTCAAGTACATCCCCGAGGCCTCCACCCGCGCGGGCCTGCTGCGCAGCGGCGAGGTCGACGCGATCGGCACGGTGAAGGCCACCGACATCGCCCTGTTCGACGGAATCGACCGATTCCAGTACGAACAGATCGGCTCGTCGGCCGCGCCCACGGTGATCATGCTCAACCTCACCAACGGCCCGACCACGGACGTGCGGGTGCGGCGCGCCATCGCCAGGGGCGTCGACATCGCCGCGGTGGTGGACAGTCTGACCAAGGGTTCCCAGAAGCGCGCCTGGAGCCTCATCTCTCCGGACAGTGCCTACTACGACGCCAAGTACGAGACCGCGAACAAGCCCGATATCGCCGCCGCCCGCGCGTTGCTCGATCAGGCGGGCTGGACCGGCAAGGACGCCGACGGCTACCGCACCGACACGGCGGGACAGCGCCTGACCGTCCGCCTGCTCGCCACGACGCCGACCTACCCGGAGGACGATTTCCTGAAGGCATGGCAGGCCGAGCTGCGCCAGAACCTCGGTATCCGGGTCGAGTTGCAGTTCGTCGAGAACGCCCAGGTCTACGACCTGTTGGCACGCAACCGGTACGAGGCGTTCCCGCGCCAAGTCGGCGGCCTGGACCTGTCGCTGCAGTTCAACCGCGCCTACGGCTCCACCACCCCCGATCTGAAATACGGCCAGATCGACGGCATCACCCTCGGTTCCATCGTCGCGGGCGCCAAACTCGCCGACCCCCAGGTGGACCGGTGGCTCATCGAAGCGACCAAGGCGACCGACCCGCAACAGCGCAAGCGGCTGTTCGACACCATCACCGCGCACCTGCTCGACAACGCCGTCGCGATCCCGCTCTACACCGACCGCAACAGTGTCGCGGCGAGTTCCGCGATCCACAACGTGACCTCGCTGTTCGACCCGCCCCGCAACACCGTCAACGCCTGGGCATACGACATCGCCGTCCGCTGACCAGTCTGCCGCCAACCCATAGTTCCAGGAAGGCTCGATCATGACCGCCGCAACGCAAACCCTGACCTTCGATCGCAATATCCCGCGCGGCATCGTGCACCGGGAATCGATCGCCGAGGTGTTCCTCACCGACGCGCAACCGATTCTCGACGGCGCGGTGTTCGCCGCCCAATTGCCCCGCAACCACTCGTATTTCAGCGACCACCGTGGCACATCGACCACCTACGATCCCCTCCTGCTCATCGAGGTGTTCCGGCAGGTCGCGATCTACTACGCGCACACCTTCCTCGGAGTGGCCCGCGAGGAGAAGTTCATCTTCGGATCGGCGGATTTCACCATCGCCGACCCCGACACCCTGCGGATCGGCAACTGCCCTGGGCACTGCGTCATCGAGGCGCGGGTGATCGGCGAGAAGCGTCGTGACGATCAGGTCATCGGCCTGTCGCTCGAGATGGTCGCCGAGATCGAGGGCAGGGAAGCCGCACGGGAGGTGATGGTCTACCAGTGGATGCCCGCCGCGGTGTGGAACCGGATCAGGGTGCGCGGGCGCGAAGCGCTCGGCCTGCCCGCCCAGCACGCGATCCCGCAGCAGGTGCCGGTCGCGCGGATGCGGCCTGGTTCGGTCGGCAGGCACAACCCGCGCAACGCGATCCTGGCCAATCCGGTGCTGTCGGCCGAGCACGAGCTGACGGCGTCGACCATCATCGACACCAACCATCCCTCCCTGTTCGATCACGCCCTCGACCACGTCCCGGGCATGTTGCAGTTCGAAGCGGCCCGGCAGGTCGCGATGGCCGCGGCGAACGCCGTCCTCGGCCTGGACACCAGCCGCATGGTGATGCAGCGGCTCAGGATCGAGTTCACCAAGTTCGGTGAATTCGAGCGCGAGACCATCGCACGGGCCACCGTCGCCCCGCTTCCCGGTGCCGGCGGCGGCGTACGTGCGCAGGTGGCCCTGACCCAGGGCGCGGACGTGATCGCCGCCGGTGAGGTGGAGCTGCGCTTCCGTCCGGCCGACGTCGGGACGATGGTCCAGTGACCGCCGCGAAGACGGCGGGGCCGTTCGTCTGGTTCGATTTCGGCGGGGTGCTCTCCCCGCCGCTCGATGACCTGTTCCTGCGCTACGAGGAGGTCGCGGGCATTCCGCCCGACCTGCTGAAATTCGCCATCGCCGAGGTGGGCGCCGAATACGGGCTCGCGCCGCTGGCCCCGATCGAACTGGCGCTGCTCGACGAACGCGAGTGGGTCGGCAAGCTGCACGCCGTGCTCAGGGCCAAGCAACCCGAGCTCGACCTCTCCCGCAGCGAACCCGATTTCGGCAGGCAGTGGTTCGCCGGCCACCGAGCCAACAGCGTGGTCCGCGACTTCGCGATCGAGCTGGCCGACAGCGGAATTCCGGTCGGGGTGCTCAGCAACAATGTCGTCGAATGGGAGCCCTACTGGCACGAGATGATCGATCTGGACGGGGTTTTGAGCGCCCTGGTCGATTCGTGCAAGGTCGGGTTCCGCAAGCCCGATCCGGAGATCTTCGCCATCGCCGCCGAGCAGGCGGGCGTCGACGCAGGCCGGTGCCTGCTCATCGACGACCTCGCGGAGAACTGCGCCGCGGCACGGGAAGCCGGCTGGCAGGCGGTGCGGTTCCGTGCCGCCGGCCAGGCGATCGCCGAGGTGCGCGAGGTGCTGGAGCGATGGCCGGGCTGAGCGCCGGCTCACCAGGCGCGGGCAAGGTAGCCGTCCGGACGGACCAGCGCGCAGGTCCACGTCTGATCCGGAGACACCTTGCCGGTCACCGTGATCGCGTCGGCGGGGGCGTGCGGTACCGGGACGTGCTCGTCGGGCCGGATCGCCACGAACCGGCCCGCCCGCAGCAGTTCGGTGAGGGTCCGCACGCCGCCGCCTGCCTCGGTGACCACCAGATCGTGCTGGAATCCGGACTGGAACTGGCCGCTGATGAGCTGCGCGACGGCGTCGTGGACCGCCGGGACCGCGAGTACGGCCAGCATCGCCGCGCGCAGCTCGGGCTCGCGGGGGTTCATCATCCGCGATTGCAGCACGGTGTTGGCGACCACCGCCGCCGCGACGGTGACCCGTTCGCGCGAGTACTCGTCGAGGACGGCGGGCCGGTCGTGTCCGGCGACGACGCGAGCCAGTCGCCAGCCCAGCGCGAAGGCGTCCTGCATGCCGGTGTTGAGGCCCTGCCCGCCGAGGGGGTAGTGGCTGTGCGCGGCATCGCCTGCCAGCAGCAGCCGCCCGTCCCGCAGGCGGGTGCAGTAGCGGCCGTGGTCGCTGAACCGGGTGAGATGGCTGATCCCGCTCAGCGCGGGCGGTGCGCCGAGCACGTATTCCAGCCGTTGCCGGTACTCCCGCGCGCCGGGCTCGGGTCGGTGGTCGATGGCGCCGCTGAAATCCATGGCGATGATCCGCGCGGGACCGTGTGGATTCGGATTGTGCAGGGTCCATCCGGTGGGCGTCGAATGCCAGCCCGGTGGAATCCCGCCGTCGGTGGCCGTGATCGCCAGCCCGGCAATGGCGTTCATGGTCGCCGGGTACACCTGCGCCGGGAAATCGCCGGTTCGGGCGACGAGGCTGCGGGCGCCGTCGGCGCCGACGGCGTAGCGGGCGCGGACGCGCAGCGAGCGATGTTCGTCCTCGACGGCCACCTGGGCCTCCACCGCGTCGTCGCGGACCTCGAGGCCGGTGACGGTATGGCCGCGCAGGATTCGTGCGCCGAGATCACCCGCGCGCTCCTCGAAGGCCGCCTCCAGCCGTGCCTGGGGGATGCCTGCGATCGGACCGGGCTCGACGCTGGGCGCGCTGATCGTCAGCACCGGTTGCGCCGCGAACTGGAAAGGGGTCCGGCGCACACCGTGCGGATCACGCTGTATCGCTTCGGGATCCAGGGATGGGAGGTATCCGCGGCGTGCCAGCAGCGACAGCGACCGGGCGTGCACCGTGCCCGCCCGCGGGCGCGGGTCCGGTTCGGTGCGGGTCTCGGCCACGACGACCCGGACGCGCTGCAGCGCCAGTTCGGCGGCGACCAGCATGCCGACCGGGCCACCGCCGACCACCAGCACATCGGTGTCGAGAAAATCCGGTCCGGGCCGGTGCGCCGTGCTCATCACATGCTCCTGGGGCGAGGTCGGGATCTGGTCCGGGGCAACACAGTTGTACGAAGTTTATCGTAGCTACTAACATCATAGTACCTATCAGCCCGGTGGTACCTCACGCGCGTTCCGAAGTCCTCCCGCCGTGCTGAGTCCACCCGACCACCGCCCCAGGGGGTATCCATGTCGACCGTCACCACCGAAACCGAAACCCGCGGCGCGCCGCCCAGCGGTGCGACACTGCCCGTGGTGCTCGCCGCCCAGTTCGTCACGCCGATGGCCATCGCGGGCACCGCCATCGCGCTTCCGCTCATCTCGCGCGACCTCGGATCGAATCCCGCCGCGCTGCAATGGGTCGTCAACGGATTCAATGTCGCCTTCGCCCTCACCACGCTGCTGTGGGGTGCGGTCAGCGACCGCATCGGACATCGGCGCACCTTCGGGATCGGCACCGCGCTCGTGGTCGCGGGCAGTGTCGGCAGCGTCGCCGCACCGAACCTGTTCGTCCTCGACCTGGCGCGCGTGGTCGCGGGCATCGGCGCCGCGGCCATCCTGACCGGCGCCACCGCGCTGCTGTCGGCGGCTTACGAGGGACCACGCAGGGCCAAGGCGTTCGCCGTCTTCGGCACCGTGAACGGCCTCGGTCTCGCGCTCGGTCCCACCATCTCCGGCATCCTCATCGCACTGCTGGACTGGCGGGGCGTCTTCCTGGTGCACGCGGTGATCCTCGCGGCCGCAGGCGTCGGCACACGGGTGCTGCCCGCCGTGAAACCCGCTGTGGCCGAACATGGTCCGATCCTCGATCTCGGCCTGCTGCGCAACCGGGAATTCCTGGCCATGTGCCTGGTCCCGGTCGCCGGATCGATCGGCTTCGTCACCCTGCTGACCTACCTGCCCTCGGCGCTGAGCGGCATCACCGACCTCTCGGCGGGCGCCTCCGGACTGCTCATGCTCGCGATGACCATTCCGGTCTTCGTCGCGCCGGTGGCCGTCGGACAGCTCGTCACCCGCTTCCCCGCACTGACCGTCGGCCGGGTGGTCTACCTCGCGCTGGGCGCCGCGATCCTCGGCAACGCCGGTGTGCTCGCGCTCTCCGAAGACCGTTCGGTGGCCTGGATCATCGTGCCGATGGTGTTGCTCGGCCTCGGTTTCGGCCTGCCCATCGGTCTCGTCGACGGCCACGCGCTGTCCGTGGTGCCCGCCGAACGGGGCGGCACCGCCGCGGGTCTGCTGAACTTCTTCCGCATCGGCAGCGAAGCGCTGTTCGTCGCCGGATACGCCGTCGTGCTGTCCACGGTCGTCGGCACCCGGCTCAGCGGGAAGGCCGCCGACGACACCGCCGCGGGCCAGTTCGGCCACCCCGACGTCTACCGCTGCGCCTTCACCGTCACCGTCGGCGTCCTCATCGCCCTGCTCGTGGTGCTCACCATCCTCATCGTCGCGGTGCGCGGCGCCACACGAGCCACCGAGAACCGTGACATCGGTTCCAGCCCGGAAGGAGTCACCTCATGACCCACGCACTCGACGCGGTCCGCGTCGATCTCGACGGCATCGCCAATATCGCGCCGCCCCTGATGATCGAACCGCTACCGCAGCGTTCCGCCGGCGGATTTCCGCAGGTGAAACTCCCCAGCGGTCACACCGCCGTGCACGTCACCGCCTACCGCGACGTGCACGCGGTCCTGACCGACCTCAGCTTCGCGCGCGCCGAAACCAACGTCGAGGACGGCCCGAGCTTCCTGCCGACCATCATGCCGACGGAAATGCTGCTCAACCTCGACCACCCCGATCACGGGCGGCTCAAGGGTTTCGTGGCTTCCGCCTACAGCGCCGCCACCATGGCCCGGCGGGTGCCTGCGGTGCACCGGGTGCTCGACGACGCGCTCGCCGACCTGCGCGCACAGCACGAGCGCGGATCGGCCGATCTCGTTCGCGCGCTGCTGGATCCGGTCACCATCGGCGTCAACATCGACTACCTCGGCATCCCGACCGCCGACCTCGCCTATTTCCGGCATCTGTCGCGGGAGATGCAACTCGGCGACGACAGCGATGTGGACAAACTGCTGGCCGATTTCTGGACCTTGTACCACTACATCGAGGATCTCGTCGCCGGGCGGCGTGAGCTGCGGCCCGGCCTGATCCTCGACCTGCTCGCGGCACGCGATTCCGTGTCGCCGCCGGTCACCGACGGGGAGTACGCGGCGATCCTGCTCGGCTCGCTGGTCGGCGGCGATCAGAACATCCTGTCGGTGATCACCAAGATCGCCTACGTGGCCCTCGCCAGGCCGGAGCTGTGGCGGTACCTGGTGGACAGTCCGGACGCCATCCCCACCGCGGTGGAGGAGTTCCTGCGGTTGCTTCCGCTGGGACGGATCTCGACCTTCCCGCGCGTCAGCACACGTGAACTAGCGCTGTCGCAGGGGACGCTGTATCCCGGCGACATCGTCTACGCCGACGCGCATTCGGCCAACCGTGATCCCGAGGTGTACCCGGACCCGGCGGTGATCGACCCGGCCCGTAACGGCAAGCGGCACCTGCAATTCGGTTACGGCATGCACCACTGCATGGGTGCGGCCATGGCGCGCATGGAGATCACCGAGGTGCTGCGCAGGCTCGTCACCGAGCTGCCGACCCTGCGGCTGGCCGTTCCCGAGGACCGGATTCCCTGGGAGACCGGCATTCTCGTGCACCGACCGACATCGCTGCCGGTCACCTGGTAGCGGGCGCGGCCGGATGGCGACCCCTGTCGGCGGCGAGAATCGCCGCCAGCAGGCCTGGAAACACCTTTTCCATGTCCTCGCGTCGCAGCCTCGTCATCCGGCCGTTGCCGACATCACGCTGCCATATCAGCCCCGCCTTGCGCAGCACCCGGAAATGATGCGTGCGCGTCGACGGCGCCCATGGCATTCCGAACACGCTGCAGAACTGCTCGGTGCCCTCCGGCTCCGCATAGAGTTGCGCGATCACACTGCGCCGATTGTCGTCGGCGAGCGCGGCCAGCACCGTGGAGAGGTCGAACTCCTCGATATCGGGATGCCCATCCGCATCGGCCACGACCCACTCCTCTCCACCGGATCGGCACGCGAGCGACTGCCGAAGGTATGAGAACAATAGTACCTATCCGACCGGGTTCCAGACCCTCCGGGTCGCGGTGCCCCGGCTCGTCCGCATGGTTCTTCTCGAGCTCACGTCCCGGAAATGGTCTGCGCGTCCACCGCGATGTCCGAGAATGGTCGGCGGCTCCGACGTTCCAGACGAGCGGCGCCACCAGGGCGCCGACGACGCAGAGGAACCGCCATGAAATACATGATCCTGAGCTACGCCTCTCAGCGGGACTACGACGGCATGGTGGGCAAGGACACCGGCAAGCCCGCGTGGACCGCCGAAGAATTCGCGGCAATGGCCCAGTTCATGACCGAATTCAACAAGAGGCTCGAGGAATCGGGCGAACTCGTGGAGACCCGCGGCCTGGTGGAGCCGGTGCATACCAGGAGGCTGGGCGTCAAGGACGGAAAACCGTTCGTCACCGACGGCCCCTACGCCGAGACCCAGGAAGTGCTCGCGGGATTCTGGATCGTCGAATGCGAGAGCTTCGACCGCGCCACCGAAATCGCCTCCGAGCTGAACAAGTGCCCGGCGCCCGCGCACGTGCTCCAATCGGTCTACGCCGATGTGCGCCCGATCGCCGAGGCCGCCCCCGAACTCGGCTGAGCGACGCGTGCCCGATTCCGCGGCGACGGACCTGCTGCGCGCGCTGGCGCCGCAGGTCCTCGCCGCGCTCGTGCGCAGGTACGGTCATTTCGACACCGCGGAGGACGCGGTGCAGGAGGCGCTGCTCGCCGCGGCGACGCAGTGGCCGGCCGACGGTGTCCCGGCCAAGCCGCTGGCCTGGCTGATCACCGTCGCGTCGCGCAGGCTCACCGATCTGTTGCGCGCCGAGCAGGCCCGCAGGCGACGCGAAGAGACCGTGGCCCGGTGGATGCTGCCGCAGGACTGGCTGACGCCGCCCGCCGACCGGCAGCCCAGCGACGCCGACGACACGCTGATCCTGCTGTTCCTGTGCTGCCACCCCGCGCTGTCTCCCACTTCGCAGGTCGCGCTCACACTGCGCGCGGTCGGCGGCCTCACCACCGCGGAGATCGCCCGGTGCTTCCTGGTCCCGGAGGCGACCATGGCCAAACGCATCGGCCGGGCCAAGCGCGCCATCTCCGCCAGCGGCGTGCCGTTCGCCCCTCCGTCCGCGGCCGACCGCGCCGACCGGCTGGCCGCCGTGCTGCATGTGCTGTATCTGATCTTCACCGAGGGCTACGCCGCCACCTCCGGCCCCCGTCTGCATCGAGTCGAGTTGTCGGCCGAGGCGATCCGGCTCACCCGCCTGGTGCATCGCCTGCTGCCCGAGGACAACGAAGTGGCGGGGCTGCTGGCGCTGATGCTGCTCACCGACGCCCGCCGCGCCGCGCGCACGGGCCCCGGCGGCGAGTTGATCCCGATGCAGGATCAGGACCGCGGCCTGTGGGACGCCGATGCGATCGCGGAGGGCATCGCGCTGATCACCGCCGCACTGCCACGGGGGATTCCGGGGCCGTACCAGTTGCAGGCCGCGATCGCGGCACTGCACGACGAGGCGCCCAGCTACGCCGCCACGGACTGGCCGCAGATCGCACTGCTCTACGAACGCCTGCTGGCGGCGGCCGACAATCCGATGATCGCGCTGAACCACGCGGTCGCGGTGGCGATGGCCGTTGGACCCGCGGCGGGGCTGAAGCTGGCGGAGGACCTCGGCGACCGTCTCGCCGACGACCACCGGCTGCATGCCGTGCGCGGGCACCTGCTGGAGCTGCTCGGCGACATCGCCCGTGCCCGCGAGGCGTATCTGACCGCCGCGCGGCGGACGACGAGCATCCCGCAGCAGCGCTACCTGCTGTCCCGCGCCGCCCGGCTCGAGCCCGACGCCGAGTGATCCTCACTGCGCGCCCGAACTTGTCACAGCGCACCGGAATACTCGGCGCCGACCGATCCTCGAGCCGAACTGGAGGAGTGCATGGCGCGCGAACTCGACGACCTGCCCTACGCGCGGTACCTCACCGCCTTGGACGGCGACCTGGAGGCGGAGGGCGACTACGACTGCGTCCGGCTGGACGGCGGTGCACTGGAGGACCTCGACGTGCCGCACGCGCGCTTCAACGAGTCGGCGTTCGTCTCGAACACCTTCACCCGGGGAACCCTGCGCTACAGCCGGTTCACCGATGTGTGGCTGCGCCACGTCCGCTGGGTCGGCACCGAATTGGCCGACACGACATGGCTCGACGGGGAGATGGTCGCCGGCGCGCTGTCCGGCGTCGACTTCGCGGGGGCGAACCTGCGGCGGGTCCGGTTCGAAGGCTGCAAGTTCGACGCGGTCAACTTCCGCCGCGCCCGCTTGCGCGAGGTGTCTTTCGTCGACTGCGTGCTGCGCGATTGCGACTTCGCCGAGGCGGCGCTGACCGAGATCACGATGCCCGGCTCGGCACTGGCGCGGCTCTCGTTGCGCAATGCCCGCCTGACGAAGGTGGACCTGCGCGGCGCGACGGCGCTCGACATCACCGACGGGCTCGACAGTCTGCGCGGCGCCACGATCAGCATTCCGCAGCTGATGGATCTCGCGCCCGCCTTCGCGCGTTCCATCGGTATCGCCGTGCGGGATTGAGTGCGCGGATCTCGCACGATACCGGACACCGCGACCGGTGCGGCGAGGGAAAACAGCCGATTGCCAGGGGTTGTCGTGACGGCATTTGCGCGAACCGCCGATACGCGCGACACCCGATTGATACATTGCGCCGACACCGCGCAGTACCGCTTCATCGAGGATACGAGCCATGGTCGATCCGGATCTCCTCCGCAGTACCGCCGGCGTGCGCGCTCTCGTCCGCATCGCCGCGGAGCGGGGCATGACGGCCGCCGAGTGCCTGGCAGGCACGGCCCTGGCGCCCGCCGAGCTGGGCGACCCGTCCGCCACGGTCACCGTGCAGGACGAACTGCGGGTCACGCACACGGTGCTCGGCCGGTTCGGCGACGAGCCGGGGCTCGGTCTCGCGGCGGTTCGCCACGATCCGCGGTCGCGCGGGCCGTGGCGCCTCGCGCTGCTGGGCAGCCGGACACTGCGCGAGCTGATCGAGGTGGGGTCGCGCTACGTCGGTCGCACGGTGCCGTGCGGGCGACTGGCCGTCGAGGAAGCCGACGGCGAAGCGCGGCTGGTGTTCGAGGACACCGGCATCCCGCCCGGGATGAAGGCGTTCTTCGCCGAGGCGGCCTTGGCCGGGTTGCCCGCCTTCGATCGCGAATTGTTCGCCGTCGGCGTCCCGGTGCGGCGCGTCAGTTTCCGGCACGCGTGCCCGCACGACATGAAGCGATACCGCGAGGTCTTCGGCGTCGTGCCGGTTTTCGGCGCGCCGACCAGCGCGGTGGTCTTCGACCGCGGGTTGCTGGACCGGCCGCTGCCACCGGCGAGCGCCGCCGCGCGGGACAACTGCGGGCAACTGTGCCGCGACGTGCTGGACCGGCGCCGCTCGCGCACCGGCGTCGCGGCGTCGGTGCGCGACCGGCTGGTCCGCACTCCGGGGGAGATCCCCGATCAGGCGACGGTCGCCCTCGGGCTGTTCATGAGTTCGCGCACGCTGTCGCGGCGGTTGCACGAGGAGGGCACCTCGTTCCGGGCGCTGCTGGACGAGGTGCGCCAGACCATGTCGGAGCTGCTGCTCGCGCATACCGATATGACCACAGAACAGGTCGCCGCGCGGCTGGGGTACGCGGAGGCCGCCTCCTTCATCCGGGCCTTTCGTCGCTGGCAGGGCCGTCCGCCGCAGACGTTCCGCTCGCAGGGGCGGCGCTCGTATCGGGCACCCGAGCCGGTCTGAGCGACGCACGCTGCTGTCGTGCCGACCGCCCGGTGCCGCGTGCCGTGCCCGGTGGACGCGGGCAGACCGTGGGCTATCGTGCTGCCGGGCAGCGGGCAGGTCGATCCGGCGCGGGAATCCCGGGCCCGAACGCTCCCGTACTATCGCGAGCGGAGTCGGCCTGCCGGGGAGATGAAGGAGGAGGGTGTGGAAGTTCGCACCAGCAACGAGCCACTGTGGTTACGGTTGGGCCAACGACTTCCGGAGCATGCCGCCGCGGCGTCGGCCGGGGGAGCCGTCCGATGAACGACGAAGGCGCCGACCTACGCTGCGCCGGATGCTCGGCTGTCGGACTCGACAGCGAGCGGTGCGCGTCCTGCGGTTCGGAACTCGGCTATCGATACGTAGCGCTGCCCGGTCCCGAGGCGACCTCGTGCGCCGATTGCGGGGGTGACCACTTCTACGCCGACGGACGCTGCGCGCGGTGTGGCCGGTCCGGGCCGGTGCGGGATCGCTTCGACACCGATCTCGGCGCGGTCGCTGTGCTCACCGATCGTGGCATCGTCCACGCGCGCAACGAGGACGCCGTCGCGGCCGGGGTGCTCCCGAACGTGATGGCGGAGGTTGATACGGCCGTCGTGATCGCGGTGAGCGACGGCGTGTCGACCTCGTCGCGGCCGCAGGTGGCTTCCGGGGCGGCGGTGCGGGCCGGTGTCGGCGCCACCGCCGCCGCGCTCGCCACCGGACAGCCTGCGGCCGAGGCGATCATGGCCGGGCTGGCGGCGGCGGCGCAGGCGGTGCGCGACGTGGACGTGCCCGACGGCCCGGCGCCCTCGTGCACCTACGTCTCCGCCGTCCTCGCCCACCGCGGCGCGGAAACCGAGATCACCGTGGCCAATGTCGGCGACAGCCGTGCCTACTGGCTGCCATCGACCCAGGGGGACGAGCGAGCCGAGCGCTTGACCGTCGACGACTCGTGGGCGCAGGCGCTGGTCGAGGCGGGCGCGATGGACGAGCGCGCCGCGATGGCCGATCCGCGGGCGCATACGCTGATCCGCTGGCTCGGGGCCGACAGCCCGCCGAAGCCGTGGGCGGACAACTGCGTACGGACGGTGCGCGTCTCGGGCCCCGGCGTGCTGCTGCTGTGCTCCGACGGACTGTGGAACTACTCGCCATCGCCGTCCGCGCTGGCCGGGCAGGTGGCGGGGAAGCCGCCCGCGGAGGCGGCCCGCGCGCTCGCGGAGTTCGCGCTGCGGTGCGGCGGCGGCGACAACATCACGGTCGCGCTCGCGCCCGTTCCCGGGGAGAGCCCTTCGGTTCCATAGACAGCGGTGTTCATGGTTGCGTATGGTCGTCGACTATGACGAAGTTCGCCGGCAAAACCTGTCTGATCACCGGCGCGGCCAGCGGTCTCGGCCGCAGCACGGCGCTCGCGGCGGCGGCCGAAGGCGCTTCGCTCGTGCTGACCGACATCGCCGCCGACGGCCTGGCGCGGACCGCGGCCGACGCACGCGCCGCAGGCGCGACCGTCCACCTCGCCGAGGCGGCCGATGTCAGCGACTACGAGGAGGTCGTCGCGCTGGCGGCGAAGGTGCACGAGGTGGTCGGCAGCGTCGACATCGTCATGAACGTGGCCGGAATCGCGACCTGGGGGACCGTCGACCGGCTGACCCACGAGCAGTGGCGGCGCACCATCGACATCGACCTCATGGGCCCGATCCACGTGATCGAAGCGTTCGTTCCCGCGATGATCGCGGCCGGACGCGGCGGTCACGTGGTCAACGTGTCCTCGGCGGCCGGGCTGTTCGGCCTGCCGTGGCATGCGCCGTACAGCGCGGGCAAGTTCGGCCTGCGCGGGGTGTCGGAGGTGCTGCGTTTCGATCTGGCGCGCCACCGCATCGGTGTGAGCCTGGTGTGTCCCGGCGCCATGGCCACCCCCATGGTCGACAGCGTCGACATCGCGGGGGTCGATCGGACGGCCGAGGCGGTGCAGCGGGGCATGGCGCTGTTCATGCGGCACGCGGTCACTCCCGAGGCGGCGGCGCGGTCCATCGTGCGCGGTGTCCAGCGCAACCGCTATCTCGTGTTCACCTCGCCGGACATCCGGGTGGGTTTCTGGGCGCAGCGGTATTTCCCGCCCGCGTACAACGTCGCGATGCGCGGACTGAACTGGGCGATGAACCGCTACGTCGCGCAGCGGGCCGGCGCTCCCGCGAACTGAGCGCGGCGGGGCCGCGGCAACCGGCCGTGCGGCGGGCCGCGATGATCGTTGTCATGGCATCGGCTGTCTATCTGATCACCGGCATCCAGGCCGCGGGCAAATCCACCGTCGCGCAAGCGCTGGCCGAACGGCTGCCGCGCTCGGCGCACGTGCGCGGGGACGTCTTCCGGCGGTTCGTCGTGAACGGGCGCGCGGAGATGAGCGCGGACCCCTCGCCGGAGGCGCTGGCCCAGCTGCGGCTACGGCACACCCTGGCCGCCGCGACGGCCGACGCCTACGCCGATGCCGGGTTCACAGCGGTGCTGCAAGATGTCGTCTTGGGCGAATTCCTGCCCTGGACCGCGGAGCTGATCGTCACGCGACCGCTGTACGTCGTAGTGCTGGCGCCGCGCCCCGACGTGGTCCTTGCGCGAGAGGCCGGACGCGCGAAAGACGCCTACGACGCATTCACCGTCGCGGGATTGGACCGAGTGCTTCGCGAGGACACCCCCCGGATCGGGCTCTGGCTGGACACGTCGGATCTGACGGTCGAGCAGACGGTCGATCGCATCCTCGCCGATGCCACGCCGCTGGCGGACTGAGCAGCCCGTCCGCCCCTCACCTGCTGTCGCGCGGCACGTGCAGGGGAGTCAGCGAGCTGGTGGCCGGGCCCTCGAGCAGGGTGCCGTCGGCGGCGAAGCGTGAGCCGTGCAGTGGGCAGTCCCAGGTGCGCTCGGCGTCGTTCCAATCGAGGATGCCGTACAGGTGCGGGCACACCGCCGAGACCCGGTTGGTGACGCCGTCGACCGTGCACACCGCCGTCGGGTGCAAGCCCTCGCGCAGTACGGTGCCGCAGCCTTCGGCCGGAGCGGCGCCGTCGTGGCGGGTCGCGACCCGCAGCCAGCCCGCGGAGAGTTTCTGCGCCACGGCGCCGTTGATCTTCGTCGCCGCGGGCAGCGCCTTGAACTCGTCCGGACGCCAGCTCGCCAGCGCGCCCGCCCATCGGGGCGTCGCTCCGGTGAGGCGTCCGGCCAGCGCGATCGCCGCGGCGACCCCGTTGGTCAAGCCCCACTTGGCGTAGCCGGTGGCCAGCTGGATGTCGTTCTGCCCCGGCAGCAGCGGACCGACATAGGGAAGCTCCCCGACGGGGGAGTAGTCCTGAGCCGACCAGCGGTGCGTCAGCTCGGCGCCGGGGAACCAGGTGTGAGCCCAGTTCACCAGATCCTCCACCTTCTCCCGGGTCGAACCGCCGCGGCCGACGACGTGACCGTTGCCGCCCACCAGCAGCAACTCGCCGTCCGGTCCCTGGGCGCGACGCAGGGAACGAGTCGGGCTGCCCGCGCTGATGTACATATCGCGCGGAGCCGGGCGGTCCAAGCGGAAGGCCGTCAGGTAGGAGCGTTGCGGCGTGAGGCGGGCGAAGAATCCGCCGCGATCGAGGATCGGTGTCCCGGTGGCCAACACCACCCGGCGCGCACCGAGACCGCCGTGCTCGGTCGCGACGACGAGTTCACCGCCGCCGCCGTGATGTACGCCGCGCACGAGGGTGGATTCGTAGATCGGAGCGCCGTGCGACTCCACGTCGGCCGCGAGCGCGGCCAGCAGCGCCATCGGATCGAGCTGGGCCTGATCGGCCAGGCGCACCGCGCCGCGCACCGGGAAAGGGGCGTCCACCTCGCGGAGCAGTTCGGTGGGCAGGCCCGCCTTCTGTGTCGCGGCGTATTCGGCTCGTACGGCCGACAATTCGTCGTCGTCCTGTGCGTAGGTCAACGCCGCGGCCCGCTCGACGGTGACGCCGTGCGCCGCGCAGAACCGCAGAAGCCATTCCTGCCCTTCGCGATTGGCCGCCACGTAGTCGCGCAGGACGTCGTCGGAGTGGTGCCGGGCGATCTGCTGAGCGCGCGTCCCCTGCAGCAGGCTGACTTTGCCGGTGGTCGCGCCGGTGGTGCCCGCACCGACGCGCCTTCCTTCGACCACGGCCACCTCGACGCCGTTCTCGGCCAGCAGCAGTGCGGTCACCAGTCCGGTGAGCCCGCCGCCGATCACCACCGTGTCGAAGCGCGATCCCGGCGTCAACCGCAACCGCGCCGGAACTTGCGCGCCGTGCAACCATAGGGACGTCATATGCCCGAGATAGCCGGTCTCGACGGGGTGAAACGCCCGTGCGGCGTCCTTCTCACACTCGCACGTGGTTGCTGAGTTGCCGATCGGCGGCGGCGAGCACTTCGGCGGCGCTGATCATCGCCAGCCCGGGCGCGGGCGTGTCCGACCGCGGGTCGCCGGGGTGTCCGGCCCACAGGGCGACATGGGCCGCCCGTTCCGCGGGCGGTCCCCAGACCGCGGGGGAATCGGGGCCGAAGATCAGCACCGACGGCGTGCCGAACGCCGTGGCCAGATGCCCGACGCCGGTGTCGCCGCTGAGCACCAAGGACGCGTCGGCCACCGTCACGGCGAGTTGGCGCAGCGTGAGTTCGCCTGCCAGCACATCGTTCTCGGAGAGACCGGCCTGTTCGGCGACGCTGCGCGCGAGCGGACGGTCCGCGGCGCTGCCCACGATCCGCACCGGCGCTCCCCACTCGCGCAAGCCCGCGGCCACCGCCGCGAAGCGGTCGGCCGGCCAGCGCCGAGCCGGCGCCCCGCCCGGGTAGACGACGATGGAGCGGCGCTCGCCGGTGCACTCCGGCGGCGGTGTGATGTCCAGTCGAGCCGGGTCGGCCGGGATGCCCGCCCATTCCAGCAGCCTGCACCACCGCACCGTGTCGGGCAGGCCGGGCTCCAACAGCGGGCCGGGTACACGGGGAAAGTCCTTGTGGCGGTGCGTGATGATGCTTTCCGGGTCGGTCGCGAGCAGCGCGCGTATGCTCTCGGCTCCGGCGTCGTGCAGATTGACGGCGAAGGCAGGCGCGGGGGCGTTCCAGCGCAACCCGCCCGCCATCGGCGTCGCGTGCAACTCGTCGGCGCACGCGGCCAGTTCCACGACCGGGCGCAGCCATCCCGGCGCGGCCAGGACCAGCCGGTGCCGCGGACGCCCGTCGCGCAGCGCACGCAGTGCGGGGACCGCGGTCAGCAGTTCCCGCAACCCGTGCGCCCGCAGCGCGAGCAAGACCGTCATTTCGGCACGAAGATGCCGGTGAGGTCGGCCTTGCGGATCGGGGTGTCCGGGTTGGCCTGCGCCGCGCACATCAGCTTGATCGCCGCGATCGCGGCGTCGACGGTCCTGGCGTCGGGCGTCTCGTTGCCCTCGCGCTCCTCTTCCAGGAACTTCTCGGTGGTGATGCGCTGTTTGTCGGAGTCCTGGGCGACGTATTCGTTGCACGGCGTGTCGCCGCCCTTGTTCACGATCTTCTCCGGCTCGTCGCCGCAGCCTGCCGCGCACACCGCCAGCGCGGCCAGCACGGCGACGCCCACCCGGCGCGCGGCGCTCATCGGCCGAACCCCGCCAGTGCCGACGACAGGTCCGGCACGCCGAGCGCCTGCAGCGCCTGTTCGCGCACCTCGGGGCAGGTCTGGGTGGTGATGGTGTCGATCGTGCCTCGATCGGTGACGACCACGTCGTTGAGCCCGCCGTTACGGGCCGCCCAGTTGTGCACCGTGCCGTTGAACGTCACTTTGGCCACCGTGGCGCCTTGGCCGCGCCAGGTGTCGATGTCGGCACCCATCATGTCGCACAGTTGCTTCGCCGCTTCCGCGGTGATCTGGTCGGTGTTCGGCACCTGGCGGCTACTCGGCGCGGGCATGGTGATCGAAACGGTCGCGGGTGCGGGCGTGTCCGCCGCCGAATCGCCGTCGTCGACCGAACAGGCGGTGAGCGCCGCGCCCGCGGCCAAGGCGCAGGCGAGCAGGGTGAAGCGACCCAAGGGCCGGTTGGGCTGGTTTCTCATCTTTTCTTTCTCCTGGAGTGCGAAGGCGCGTTCCCGGCGGGCGGATGTGAGCGCTCGATCAGTGACCGGCGGCGTCTCGCAGCCGCTTGCCTTCCCGTGCCTTGACCCGGCGGTGCTCGGCGACGATCACCGAGACGCCCGCGATGATGCAGACGCCGCAGACGATCCCCGCCACCACCGCCCACCCCTCGAACCCGTACCCGGCTGCGGTGAGCGTCAGCGCCATGGCCACGAGCCCGACGGCGACCAGGATGATGCCCGGCCAGTTGCGGGCGTCCTCGATGGATTCTCCGGCATGTGTCCGAATGGTGCGGGTGTCGTCCGGGAACCCGTGGGTCCGGGGCGTGTGCTGCTCTCCGGGGCCGGATCCCGCGGTCGGCTCGTTCGGTGCTGGCAGCATCGGATGTCCTTTCTGCTGAGCGGCAACGATTTCGGTGCGCGGGCAGCCCGTGGCCCGCGGTGTTCGACGCGGGCCGTCCTGGGCGGCCGTACCGGTCGAATGCCCGCGTTATGGCGTCCGAAACGGGGGTAGCACCTCAGCGAGCGGCCCCGTTCCCGGCCGCTCGTACCCGCGAGAAGTTCCAGGAGGATCCCGATGACAACAGCACGGGAGATCATGACCCCGAACGTGGAGTGCGTTCGCTCCAGCGACACGGTGGTCGCGGCCGCGCAGCGCATGGCGGAGTTGAACGTCGGCGCTCTGCCCATCTGCGGTGAGGACGACAAGCTGAAAGGAATGCTCACCGATCGCGACATCGTCGTGAAAGTGATCGCCCAGCGTAAGGACCCGCTCGGCGTCGACGCGGGCGAACTCGGGGGCGAATTGGTCACCGTCGAAGCCGATGACGACGTACGCAAGGTGATGTCGGTGATGTCGCAGCATCAGGTGCGCCGGGTGCCGGTGCTGGAGAACGGCAGGCTGGTCGGCATCATCGCGCAGGCCGACGTCGCCACCACCGTCGAGAACGCCCAGTCGGGCAGCACGGTGGAAGCGATCTCGACCGACTTCTGAGTCCGGCGGCACTCACACCGCGGCCGGGTGCATGTCGTAGACCGCGTAGGCCGCTCGGATCACCGGCTGGGCGACATTGCGCACCCGGATGCCGCCCGGGGTGGTGCCGCGCTCGGTGCCCGCGTGCGCGTGACCGTGCAACGCCAAGTCGGCGCCGTGCGCATCGATCGCCTCGCCGAGCAGGTAGGAGCCGAGGAAGGGATAGATCTCCCTCGGCTCGCCGTGCAGGGTGTCGCT
This sequence comes from Nocardia sp. NPDC003726, assembly GCF_053586955.1. Classification (NCBI taxonomy): domain Bacteria; kingdom Bacillati; phylum Actinomycetota; class Actinomycetes; order Mycobacteriales; family Nocardiaceae; genus Nocardia; species Nocardia sp. NPDC003726. Next base: position 18,840 of record NZ_JBSFNF010000003.1, on the reverse strand, counting down.
GATCGGGGAGTAGTGCGTGAGCGCGACGGTGACATCGGTCTTCAGATCGGCCAGCGCGTCGCCGAGCGCGGCGGCCACGTCCACGGTGTGTCCGGCGAATTCGCGCATCAGGGGTTCACCGAAGACGCTCGCGCATTTGCCCGCGAAGCCGCCGCCGAACCCTTTCGCGCCCGCCACCCCGAGCGTGCTCCCGTCGACGTTCAGCGTCACGGAGGTGCCCTCCAGCACCGTGATGCCGTGGTCGGCCAGCACGGCGCTGATCTCCTGGTCGGCGTCGCCGTGATAGTCGTGGTTACCGAGAACAGCGACGACCGGCACCCCCAGCTCGGCGAACTCCTCCGCGACGACCCGGCCCTCCTCGACGGCGCCGTGGCGGGTCAGGTCGCCCGCCAGCAGCAGCACATCCGCCCGCTCGGACAGTCCCTCCAGCGCGGGCCGCCACTGGCCGCGCGAGTCCGCGCCGAGATGTACGTCACCGACGGCGGCTATCCGCATGCGGCTCAACTCCTTTCGGATACGTCGGGCTCCAGCGTCTCGGTCTCGACGGGTGCCGTGGGTCGGGTGACATGGACGTCGTTGTGGACGCGCGCGTGCGGAAGCTGCTCGCGGACAACGGTTTCCATCTGCTGCTTGCAGTTCTCGCTGCTCACCTCGCCGCACAGCACCACGACGTCGCCGCGAATGGTCACCTGCACACCGAGTTCGGCAGTGCGGGGATCCTCGGCCAGCGCCCGGCGCAAGCGTGCGACCAGGTATTGCGGCTGCTCCATCTACTCCACCTTTCCGGTGCGGGTGATGCCGAGATCGTCGAGCAGGCCCATGAACGCCCGCGCGTAGGGCGAGGCCTTGGTCTGTTCGCGCACCACCTCCCAGTCGATCTGTTCGCGCAGGTCGCGCGCGATGTGCAGGATCGGGCTGAGATCCAGGCGGTGCGCGTCGAAGACGAGCATCTTGTCGATCATCAGGTCGGTGCCGCTGATCACCGGGGCCTTCGCCGGTCCGATCCGCATCTCGGTGGCCCGCTCCAGCAGTTCGTCGGTCACCTCGCGATCGTTCGGGCGGTGGATGACATCGACCAGCACGTCGTCGGCGTAGACCTTGCGCAACCAGTTCTCCGGCGGGTCGCACACCCGCAGGCCCGCACGAGCCAGCGCGTTGATCGCGCGGGCGCTGTCGGCGGGTTTGACGAAGATGTCGACGTCGTGCTGGGAGGCCGGGCCGCCACGGGCGTAGACCGCGCAGCCGCCCGCCACCGCGAATCGGATATCTGTCGCCGCCAGCGCGTTCACCGTGCGGGTGAGCGCATGCAGCAGCTGATCGGTGGTAACGGCCATGCAGCGGTGGTACCCGGCGGACACCGGGTTAATCGACGTTTCACCGGGTATGCGTCCGGATATCCGGAGGGCCCGGTGTGGCCCCGCCCCGGGTTTCCGGACCACTTCGGACCGATCTCGCGAGCAGGGAAGGGAGCGACACATGCCCAAGACGACAGCGCGCGGCGAGGTGAAGAAGTCCGAGTTGCCGAGCACGCTGGAACGGTCGGAGGAGAAGGCGCAGCGCACCTTCGCCGAGGCGCACGACGCGGCGCTGGAGCAATACGACGGCAACGAACAGCGCGCCCACCGTGTCGCCTACGCCGCGCTGAAACACAGCTACGAGAAAGTCGGCGACCACTGGGAGCCCAAAGCGCGCCGCGGTCCGTCGGATGAACGCGCAAGGCAGCACGGGCCGGACGCGCGGGGCGAGACCGCCGAAGGCGTCGACGCCAACGCGTCGAAGGAGCACCTGCTGGACATCGCCCGGCGATTGGAGGTCACCGGGCGCTCGCGGATGACCAAGGGCGAACTCGTCGAGGCGATCAAGAAGCGCAATCGCCAGGAGGCCGCGCGTGCCCGGAAGTGAGGACGACGGCTGGGCCCGCCGTGCGCGCGGTGAGACCGAGCTGGAACGACTGGACCGGAACTGGGGGAGCCTGGTCCAGGAACTGCGCGTGGTGCAGACGGGCGTGCAATTCCTGTTCGGCGCGCTGCTGGTCCTGCCGTTTCAGGCGTCGTTCGGCACGCTGACACCGGGCATGCGAGCGCTGTATCTGGCGACGTTGGCCGCTGTGCTCGGCGCCACCGTGTTCCTGATCGCGCCGGTGTCCTGGCACCGGATCCTGTTCCGCAGGCACCGGCTCGGCAATGTCGTCGCGGCGGCCCACCGCTGCGCGATGGCGGGCGTCGCCCTGCTCGGTGTCGCGCTGATCGGCGCGGTGATCCTCGTGGTCGACTACGTGACCGGCGTGGCCGCGGCGATCGTGACCGGTGTCGCCGCCGTCGCGCTGTTCGTGTCCACCTGGCTGATCGCGCCGTGGCGCTGGCGCAGCGCGTCCGAGGACGTCCGCGCCGAGCACTACTGAGCCGGCGCTACCGGGTCACCGGGCCCACGAGACGACCTCGCCCGCGTGCGCGGGAGCGCCGCGGTGATAGGCGCTGAGCGTCTCGACCGCGACCCGATCCCAGGAACTGCGGCTGGCGGCGCGCTGATAACCTGCGGCGCCCCAGGTTTCGCGCAACGTCGAGTCCGCCAGCAGCGGGCGCACCGCCCGCACGATGGCATCGGGTTCGGGCGGAGCGACGAATCGTCCCGTGACGCCGTCGACCACGGTGTCCAGCAGACCGCCGACGGCCGTGGCGACCACCGGCTTCCCGCAGGCCATCGCCTCCAGCGCCACCCGGCCGAACGGCTCGTACCAGGGCGTGCAGACCACGACGTCGGCGGAGCGGTACAGCCGGGGCAGCATCGGCCGCGACACCGGGCCGGCCAACCGGAGCCGTTCCCGCACACCGTGTTCCGACGCGATCCGGCGCAGCCTGCGGCCTTCGGCGTCGTCCTCGTCGTCGGCGGCCGGACCGCCGACGATAACCAGCTCGGTGTCCGGCAGCTGCGGCAGCGCCCGGATCACGGGGTCGAATCCGCTGCGGCGCACCAGCTCTCCGGCCGCCAGCAACCGGTGCGTGGCGTGCCGATCGGCGGCGGCGCCCTCCGGGGTGAACGTCGTGAGATCGACCCCGTGCGGCACGATCGAGGTCCGGAAACGCGGCACGCCCATCCTGGCCAGCTCCGCGACCTCGTCGGAGCAGGTCGCCACCACGTGCGCCGCCCGCGTCGCGATGAGCCGCTCGAACCTGATCCGCGAGCGCGGACTCGGGTCGGCGAGACCCTCGCAACGCCGCTGCACGGTGCCGAGCCCGTGGAAGGTCAGCACCACCGGGATGCCGTGCGCGCGGGAGGCGAGCTCGGCGGCGAGCCCGGACTTCCAGTAGTGCGCGTGCGCGATGTCCGGACGTTCGGTGCTCCAGTGCCGCCGCAGCACCGTGCCGAAGTCGCCGAGGTAGGGCAGCGTGCGGTCGCTCGGCAGGGGAGTCGGCGGTCCGGCCGGGACGTGGACGACGCGATAGCCGCCGTCGGCCAGCAGCTCGGCGGGGGCGCGCGGACTGATGCGCCGGGTGTAGACCGTCACGTCGTGGCCGCGGCGGACGTACGCCGCCGACAATTCCGCTACATAGGCGCCGCGGCCGCCCCCGTCCGCGGGGCTGCCCTCGGCGAGCGGGCTGGCGTCTTCGGAAACCATGGCAATCTTCACCGGGTGCTCCGTTCTCTCGTCGCGGGCAGCATCCGGACGCGCGAGTACGCGCGGTTGCCCTACGACCGGCATCGCGTGACGTTCGGGAATATGTTCGGGATATGCCCGCAGGCCGCCCGATGAAACCCCACGTCAGCGGTCAGATATCGGGCCGAACGGTCGGTTCGTCCCGGTCGCGGGCCCTTCGGCGGCGGGTCACGTTCTCCTACCGAACGCTGTCGGGAACGGGTCGGTCGTGCCACACTGTAGGGAGGTTGAGATCACAGCCGACCCCGGTTCGACGCATTCGGCGCAGCCGGTCGATGGGACGGCACGGCAACCGGTTCGCGCTCGCGCCGCCCTTCCCCGGCCGTCGCGGAGGACTGGATACCCCCTACACGGGAGGTTCGACTTGTCTGCCATTTCTCTGCTACGGGACCACGCCGACGGCGTGCATCTCAATGGTTCGGGACCGGGACGTCGTCGGGACAACCGGTTGTGGGCACAGCGGGTGGACCGCCGTCGCGAATGTGTGGTGGTCCGGGTCGAAGGCGAGTTGGACGCCGCCGTGTCGGCCGAATTCTTCGAGACGGTCGAGCGTGCGTTGCAGTCACCGTGCGATGCGGTCGTGATCGATCTGCGCGGGGCGAGATTCCTGAGTCTGCGCGCGGCCGTGCGCCTCGGCGCGCTGCGCGGCGAGGGGTTGGGTCGTCCGGATCTGCGGATCGTCGCGGGCGGGCCGGGAGTGGAGCGGGCACTGGAAGTGACCGGCGTACGGTCGCAGTTCCCCCGCTACCCGTCCATGCGCACAGCGTTGGACGCCTGAGCCGAAGGCCGCCCACACGAAGCCGTGCTCGCCGGTGTGACTGACCCGTGCCGATCCGGTCAAACCGGGCGCACCGGCATCGGATACTTCAGCAGTGAGTGAGAGCAGGTCGGTCCAGCCCGAGAACGCCTTCGCGCTGGACCGGGTGATCGGTACCGGGACGCCGCAGAGTGTCGGCATTTTTCGTTTCTGGTTCGCCGGCCAGCGGTGGGAATGGTCGGACGAAGTCGCATCGATGCACGGTTACGCGCCCGGGGCGGTCACCCCGACGACGGAGTTGTTGCTCGAGCACAAACACCCCGACGATCGCGAAGCGGTGGCCAGCGCCTTGGCGCGGTCGATCGCCGACGCGGAACCGTTCTCCAGTCGCCACCGCATCATCGACACCGCAGGCGCCGTGCACCACGTGATCCTGGTCGCCGACCGGATGATCGATGACACCGGGCTGGTGGTTGGCACCTCCGGCTACTACATCGACGTCACCGACACCCTCGCAGAGCACCGGCAGGAAACGCTGGACGACGCCCTGCCCGAGCTGTACGCGGCCCGCGCGGTGATCGAGCAGGCGAAGGGCGCGCTCATGCTGATCTATGGCGTCGGCCCCGAACAGGCGTTCCGGGTACTGAGCTGGCGATCGCAGGAAACCAATGTCAAACTGCGTGAATTGGCCGCGCGGCTGGTCGCCGATCTCCCCGGTCTGGCCGGCGTGACGGCAGGGCTGCGAACCGAATTCGATCATCTGCTGCTCACCGCTCACGAGCGCATCGACGACGCCTGACCGGCGTTTCGATCCCAGCGCGGCGGGTACGTCCCCGAACGAGGAACGTGGCGATATTTCCGCTCCACAGTCCGTGGCGCCAGGGTGTGCGGTACGCAGGCCACAGTGGAGTGGCTGTGAGGACAAGGTGGTGATGGGCCAATGGGGGAGTCGACTTCCCGATCCTCGACGGACACGACGACAGTCGGTGTGCGGGTGCCCGCCCGGCTGGAACAGCTGACCATGCTGCGCGCGCTCGCCGAGACGGTCGCCCTCATCGCGGACTTCGCCTTGGACGAGGTGACCGACATCCGGCTCGCGCTGGACGAGGTGGCGACCTCGCTCATCATCGACGCCGCCCCCGGCTCGACGATCGACTGCGAGTTCAGCTACGACGACGGCAAGATGTTCGTGCACGTCTCGTCGGTGGCGGTCACCGAGTCGGTGCTCGGGCACGCCGGGCTCGGCTGGCACATCGTGCGCACGCTGACCGACTCGATCGCGGCCGCGCAGGGCTCCTACGACAGCGTGCTCGGCGGGTATCCGACGGTGATCGACTTCAGCTGGGTGCGAGGTGCCCCGAATGGCGGGTGAACCGAGGTCGCGCGGGGACACCTACGACAACATCGAGCCGCTGTTCGAGAAGATCGCCGCGCTGGACCCCGGCGATGCGCGCCGCGAGCCGTTGCGTCGGGAACTGATCGAACGATGCCTGCCGCTGGCCGAGCACATCGCGCGCAAGTTCGCCGGCCGCGGCGAGAACTTCGACGACCTGCTGCAGGTCGCCCGCCTCGGGCTGGTGCAGGCAGCCGACCGTTTCGACGTCACGCGCGGGTCGTCGTTCCTGTCCTTCGCCGTGCCGACGATCATGGGCGAGGTCCGGCGGCACTTCCGGGACAACACCTGGGCCGTGCGGGTGCCGCGCCGCACCAAGGAGATCCAGCTGAGCATCGGTCCGACCGTCGAGGCGCTGTCGCAGCGACTGGGCCGGATGCCGCGCGCCAGGGAGATCGCGGCGGAGCTGGACGTCGACCTGGTGGAGGTGACCCAAGCGCTGATCGCGGGCAACGCCTACCAGTCCTCGTCCATCGACGCGGCCACCGGCGAGGACGCCGAGAGCGCCGCGCAGCCGCTCCTGGACAGCCTCGGCGCCGAGGAGCCCTCCTATCACCTGGTCGAGGACGTGATGGCGGTCGGGCCGCTGCTCGGCGAGCTTCCCGAACGCGAGCGTCAGGTGCTGACGATGCGATTCTTCGAGTCGCTGACCCAGAACCAGATCGCCGAGCGGCTCGGGGTCTCGCAGATGCACGTCTCGCGCATTCTTTCCCGGACCCTGACTTCGCTGCGCGAGCAGGCGCTGCGCGACTGAGCGCAGACCCGCTACACCGGATTCGGCGGAGCCGGGTCCGGTGACGGTCCCGGGAGACCGGGGTCCGGCGAGGGACGGCCGGGATCCGGCACCGGCGGGGTCGGCGTGGGGCCGGGGCCCGGCGGACGCGGCGCGGGACCGGGCACCGGCGGCAGCGGAGACGGATCGGGTTCCGGCGGAACGGGACTCGGCTCCGGAATGGGGTCGGGATCGGGAATCGGCGGCACGGGATCGGGTTCCGGGATCGGCGGAACAGGATCCGGCTCGGGCGTGGGCGGGACCGGTTGTGCCGCGCTGTCGGTGGACATGCGAACTCCTCCTCGTTCGGGTGACCGGCTCGCGCGAAGTCGGCGACCGCGCTCGACCAGCCGATCATCGGCCGGTTACCCACCGATCACGGGGCCAACCGGTCCGCGCCCGGCGCCGGTGCGGCCGACCAGTTTGCCGATCCTGGCCAACGGGTAGTCAGACAGGAGCCGGACAACAGATGCCGATGGCTCGAGGAGCTCGTCATGACCGACCAGCGCCGCCCAGGCACCCGGAATCCGCGGTTCGGACCGGGTGGGCCGGGGGCGTCGACGCAGTCCCGAGGGATCTCCGTCACCAGGAACCACGACGTCATCCGCCGCTGGGCCGCCCAGCGCGGAGCGCGGCCCGCGACGGTGCCGGGCAGCGAGCAGGACGGGCGGCTGGGGGTGTTGCGATTCGACTTTCCCGGCTACGGGGGCGCCGTGCTGCGCCGGGTGGGGTGGGACGAGTGGTTCGCCACGTTCGATGCCAGAAAACTGCGCTTCTGGTATGTGGAGCGCGATGCCGAGGATCCGCCGAGCAACTTCAACCGTTTGGAGCCGCCGCGATAGCCGGTCGGGCGCTGGCGCGGCCGTGAGACCGGTCACGGCCGCGCGTTCGTGAACGGCGCAGCGGAAGCGATGTGACGCACGACATGAATGCCTTGCGAGTCCCGTTGCCGCGCCTGCGGTTAGCTCCGGTGCGGACCGTCAGGATCGGGCCTTCGAAATAGGCTGTTGGCGTGCGACTTTCACGATCGAAATCGTTCTCCGTGTAATGCGATGGCGCGCGGAAGACGAACTGCGCTGCCGCCCCGATGCTGCCGGAATCGGGCGGCCGCATAGCGTCGATGGAACGACCACGAGGCCCCGTCTCGGTCTGCCGGATGTTTACCGGCCGGGCTCAGGGGTACTCGTAGCCGAGCAAAGGTTGCTCGAAAAGCGGAAAGTCGCGTCGGTATGGGGATGCGGTTGTCCGCATCGTGACGCGCTTGCGCATGTCTGCAAGGGATAAGGTCTTGAGCGCAAACCTGATGATCGTGGAAGACGACGACCGGGTCCGTGGTGCGTTACGGCTCGCTATGGAAGACGAGGGATACGACGTCGACGAGGCGGAGGAAGCCGAGGACGCGCTCACTCATCTGCGCAGCAATGGTGTTCCCGATGTGATGATCGTCGATCTGATGCTCGGCGGCATGGACGGATTCGAATGTATCCGGGAGATCCGCCGCGACCATGACGTCCCGATCATCGTGGTCAGCGCTCGCGACGACACCCACGACGTGGTGGCCGCGCTGGAAGCGGGCGCCGACGATTTCGTGACCAAGCCGTTCGAGATCAAGGAGATCACCGCGCGCATGCGCGCCGTGCGCCGCCGCGCCCGGCTGACCGCCGAGCGGGAGACGCCACAAGAGATGGTGCTCGAGGCCGACGACACGGCGCCGCTGATCCTGGCCCGCGACAGCGGGGTGGTGCGCCGCGGCGACGAGGAGATCCGGCTCACGCTCACCGAGTTCCGGCTGCTGTGTGAGCTGGCCGAGACGCCAGGCCGTGTGCTCAGCCGGACGGTGTTGCTCGAACGGGTATGGGACCGTGGCTTTTTCGGCGACGAGCGCATCGTGGACGTGCACATGCGCCGCTTGCGCACGAAGATCGAGCGGGATCCGTCCGATCCGCGCGTCGTGGTGACGGTGCGTGGGCTCGGCTATCGCCTCGATGTGCGCCGCTGAGCGCTGCCTCGACGCCGAACGCTGGAATCCGAACGCCTGGAGCCTCCGCGCCAGGGTGACCGCCGCCTTCGCGACCATCGCCGCGCTGATGTCGCTGGTCCTGGTCGTTTCGGTCTTCGTGATCAGCCGCGGCTACCTGGAAGGGCAGCGAACGCACGCGGGTAGCGAGTCGCCGGGAGATCTCAACGCCGATCTGGATCTGCTGCGCAACGTGCTCATCTGCTGCGCCGTCGTGGTCACCTCGATCGGCGCCGCGGTCGGCTGGTGGGCGAGCAGGCGGGTGCTGACGCCGCTGCACCAGCTCGCGGGCACCGCGGCGCGAATCGCCTCCGGCGACCTCGACCAGCGGCTGCCCGCGACCGGGGACCAGGATCTGGCGATCACCGTCGAGTCGTTCAACACCATGGTCGACTCGCTGCAACGACGCATCGAGCGCGAACACCGGCTCTTCGGCGACGTCAGCCACGAGCTGCGCACGCCGCTGACCACCCTGATGGCCGGCGTCGGCGTGCTCAACCGGCACCGGGGCGATCTGCCGGAACGCTCGCAGCGGGCGCTGGGACTGGTCACCGCCGAGGTCGAGCACCTGCGCAAGCTGCTGGACGATCTGCTCGCCCTGGCGCGGGTGGAAGCGGGCATGCACCACGGTGACGCCGAGCCGCTGTCGGTGCGCGACCTGCTGGTCCACACCCTCGCCGACCGCCGCTATCCGGCCGAACTGCTCACGGTGCGTCAGGACGTCACCGTGCGCGGCCGCAAGGTGGAGCTGGAGCGCGCGGTGGCCAACCTGCTGCACAACGCCGACCGGCACGGCGGCGGCGTGGTCGCGGTCACCGTCGATCGCGACGGCACCGACGCGGTGCTCACCGTCGACGACGCGGGCCCCGGTGTGCCCGCCGCGGACCGCGAGCGCATCTTCGAACGATTCGCCACCGCCCGCAGCGGGCGCCGTTCACCGGACGGGACGGGGATCGGCTTGGCGCTGGTCGCCGAGACGGTCGCCACGCACGGTGGCCGGGTGCGCTGCACCGACCGTCCCGGCGGCGGCGCGCGATTCGTCGTGCGCCTGCCCCGGCTCGGCGACATCCATCCGTAATACGACCGTAAAGAACTCGACAGGTTCACCTCAAAGTGGCTTGGCGAGCCTGGATAAGTAGTGCTGATCAGACGAGGGAGTTGTATGTCATCGCCAACCCTGTCCCCAGCGGAGATCGAGCGATCGCGCGTCGGCAATGCCGCGGCCGCTCTCCGGGCCGCCCCGGCTCGGAAAGGGGCCGGACCGGCCGTGGTCCTGCGCACGCCTCGCTTGGCCGACGGCGCTCAGATGTGGCGGATCGCCAAGGATTCCGCGGTGCTCGACGTCAATTCGAGCTACGCGTACCTGCTGTGGTGCCGAGATTTCGCCGGCACCTCGGTGGTCGCCGAGTCGGACGGGCGCGTCGTGGGATACGTGATCGGATTCGTCCGTCCGCAGGCGCCCGACACCGTCTTCGTCTGGCAGATCGCGGTGGACCGCGCGCTGCGCGGCCGCGGCATCGGTGCCCAGCTACTCAATACGTTGCTCAACAGTGTTGCCGCTCAGGGGGTTTCGGTACTCGAAACGACCATCTCGCCGGACAACGCCGGTTCCGTCGCGCTGTTCACGTCGGTGGCCGCGACGCGCGGCGCCGAAGTGCACAAGCGCCCGTTGTTCGACGCGGGCGTCTTCCCCGACAGCCACGCACCCGAAGACCTGTATCGCATCGCCCCGACCGCCCGCACCACCGAGGAGGATCACCGATGATCAACGCGGACACCACCGTTTTCGAGAGTCTGGAGTCGAACGTGCGCGGTTACTGCCGCGCCTGGCCCACCGTGTTCACCACCGCGAAGGGCAGCTGGCTGCGCGACGAGGAAGGCAAGGACTACCTCGACTTCTTCGCGGGCGCGGGCGCGCTGAACTACGGCCACAACAACGACGTGCTCAAGAGCGCGCTGCTGGAGTACATCGCCAGCGACGGCATCACCCACGGCCTGGACATGTCGACCGGAGCCAAGCGGGAACTGCTGGAGACGCTGCGCGACACGCTCTTCACCCCGCGCAGCCTGGACTACAAGGTCCAATTCCCCGGACCGACCGGTGCGAACGCGGTGGAGGCCGCGCTCAAGCTGGCCCGTAAGGTCACCGGTCGCGAGACCATCGTCAGCTTCACCAACGCTTTCCACGGCATGACCCTCGGCGCGCTGTCGGTCACCGGCAACGCCGCCAAGCGCGCGGGGGCCGGTGTGCCGTTGGTGCACGCCGCGCACATGCCCTACGACGGCTACTTCGACGGCACCACCGCCGACTTCCAGTGGATGGAGAAGGTGCTCGACGACACCTCCTCCGGCTTCGACCGTCCCGCCGCGGTGATCGTGGAGACGGTGCAGGGCGAAGGCGGCGTCAACGTCGCCCGCGCCGAGTGGCTGCGCCACCTCGCCGGCCTGTGCGCGGAGCGGGAGATCCTGCTGATCGTCGACGACGTGCAGATGGGCTGCGGCCGCACCGGACCGTTCTTCTCCTTCGAGATCGCGGGCATCACGCCCGACATCGTGACGCTGTCGAAGTCGATCGGCGGTTACGGGCTGCCCATGGCGCTGGTGCTGTTCAAGCCGGAACTGGACGAATGGTCGCCGGGCGAGCACAACGGAACCTTCCGCGGCAACAACCCCGCGTTCGTCACCGCGACGACCGCGCTGCGCCACTACTGGTCCGACGACACGTTGCAGACGGCGACGCGGGCCAAGGGTGAGAAGGTCGCACGCGCTCTGGGCGAACTGGCCGAGTACTTCCCGGGCGTCTCGACCCGTGGCCGCGGCTTGGTGCAGGGCGTGGTGTTCGATGATCCCTCGCAGGCGGGCAAGGTCTGCCAGATCGCCTTCGAGCGCGGGCTGCTGGTGGAGACCTCCGGCTCGACCGACGAGGTGGTGAAGCTGCTGCCGCCGTTGACGGTCACCGACGACGAACTCGACCAGGGCCTGCAGATCCTCACCGGCGCGGTCGAGTCGGTGTGCGGCGGGATGGGGGCGCTGGCATGATCGTGCGCACCACCGCGGAGATCACCGATACCGAGCGCGACGTGGCGGGCGAAGGCTGGCGCAGCAAGCGCATCGTCCTCGGGGGCGATGGCGTCGGCTTCTCCTTCCACGAGACGACCATCGACGCCGGGACGGTGCACGTGTTCCATTACGTGCACCATGTGGAGGCCGTGTGGCTCATCGAGGGCGAGGGCACGCTCACCGATCTGGACAACGACGTCACCTACGAACTCGGGCCCGGCTCGATGTACCTGCTCGACGGACACGAGCGGCACCGCTTGGAGGCGCGCACCAGGATGCGGATGATGTGCGTGTTCAACCCGCCGGTCACCGGGCAGGAGGTTCACGACAGCAACGGCGTCTACCCGCTGGTCACCGCGACGATCGGAGGTTGAGCACACCTATGGTTCTGCAGCACATCGAAACACCGCCCGAGACGGCTCGCTACGATCGCTACCCGACCCGTCTCGGCGCGCCCGCTCCGCACTTGGAACGGGCCGACCCCGCGGTGTGGGGGGAGATCGAGAGCCCCGAGTTGGCGTCGTTCGACGCCGACGGGTTCGCCATCCTGGATCAGCTGCTCACTCCCGCGGAAGTGGCCGAGTACAGCGAGGAGATCGGCAGGCTTGCGAACGATCCGGCACTGCGCGACGACGACCGTGTCATCGTGGAGAAGTCGTCGAACCGGGTGCGTTCGGTCTTCGAGGTGCACAAGCTGAGCGAGGCGGTCGCCGAACTGGTGCGTCAGCCGCGGGTGCTCGGGCTGGCCGAGCAGGTGCTGGGGTCGCCGGTGTACGTGCACCAGAGCCGGGTGAACTACATGCCCGGCTTCCGCGGCGCCGGTTTCTACTGGCACTCCGATTTCGAGACCTGGCATGCCGAGGACGGCATGCCGGCGCCGCGCGCGGTGAGCCTGTCGATCGCGCTGACCGACAACTATCCGATCAACGGCAGTCTCATGGTGATGCCGGGCTCGCACCACACCTTCGTGCCGTGCCTGGGCAGCACTCCGGCCGAGCACTACCGGGAGTCGTTGCAGGAACAGGAGATCGGCGTACCGACGACCGACGACATCACCGCCCTCGCGAACCGGTACGGGATCAGTCAGTTCACCGGCCGGGCCGGCTCGGCGCTGCTGTTCGACTCCAACCTGATGCACGGATCGTCGAACAACATCACGCCGTTCCCGCGCTCGAACATCTTCGTAGTGTTCAACAGCGTGCACAACACGCTGGTCGAGCCGTTCGCCGCGCCCGCGCCGCGACCGGAGTACATCGGCAGCCGCGACTTCACGCCGCTGTCGGCCTGATCCGCCGACCGCCTCGCTCGTGCGGCCCGCTCCCTTCCGTGGGGCGGGCCGCACGAGGCGTTTTCGCGGGTTCTCCGTTGCTCAGGCCAGCCGCCGGATCGCTTCCGGGCCGAGGTCGGCGATCGTCGGGTAGCCGTCCACCGCCATCAGCAGATCGGCTTCGGCGAGCAGCGAACGCACCACGTGCACGAGGCCGTCGACACCGCCGAGGGCCAGGCCGTAGGGGTAGGGGCGGCCGATGCCGACGGCCGTGGCGCCGAGCGCAAGCGCTTTGACGATGTCGGCGCCGGTGCGGACGCCGGAGTCGAACAGCACCGGCAGGCCGTCGGCGGCCGCCGCCACCTCCGGCAGATGCTCGATCGCCGGGATGCCGCCGTTGGCCTGTCTGCCGCCGTGATTGGAGCAGTAGATGCCGTCGACGCCCGCGTCCTTGGCGCGCCGCGCGTCGTCGGGATGGCAGATGCCCTTGAGGACCAGCGGCAGATCGGTCAGCGACCGGAGCCACGCCAGGTCGTCCCAGGTCAACGGATTGCCGAAGAGCGAGATCCAGGTCAGGATGGCGGTTTTGGGATCCTGTTCGGGCGGGCTCGGCAGCAGGGCTCGGAAGACCGGATCGCTGAAATAGTTGGCCAGGCAGTGGCCGCGCAGCTGGGGGAAGTTGGACACGGACAGATCGCGCGGACGCCAGCCCGGCACCCAGGTGTCCAAGGTGACCACGATGGCCTTGAATCCCGCCGCCTCCGCCCGCTGCACCAAGCTCTGCGCGAGATCCCGATCGGTGGGGGTGTAGAGCTGGAACATCCCGGGGGTGTCGCCGAACTCCGCCGCCACCTGCTCCAGCGGGTCGACGGTGAGGGTGGAGGCGATCATCGGCACGCCCGTGCGCGCCGCGGCCTTGGCGGTGGCGATGTCGCCGTGCCCGTCCTGGGCGCAAATTCCGATCACACCGACCGGGGCCAGGAAGATCGGCGTCGGCAGCGTCATGCCGAACAACTCGATCGAAAGGTCGCGTGTCTTGCTCGCGCGCAGCATGCGGGGGATCAGGCCCAGTTTCTCGAAGGCCGTCACATTGGCACGCTGGGTGAGTTCGTCGCCCGCTCCGCCCGCGACATACGACCAGATGCCCGGTGGCAGCGCCGCCTGTGCCTTGGCTTCCAGGTCGGCGTACGTCATGGGGAAATCGGGCAGCACGCCCCCGAGCCCTTGGAAGTAGATCTCGTTCTGGTAGTCGCCGAAGTTGGTCACGCTGCTCCTGTCCTCGTCTCGATGCATGAATGTATCCGATACGTTCGTGTAGCGGGTTGGTTCTCCTCAGGCGGGCAGCGCGCGGAACAGCGCGACCCAGCGATCCGGGGCGACCAGCCCGACCGGCTGGTCGAGCGATATCCCGGCCGCCCCGCAGGCGCTGCGCACCGCACGCGCGGAAAACTCCCGCCGCAACGACGCGGCCACGCTGCCTCCGACCCCCGAGAATCCCAGCTCGACCAGCCTGCGGTAAGCGCCGAGCTGCTCGCGTGGCAGCAGCGGCGAAGGCCGGGTGCGAAATCGCAGGATGGCGGCATCGACGCCGGGAACCGGGTGGAAGCTGCGCCTGCCGACGCGCGCCCCGAGTTCGATCGCGGTCGTGGGCCAATAGGTCACGGTGAGCTTGGTCCACCGGCCGTAGTGGCCGGAGTGCTTGCGGGCGAATTCGAGCTGGGTGAGCAGAGTCGCGGAGGTGAGCCCGTCGGCGGCCAGGCACCAGCGCACGATGTCGGTCGTGACGGCGAACGGCACGTTGGCCACGACCGCGAACGGCTCCCGCGGCGGGCGCACAGTGCGGAAATCGCGGTGGTACAACCGGATTCGCGGCTCGTCCGCGTATCGGCGGCGCAGTAGCGCCACGTAGCGGCGATCCTTCTCGTAGGCGCGGACCCGGCTGCCCGCGCCCAGTAATTGCCTGGTCAGCATGCCGTCACCGGGTCCGGCTTCGAGGACGAGGTCACCGGCGGCGACGCCGGAGGCGCGCACGATCAGCCGGGCGGCGCGCGCGTCGGTGAGGAAGTTCTGCGACAGCCGCTTTCGCGTGGTCGCCGGGTGGCTCTCGCCGCCGTGGGCGCGCGAAAGGGAGCGATGGCGGGACATGGGTGTCCTCCGAACGGAGTAGTGGTCGAATCGGAAAGGTCGATTCGCCCGGACCCATGCCAGGGCACGAAGAATCCCGCGACCGCTATCGGTCGCAGGCATGCATCGCGCTCGAAGGGATCAGGAGATGATCGGAGCGCTACGGTGCGCCGGCAGAGCCCGAGCCCCCGTACGCAGCCGGATGTAATACGCGCCGACCGCGTACGCTCCGCTCATCCCGGGACTACCGCACATGTCCGGCACCGTATGACGTCCGCGCGGTTGCCCGCCACTTGTTTTCGGATCGGGGTCAGCGCGCCGCCGACTGACCCACCACATCCTGGTCTCGCTGCTCGGCGGCGTAGACCCGCCACGACTTGGCCTCCGCGTGCTTGCCGAGTTGGTCGAGCAGATCGGCGAGTTCGGCGATGGCGCGCGGCTCCCGGCGGTCGGCAGCGGTGCGCCACCAGGATTCGGCCCCGACGGGATCGCCGCGCCGTAGCCGTACCATGCCGAGTTCGTACGCGGCGCCGGCGTGCCCGGCATCGGAGGCCTGCGTCCACAGCCCGCACGCCTGCTCTTCCTCGCCGCGGCGGTACATCGCGACACCGAGGTCGTAGAGCGCCCCGCGATAGCCCGGGTCGCCCGATTGCCCGGACTCACCGGTAGGCGTGGGCGCGTCGGCCGGGGCGGCGGGGCGTTCGGCGGATTGCGCAATTCCTTCCGGCGCCGACGCGGTATCGAGGGCTCCGGTACTCGGCGCACTCGCCGCGGGGCTGCCGGTGGTGACCGCCGTGTCCACCTCAGGGACGGGTTCTCGAGCCGCGGGTGGCGCCGGCGATACTTGTGCACCGGCGGATAGGTTCGATGCACTCGCCGTGTGATTCGGCTCCGAATCCGACGGCGGAGTCTGCGCCGGGGGCGGGGTGTGCGTGCCCGCGAGGTCGAAGGCGCGATACGGCTCCGGCGCGGCGCGCGAATTCGCGACCTGCGCGCCCGACGCGGAGCGCGGACCGTCCGCCGCCGGGGGAATCGCGGCGGGGCCCGGAACAGTTCGAGTAGCTTGCGGGCCTACCGGCACGGACCCGGATCGAGGAAGCGGAGGTTCCGCCTGAGGCCGGGTGTGCGTGCCGATGGCATCGAGCGCGCGGTACGGGTCCGCGGTCAAGGGGTTCGCGACGATCGGGCTGGATGCGGTGCCCGGGCCGTTCACCGGGAGGGGAGCACTCGATGCGGGGTGCGTAGTGCCGAGCAGCCGGCCGGTACTGGAGCGTGCCGGGTCCTCGGGCGGATACGTGTGCGCGACCGGCGGTCCGAAGGTTCCGTACGAGTCCGCCGCGGGCCGTTCGGGCGCCGTCCTGGGGCGGGGATCGAGATGCTGGGCGGAGATCTCGGCCCGCGGCTGCGATCCGGGCGACGGGAACCCGCCATTCGCTTCGGGTGCGATGTCACCGGCGCGGGAATCGTGCCCGCTGTGCGCGGCGCTGGCCACGAATTCCTCGGCGGGCGAACTCGGCGCCGGGTGCGCGCCGTCCCGGGTCCGGGTGCCGGGAGCAGGATGCGGAGTTTCCGGAGTGGAGCGTGCGGCGCGGGACGACTGCAAATTCACGAAGAGACTACCGGCGCGGCGCGGCGGGGCGTGCTGCGTCGTTTTGCCCTGACCGCCACCGACGGCCGCGGACGGATCCGCGGCGGGCCGTTCGGCACGAGCCCTGGGTAGGCTCGCGGCGTCGATACGCGGAACCGGCATGGTCGGCAGGGTGGGCGGGCCCGCCGACGAGACCGGATGCGCAGTGGGCGGGTTCGTGCCGATCGGCGCGGCGGTCGCGGGCGGCTGCGGTGCGACGGGCGTGGGAGCGGTGGACAATTCCACGACCAGGTTTGCGAAGTTGGGCGGCCCCTCGCCGATGCTGCACCACAACACGACGTGACCGTTGGGCCGGTGTTCGACGACGATCCCGTAGTTGCCTGCCCACGACTTCTGCGTGCCGAATTCGTCCACCCAGACCGGTGTCAGGGTCACCAGGGTCACCGGCGCGGTGGGCGTGACGTCGAAGCTGACGCCCGCGGCGAGCGCGTCGCTCCACGCGTCGACTCCGGCGAGCGAGCGTCCGTGCAGGTCCAGATAGCCGTCGACGACCGAGAGTCCCATGCCGAGCCCGCGCAGTCCGGCGGGCGGTGCGGCGGAGATCATCGTCAAGGTGACGGTGGTGGGCGCGGGGCCGACCTGCTCGGTGTACATCGGGTAGACCATGCTGCCGTGCCAGCGGATCGGATCCGCGCTCTGATAACGCGCGGCCAGCGGCAGCTCTTCGGGCGTATTCCGGGCAGCCCACGACGAATACCGCTCGTTCACTGTCGCGCGCCTGCCTTTCCACCCGATCCCGACCGCCGCCCCCGCGCCGGGCGGCGGGGTATACCGTACTCGCCGCCAACCGGAACCGCGCCGCAATCCCGAGGCGGTAGGTAATGCCCCGAGCCCCAACGCTACCGGGGAGTTCGCGCTATTTCCCAATGGTGCGCAGTGGGGCGTGGACCGTCCGCACGGAATCGAGCGGCGCGTGCCGGCGGGGCACGGGACCGCTTTTCCGGAACGCCGATCAGCCGACCAAGCGCTTGCTACGCTCGATCGATGATCTCCACGGTGGTCTGGGGAACCGGCAACGTCGGCCGGGCGGCCATCCGGGCCGTCGACGCTCACCCCGCGCTGCGATTGACCGGGGTGCTGGTGCGCGATCCCGCGAAGATCGGGCGCGACGCGGGCGAACTCGCCGGACTCGGGCGGGAACTCGGCGTCGCCGCCGACAGCGACATCGACGGCGTTCTCGGCGCGCGCCCCGGCGCGGTGGTCTACGCGGCGTCCGGCGACATCCGGCCCGACGAGGCGCTCGCCGATATCGTGCGCGCGCTGCGCGCCGGCGCGGTGGTCGTCACGCCCGCTCTCTACGCCCTCTACGATCCGCGCAACGCACCGCCGCAGGTGCGCGACCCGGTGCTGGCAGCGATCGCCGAGGGCGGCGGATCGCTGTTCGTCTCCGGCATCGATCCCGGTTGGGGCAACGACGTGCTGCCACTGCTGATCAGCGGGCTCGGCAGCACGGTAGAGGCGATCCGCTGCCAGGAGATCTTCGACTACTCCACCTACGACCAGCCCGATTCGGTGCGCTACCTGGTCGGCATGGGCCAGTCGATGGACTACCAGCCGCCGATGCTCGCGCCGTCGGTGCCGACCATGGTGTGGGGCGGGCAGATTCGGCTGATGGCACGGGCGCTCGGCGTCGAACTCGACGAGATCCGCGAGACGCTGGACCGGCGCGCCCTGGACACCACCGTGACCACGACCTCCATGGGGCAGTTCGCTGCCGGCACCCAGGGCGCCGTGCGGTTCGAGGTGCAGGGCATCGTCGCGGGGCAGCCGAGGCTGATCGTCGAGCACGTCACCCGCATCCATCCGTCCTGCGCGCCGGACTGGCCCGCACCCGCCGACGGCGGCGCGGGGGCACACCGGGTGATCATCGAGGGCCACCCGCGCATCGAAGTCACCGTCGAGGCGACCGACGACGACGGCAATCGCTCCGCGGGCGGAAACGCCACGGCCGTCGGCCGCCTGGTCGGCGCCATCGACTGGCTGGTGGCGGCGGAACCGGGACTCTACGACGCACTGGATGTCCCACTGCGTCCCGCGGTCGGCAAACTCGGAAGGACTCTCAATGACCGTGTCAAGTCGCGGAGGCCACCGGTATCGGCGTGTCGAAGCTGAATTCGCGGCCGTCGCGCAGCAGTGCCCACAGGACA